>CAMCMI010000001.1 GCA_945875875.1 Rhizobium sp. Q54
TTTTTCCGCACCGCACTCGTCGCTGGCGCTGCTTTTGGCGCCGGCCTCGGCGTGGTCTCGCAGGCGAACGCGCTCGACATCACAGGCGCTGGCGCGACCTTCCCCTTCCCGATCTATTCGAAATGGGCTGACGCCTACAAGAAAGAGACTGGCATTGGCCTGAATTATCAGTCTATTGGCTCGGGCGCCGGCATCAAGCAGATCCAGGCCAAGACGGTCGCCTTCGGCGCCACCGATGCCCCGCTGAACATTGATCAGCTCAAGAAGGACGGTCTCGTTCAATGGCCGCAGGTCATGGGTGCGCTCGTCGCCATCGTCAACGTCGACGGCGTCAAGTCCGGGGAAATGGTGCTGGACGGCCCGACGGTCGCCGATATTTATCTCGGCAAGATCAAGACTTGGGACGATGCCGCGATCAAGAAGCTGAACCCCACGCTGAACCTGCCCAAGGCCGCGATCACCGTCGTTCGTCGTTCGGACGGTTCGGGCACGACGTTCGTGTGGACGAACTACCTGTCCGAGGTCAGCGAAGAATGGAAGGCGAAGGCTGGCTCCGGCACTGCCGTTGAATGGCCCGTGGGCGTTGGCGCACGCGGCAATGAAGGCGTGGCGGGCAACGTCGGCCAGACGAAGAACTCCATCGGCTATGTGGAATACGCCTACGCCAAGCAGAGCAAGCTCACCTACACGGCGCTCATCAATAAGGCTGGCAAGACATTGCAGCCGACGATCGCCACCTTCCAGGCGGCGGCAGCCAATGCCGATTGGGCCAAGGCTCCCGGCTATCGCGTGATCCTCACCAACCAGCCCGGCGACCAGTCCTGGCCGATTACAGCGGGAACCTTCATTCTGATGCACGCCAATCCGGCGGACAAGGCGCAGGCAAATGCAGCGCTGAAGTTCTTCGCATGGGCTTTCGAGAAGGGCGACAAGATGGCTGAGGAGCTGGATTATATCCCCATGCCCGATTCCGTCGTCTCGCTCATCAAGCAGACGTGGGACAAGGAAATCCAGACCAAGTAATATAAGAAGCGGAGCGGGCTGATTGAGCCCGCTCCGTCATTTCCTGTCGGGAGCCGTTCGTGACGTCCAGAGTATCGCCCGAAGGGGGGCCCGTGACTGACATCGCCATGAAACAGGCGCCCATTGGCGCGGAAACGGCTCAGCGAGCCAGGGCGCTTGCAGGCTTCAAGCTTGGAGACCGCACCTTCTATTGGCTCACCCGCAGCGCGGCGATGGGTGTTTTGCTGCTGCTGGGCGGCATCATCGTCACCCTGTTCTCCGGCGCATGGCCGGCGATGCAGGCCTATGGGTTCGAGTTTCTGTGGACAAGCCGCTGGGCGCCGCAGCTTGAGCCGCAGCCGATCCTTGGTGCGCTGGGGCCGATTTACGGCACTCTGCTGACCGCCTTCATCGCCATGGCCATCGCCACTCCGGTCGGCATCGGCGTCGCGATCTTCCTCACCGAATTGTGCCCCGTGACCCTGCGCCGTCCCATCGGCATGGCGATCGAGCTGCTGGCGGGTATTCCTTCGATCATTTACGGCATGTGGGGCTTCTTTGTGCTCGCGCCGTTCCTGACCAATCATTTCCAGCCCGCCATGATCTCGCTGTTTGAAGGAGTGCCGGTGCTGGGGACGATCTTTGCAGGTCCGCCCTCTTATCTCAGCCTCTTCAACGCCTCGCTGGTGCTGGCGATCATGGTGTTGCCGTTCATCACCGCTATCGCGCGCGACGTTTTCGCCACCGTGCCGCCGATGCTGAAGGAAAGCGCCTACGGCCTTGGCTGCACGACGTGGGAAGTGATGAAGAACGTCGTCATTCCCTATACCCGCGTCGGCCTGATCGGCGGCGTGATGCTGGGGCTTGGACGCGCGCTTGGCGAGACGATGGCGGTGACGTTCATCATAGGCAATTCGTTCCGCATCAACGGCTCGGTCTTTGCGCCGGGCACCACGATTTCGGCGGCCATCGCCAGTGAGTTCGCCGAGAGCGACGGCGTGCATCAATCCGCGCTGATCCTGCTTGGTTTGCTGCTGTTCGTTCTCACCTTTTTCGTTCTGGCCGCAGCCCGTCTGATGTTGCGGCGCCTTGAACGCCGCGCGGGGGGCTGAAAATGAATGCTCTTTACGCTTCCCGTCGCCGCCGCGATTTCTCCATTCGCGTTCTCTGCTACGCAGCCACCGCGCTTGGCCTGATCTGGCTGGCGCTCATCCTGTTCTCGCTGTTCTCTAACGGCTTTGCGGGCCTGTCATGGGCCGTGTTCACGCAAATGACGCCGCCTCCGGGCTCCACCGACGGCGGATTGGCCAATGCGATCTTTGGCTCGATCGCGATGACCTCTCTCGGGGTTGCTATCGGCGCTCCCCTTGGCATGCTGGCGGGCGTCTATCTGGCCGAATATGGGCGCTATGAGAAGCTCTCGGACGTTGTGCGCTTCATCAACGACATTCTGCTCAGCGCGCCCTCCATCATCATCGGCCTGTTTGTCTATATGGCGGTCGTGAAGCCTACGGGCGGCTTCTCGGGCTATGCCGGCGCGCTGGCTCTGGCGGTGATCGTCGTACCGGTTGTGGTGCGCACCACGGAAGACATGTTGTTGCTGGTGCCCAACACGTTGCGCGAAGCGGCCTCCGCTTTGGGCCTGCCACGTTCGCTCGTCATCAAGCGCATTGCGCTGCGGGCCGCCCGTGCGGGCGTCATCACTGGCGTGCTGCTGGCAACTGCGCGCGTTGCTGGCGAGACGGCGCCGCTGTTGTTCACCTCGTTGTCGAACCAGTTCTGGAGCGTCAACATGGGCAAGGCGATGGCCAATCTGCCGGTGACGATCAACGCCTTCGTGCAAAGCCCCTACGAGACCTGGCGCCAGCTTGCCTGGACTGGTGCGCTTCTCATTACGCTCGCGGTTCTCACCCTTAACATCGTCGCCCGCGTACTCGGCGCGGAAAGGAAACAGAAATGACCGACGTGATGACCAAGGATCCGCTGACCAGCGATGCGTCGCCGCCAGCAAGCGCCGTCGATGCAAAAGTGTCGATCAAAAATCTCGATTTCTATTATGGCGAATCGCGTGCGCTCAAGGACGTAAACCTGAAGCTCGAGGCCAATCGGGTCACCGCCTTCATCGGCCCCTCTGGCTGTGGAAAGTCCACGCTGCTGCGCGTGCTCAACCGCATGTATGATCTTTATCCCGGCCAGCGCGCCACCGGGCAAGTGCTGCTCGACGGCAAGAACATTCTTGATCCAGGCGTTGATCTCAATCTGTTGCGGGCGCGCGTGGGCATGGTGTTCCAAAAGCCGACGCCATTCCCGATGACGATTTACGAGAACATCGCGTTTGGCGTGCGCCTGTATGAAAAGATTTCCAAATCTGAGATGGACGGCCGCGTCGAGGCGGCGCTGAAAGGCGCAGCGCTTTGGGGCGAAGTGAAAGACAAGCTGGACGCCAGCGGTCTTTCGCTGTCGGGCGGTCAGCAGCAGCGGCTTTGCATTGCGCGCACGGTCGCCATTCGCCCGGAAGTGATCCTGTTCGACGAACCCTGTTCGGCGCTTGATCCCATTTCCACCGCGAAGATCGAGGAGCTGATCGACGAATTGAAGTCGCGTTACACCATCGCCATTGTCACCCATAACATGCAGCAGGCTGCGCGCGTCTCGGATCGCACTGCCTTCATGTATCTGGGCGAATTGATCGAGTTTGACGACACGCCGCGCATGTTCACGTCGCCGGCGCAGCAGCGTACGCAAGATTACATCACCGGACGCTTCGGCTGACGCGGGAGAAAAATTATGGCCGTTCATACAGTCAAAGCCTACGACGCCGAGCTTGAAGTTATAGACCGCAAGATCGCGGAAATGGGCGGGATCGCTGAAAAGATGCTCGCGGATTCGATGGAGGCGTTGACGCGTCTCGATGTCGAACTGGCGCGTCGCGTGGTTGAAAGCGATCCGCGCCTTGATGCGCTTCAGCGCGAGATCGAGGAACAGGCCGTACTCACCATCGCCCGCCGCCAGCCGATGGCGGTGGACTTGCGCGAGCTGGTCGGCGCCATCCACATCGCCGGCGATCTGGAGCGCACCGGGGATCTCGCCAAAAACATCGCCAAGCGCACCATCAAGATTTCAGCCGACGCCCGCGTGCCGCGCGCCATCGTCGGCATCAAGCACATGGGCGAACTCGCCTCCATGCAGATGAAGGACGTGCTCGACGCCTATTCGCAGCGCGACGTCGAGCGCGCCCGCGCAGTCTGGGGTCGCGACGCCGAGATTGACGCGCTTGAGGATTCGGTGTTCCGCGATCTTCTCACCTTCATGATGGAAGACCCGCGCAACATCACCTTCTGCACGCATTTGTTATTCTGCTCGAAAAACCTTGAGCGCGTAGGCGATCACGCCACCAATATCGCCGAGACGATCCAGTATATGCGCACCGGCGAGACGATGCCGACCGAGCGTCCCAAAGGCGCGCAATGAGGATATTATAATGAGCATAGCCAACGCGCCACGCGTGCTGGTCGTCGAGGATGAAGAATCTTTAAGCGTCTTGCTTGAGTACAATCTGAAATCGGAAGGCTATAGCGTCGAGCGCACGGCGCGCGGCGACGAGGCCGAGATTCTGCTGGCGGAAAACCCGCCTGATCTCGTGATCCTGGACTGGATGCTGCCTGGCGTTGCGGGCGTAGAACTCTGCAGGCGCCTGCGTGCGCGCGAGGCCACGCGGACGCTGCCGGTCATCATGCTGACGGCGCGCGGCGAAGAAAGCGAGCGGGTGCGCGGGCTTTCCGTCGGCGCCGACGATTATGTGGTGAAGCCGTTCTCCGTGCCAGAACTCATGGCCCGCGTGCGCGCCTTGCTCCGTCGCGCCAAGCCCGAGCGCATCGCCTCGAAACTGACGCAAGGCGAGATTGAGCTTGATCGCGAGACCCGCCGCGTGCGCCGCGCCGGGCGCGATGTGCATCTGGGGCCAACCGAGTTTCGCCTGCTGGAGCATTTGATAGAGCGGCCCGGTCGCGTGTTCTCGCGTGCGCAATTGCTCGATGCCGTCTGGGGCCAATCAGCCGAGATCGACGAACGCACGGTGGACGTCCATGTCGGGCGCCTGCGCAAGGCGCTGAGCCGGGGCAACGAACCAGACCCGATCCGCACCGTGCGCGGCTCCGGCTATTCGTTCGACGAAACGTTCCGTTAGGAAGGACTTGTTTGCGCTGCAACTGGAGCAGCATGCACGCAGCGCACGGCGCGCTGTGGCGAAAGGCTGACGTTGGGCGGCAGGGCAATCTCGCAAGACTCCTGCTTCACCAGGCATCGCGGCGCGAATGAACAATTGTTCGGCGCCGTCTCCAGCGCAGGCGGGGCTCCCGGTATTGCCTGCAAACGTTCGCCCTTCACCGCGCCATGCAGATTGGCGGCCAGCAACCCGCGCGTATAGGGATGTTGCGGATTTGCGATGATGTCGCGCACGCTGCCGGTCTCAACGACCTGGCCCGCATACATCACCGCAATGCGATCCGACACTTCCACGGCCACGCCAATATCGTGCGTGACGAAGATCATGCCCATGCCAAACTCGGCCTGCAATTCGCGCAGCAATATCAAAATCTGAATCTGCACCGTGGCGTCAAGCGCTGTCGTGGGCTCGTCGGCCAGCAGCAGTTTAGGCCTGCACGCCAGCGCCAACGCGATCATCGCGCGTTGGCGCATGCCGCCCGACATTTCGTGCGGATAGGCGTTCAAGCGCCGCTCCGGCGAGGGAATGCGCACGCGCGTCAGCATGTCGAGCGCACGCGCCCGGCCCTGCGCGCGGCTGGCGCCCTCATGGCGCATCACGGCTTCTGCAATCTGCTCGCCGATCGTGTAGACGGGATCGAGCGCCAGCATCGGATCCTGAAAGATCATTGACGCGACGCCGCCGCGATGATTGGTCAGAGCGCGCCCTTGCAACGCGTTGACGTCCTGCCCGGCTACGCGCACGTCGCCGCTGATCTGCGTGCGGTTTTCAGGCAGCAGCCGCAGTAAGGTTTTCAGCGTGACGCTTTTGCCGGACCCGCTCTCACCCAGAATGCCCAGCGTCTCGCCAGCTTTCAGATCAAGATCAATGCCGTTCACAGCATAAACATTGCGCTGCCCGTGGAAGCGCACGTGAAGATCGCGCAGCTCCACTAGTTTCTCGCTCATGCGCGCGCCTCCAGCCCGCTATGGCCTGAATGGGGAATATGCGCATGGCACGCGGCCATATGCCCGGCGTGCGGCAGAATGTGCAGCACAGGTTGCTCCTTTGCGCACACGTCCTGCGCAAACTTGCAGCGCGTATGAAAGCGGCACCCCGGCGGCGGGTTGATGGGGTTGGGCGGATCGCCCGCCAGCGGCGCCTCCATCGTGCGCTTGTCGGGGTCCATTGACGGCATCGCGGCCAGCAGCGCGCGCGTATAGGGATGGGCGGGCGAGGAATAGAGCGAATCGACGGGACCGATTTCCGCGACCTGTCCCAGATACATCACCATCACGCGGTCGCTCATATGGCGCACGACGTTGAGGTCGTGCGAGATGAAAATATACGTAAGCGCCAGCTCCTTTTTCAAATCCGCCAGTAGGTTCAACACCTGCGCCTCAACCGATTTGTCGAGCGCCGAGACCGCCTCGTCGAGGATCACGATCTTGGGCGAAAACGCGAGCGCGCGCGCGATGTTGACGCGCTGGCGCTGCCCGCCGGACAATTCATGCGGATAGCGGCCTGCAAAACGTCGCGGCTCAAGCCCTACCCGGAACAGGAGATCATGCGCCAGCGCCAGCGCTTTCTGGCGCGCCATGCCGTTGACGTTCGGGCCGAACGCGATGGAATCCTCCATCGTCAGGCGTGGATTGAGCGAGGCGTAGGAATCCTGAAACACCATCTGCATATGGCGGCGCATGTCGCGCACGCTCATGTCGGCGCCGACGCGTTTACCCTCCAGAATGACCTGCCCGCTGTCAGGCTCGATCAGGTTTACAAGCAGCCGCGCCGTGGTGGATTTGCCGCAACCGCTCTCCCCAACAATGCCCAGCGTCTCGCCCGGCGCCACTTCAAAGCTGATGGAATCGACCGCGCGCACCACGCCCGCGCTGCGCCCGAAAAAGCCGCCGCTCAACGGGAAATGCTTGGTGAGGTCGTTCACTTGTAGAAGGGCTGCGCTCTCAATAGTCATGACTTGATGTCCATGGCTGAACGCAATCCATCGGACAGGAGATTGAACGAAATCGAGGTGATGAAGATCATCAGACCAGGAAGTGCGGCGACCCACGGTTGCACATAAATCGCGTTGCGCAACGTGTTCAGCATCAGGCCCCATTCTGGCTCGGGCGGCTTCACGCCAAGGCCCAGAAACGACAGGCCAGAGGCGAGAATCAGCGACACGGAAATCAGGCCCGTCGCATAGACGAACACTGGGCCAATCACATTGCCCAAAACATGCACGCGCACGATGGTGAACGAGGACGCGCCGGACGCGCGCGCCGCCTCCACATATTCAATGCGCCGCACAGCCGTCGTCACGCTCTCGGCGATGCGCGCGATGGGGGGAATAAACACGACGGTCAGCGACAGCAGCCCGTTGAAAATGCCAGCCCCCAGCGCGCCCGAAAGCGCAATCGCCAGCAGCACGGACGGGAAGGCGAAGAACACGTCAATCGTGCGCATTAGCACGCTGTTGACCTTGCCGCCGAGATAGCCGGCCGTAATGCCGATGGCCGATCCAATGAAGAAGGCGATGAACACGGGCGTCACGCCCATCAGCAGCGACAGGCGCCCGCCATGGATCAGGCGCGAGAGCATGTCGCGCCCCAGCTCATCGGTCCCAAGCGGAAAGCCCTCTGTCCCAATGGGCCGCAGCCGCCGTAGCATCGAAGCGCGGTATGGATCGGCGGGCGCAACCAGCGGCGCAAAAACGGCCATCAAGATTAAAGCCAGCACCACAAACAGCGCGATCATCGCGACGGGATCGCGCCGGAAGCGGCGCATCACGCCCGCCCAATAGCCGGGCGATTTTTCGATCTCGGCGATATGCTGAAAGCTTGCAACGCTCATGACATCAGGACCGCTGCACGCGCGGATCGAGCAGGGATTGCACGATATCCACGAGAAGATTGAGGGCGACGAAAATCATGGCCAGCGTCAGAATGGCGCCTTGCAGCAAAGGCAGATCGCGCTGAAAGATCGCTTGGCCCAGCAGAAAGCCCGTGCCCGGCCACGAGAACACGGTTTCAATCAGGATCGAGCCGCCAAGCAAATAGCCCAATTGCAGGCCCATGACGGCAAGCGCGGTCGGCGCGGTGTTTTTCACCACGTGACGAAACACGCCTACGTCCAGAAGGCCTTTGGCGCGCAGGCCGGTGATGAATTCCTGACTCAAGATGTCAGCCACCAGAGCGCGCACCGTGCGCGCCACAATGCCCATCGGGATGACCGACATGGTGATGGCGGGCAGGATCAGATGGCGCACATGCGCCCAGTCCCAAACCCAATCGGCCGAGCCGCCCGGCCCTGCGCCCGTTGCTGGCAACCAGTTGAGCTGAACCGAGAAGATGATGACGAGCACCATGCCAAGCCAGTAATGGGGCACGGACACGCCGACGATCGAGATCAGCGAGGCGATGCGGTCCACCCAGCTGTCGCGGAAATACCCCGCCACGAAACCAAACAGGCCGCCGAACAGAAAGCCGATCATGGTGGCGAGAACCGCCAGCATCAAAGTGTTGCCAAGCGCTCGGCCCAGTTCCATCGCCACCGGGCGACCGGTTGCGATGGACGTTCCAAAATCGCCCTGAACAACTTTCAAAACCCAGAGGCCGTATTGCACGGGAAGCGGTCTGTCGAACCCGTAAATGCGCCGCATCTCCTCCTGCAATTGCGCGGAGGCGTCGGGCGGCAAAATCGACGTGAGCGGATCGCCCGGCGCAATATGCACCAGCATGAAACACACGATGCTGACGCCAAAGGCGACCGGCAAAGTGTAGAGAATGCGCTCGGCGATATATTTGAGCATGAAATGAACCGATCAAAGGAGTGCGGCTCTCCCTCCCCATGCGGGGAGGGAGAGCCGCAATTTGTTACGGCGCCATGGTGATGGAGGAGAAGTTCTGGAACCAGTTCTGCGCCTGCACGAAGCCCTTGACCTTCGGGCTCATGGCGCGGGCGTTCACGTCATGCGTCACCATCAGGAACAGCGCGTCGTCGACGAACTTCTCATGCACGGCTTCGAGCACTTTGGCCTGCGCGACAGGGTCAAACGTATTGCGCACCGCTTCAAACAGCTTGTCCATTTCCGGCGTGCAATAATGGCCCCAATTGGTGCCGGCTGGCGGCTGGAGGCTGCATTGCAAATGGCGCATGAAACCGGTGAAGGGATCTTGAATGAAATAGCTGTAATTCATGCCCGTGGCGCCGCGCGAGCTTTCATGCTTGGCGCCGGCGCGCCAGATGTTAATCAGCGTATTCCATTCCACCACTTCAAAGTCGATCTTCATCCCGGCTTCGGCCAGATTTTGCTGGATGAATTCGTTCATCGGCAGCGGCTGCATCTGGCCAGAGCCCGAGGGCGAGATCAGGATTTTGGTGACGAACGGCTTTGCGGGGCCGTAACCTGCTTCCGCCAGCAGCTTTTTGGCTTGCGCCAGATCGCGCTTGAGTTTGAACGTCGGCTTGCCGAACCATTGATGGCCGGGCGGCATGAAGCCTTCAGCCGGAATCATCAGCCCGCCCAGCAGCTCTTTCAAACCCTCGCGATCAATCGCCAGATTGGCGGCCTTGCGCACGCGCACGTCGTTCCACGGCGAGCCCTCAACGCTTGATAAATGCCACGTCCAATTATGCGGATAGGCGTTTGAGACGATCTGCATGCCGGCCGCTTTCAGCGATGGAACCGCATCAGGCGCCGGCGCCTCGATCCAGTCCACCTGGCCTGAGCGCAATGCAGCCACGCGCGCGTTGGTTTCAGGCATGGGGATCAGGATCATCTTGTCGAGCTTTGGCACGCGCGCCTTGTCCCAATAATCCTTGTTTGGGACCATCTCGGCGCGCTCGCGCGGCGTGAAGCCGGTGAGCTTCCACGGGCCTGTGCCAGAGGGGGTTTTAGCAAATTCCTGCCAGCTCTTGCCTACTTTCTCCCATTGCGCGGGCGATGAAATCGCGATCCACGCCAATTGATAGGGCAGGGTTGCGTCCGGCGTCTTCGTCACGATTTCCAGCGTCAGCGCGTCAACCGCGCGATAGGTGGCGATGGCTGGAATACGCGAGCGCCCTTGCGAGGCCTGACGCTGGTCAAATTGCGGCGCGTCCTGTTTCAGCAGCTTGTCGAAATTCCACACGATGGCTTCCGCCGTCAGCGTGCTGCCGTCGTGAAACTTGACGCCCTCGCGGATTTTGAACGTCCATTTGGTGCGATCCGCCGGATCGGCGCTCCAGCTCGCTGCAAGGCCGGGCTCCAGAATTGAGGGCTTGTCGGAGGCGCGCAAATCCCAATGCACAAGCGCGTCATAAACCGTGAGGCCCATGAAGCGCTGGCCCTCGCCGCCCTAATCGGGCTGGCCGGTGGTGAGCGGGATGTCGGAGGCGGTCATGCCGATGCGCAACGTGCCTTGCGCAAAAGCTGGCGCGCACAATGCGGACCCAAGGGCAAAGGACAAAGCAAGCGAAGTCGTCTTCATGTAGCTACTCTTTCTGTGCGAGGACAAATACGAGTTCATGAAAACGGCGCGCAATGCATTCGCGCGCCGTCGATGTTTCGGCTTTAATCTATCGACATCGGCGCTATGTCGATGAACCAGCTCTTGGGCTGCAAGACGCCTTTCACCTTCGCGCTCATTGCGCGCGGTCCAACGTCGTTGGCCACCCACACGAATGGGGCTTCTTCAACGACGCGCTTGTGCAGATTGGCGAGCGCGCCGTCGCGCGCCTTGTCGTCGAACGTCGAGCGGGCGGTGGCGATCAGCCCGTCGATTTCCGGCGTGCCGAAAAAGCCCCAATTGTTGGAGACGGGCGGAAACGTCTTGGTGGAGACGAAGCGCACCATCGCGAAGAAAGGGTCCATCGTGCCAAACGATACGTTGATCGCATTGGCGCCGCGCGCCGCGGGATCTTTCGCGCCCTGACGCCAATTGGTGAACACCGCGTTCCACTCAATCACGTCGAGTTCAACGTCGAAGAAACATTCCTTCAGCGCCTGCTGCAAAAACTCATTCATCGGCACTGGCTGCATCTGGCCCGAGCCTGATGCCGAGGTCAGCACTTTCACCTTCATCGGCTTGGCGGCGGTATAGCCCGCCTCGTTCATCAGCTTTTTGGCGCTGGCAGGATCATATTTGATATCGAATGTCGGATTTCCCCACCACGGATGATCGGGCGCAACCGTACCCTTGGGCACGCCCATCATGCCGTTGAGCAATCCCTTCAGCTCTTCGCGATTGATGCACAGGTTGGCGGCATGGCGCGTGCGCTTGTCGAGCCAGGGGGAGCCTTCGGCAAATGAAAGCTGCCACGGCCAGACATGGGGCTGCGGATTGGAATAGATCGTGAAGCCGCGACTCTTGATCTGCGGCATGGCGTCGGGGGCGGGCGATTCAATCCAGTCCACCTGATTGGATAAAAGCGCCGCCGTGCGGGCGTTGGAATCGGCCAGCGGGATCAGCACCACGCGGTCGATCTTGGGCGTGCGCGCCGGGTCCCAATAGCTTTTGTTGGCGACCATCTCAAAGCGCTCGCGCGGTTGCAGGCGCACGCCTTTGAACGGCCCGGAGCCCGACGGATCGGAAGCAAAAGCGACCCAAGCCTGTTTGGCGCGCTCGGCGGGATCAGTCACGGAGGCGGGCACGGCTGCCAGCTTTGCGGCCCAATGGGCGGGCGAAGCCATGTAGAGATTGGTGAGGTTGATGGGCAGGAAGCTGTCGGGCTCGCTCGTCGTCAGTTCAACCGTCAGGTCGTCGATCTTGCGGGCGGAGCGCAAGGTGGGCATGCGCGAAACTGTGAGCCCGACTTGCGAGGGGTCAAAATGCGCTGCGTCTTTCTTCAAAACTTTCTCGACGTTCCACACCACGGCATCGGCGGTCAGCGCTGAACCGTCATGAAATTTGACGCCGGGACGGAGTTTGAAAACCCATTTCGTTTTATCGGCGGCATCCACGGCCCATTGCGTCGCGAGCCCGGGGATGACGACGGAGGCTTTGTCGAACGACGATAAATCCCATTGTGTGAGGCTGTCGTACATCGGGATGCCGGTGAAGCGATTGCCCTCGAAGCCCTGGTCAGGCTGGCCATGCGTGCGCGGGATATCTGCCGCCGTCATGCCGATGCGCAAAACCTTTTCCTGCGCGAACGCTGCGCCCGCCAGCATTGTGGAGGCAAGAAAACTTGTTGAAACGAGTTGCTTTATACGATTGCGGCTCATCGTGTTTTTGCTCCGGCTTGTGACCGCAACCGTCGGCGCGGCGAAATTGCAGACGCATCGATCAGAAAAAATTTCAACGTCAGGTCAGAAAATTCATACGACCTTCGCTTGACCCAAACGCAAAGCGCATGCCAGCTAATCATGCGATTGAATTGCGTAGCGGCAGCGTTTTGCGGAATGATTCATTCCTCATCGCGGGTGCCGATTTTGAATCCGGTTTGCGCTTTATGTGAGCAGGCGCATCAAACGTACGATGAAATTTTAAGCAACAGGGCGATACATGCACTTATTGGTCATCAATCCAAACACGACTGACTCCATCACGCATAAAGTCGCCGCTTGCGTGCGCGCGATGGTCCCGCAGTCTTGTGAGACGCAAGCCGTCACGGCAGCTTTTGGGCCGCGCTACATCGCCAGCCGCGCCGCGTTCGCGATTGCAAGCCATGCGGCGCTCGATGCGTTCGCGCGCCATGGCGCAGGGGCTGACGCAATTTTGCTGGCGTGCTTTGGCGATCCCGGCCTCGACGCCTTGCGCGAGATTGCGTCCGTTCCTGTGATCGGTTTGGTGGAGGCGGCGGCGCATGAGGCGAGCGCCAACGGACGCCGCTACGCCATCGTGACGGGCGGAGAGCGTTGGGGGCCAATGCTGGAGGAGATGTTGCGCTTGCGCAATCTCAATGGCCCGCTCGCCGCGATCCGCACCGTGGCGCCCAGCGGGGCGGCGATAGCAGCAGATCCTGACGGCGCCATCGCGATGCTGGCGCAAGCGTGCGAGAGCGTTGTGAAAGAGGACGGCGCGCAAGCCGTCATCCTCGGCGGCGCCGGGCTGGTGGGGCTTGCCGCACGCGTGCAGCCTTATGTGAGCGCCCCAGTCATTTGTTCAGTTGAGGCGGGCGTACGGGCTGCGCTGGCGGCTTTGACAAACGCCATACAATCAAACCAGCCGAAGCAGGCCGATAGCGTTGACAGCGTCGGCTTGTCGTCAGCGCTCGCCGCGCTGATGGCCAACGAGCAAGCCTGAGCAAGAGTTGCTGCGCTTGTATTATCGCCCTGCGCGATTAGTGTTGCGACAATCGCCTGCGGGCGTAGCAGGCAGGGGACGCGCGTTGAGACTCGGGGTAATCGGCTACGGCGCAATCGTTCGGCAGGCGCTCGCCTGCCTTGCCAGCGAGGGCGCATCGCTGGAGGTTTTGATCTGCCTGACGCGCGAGGGCTCCGGCGGGCGGGCCGCTCAGGCGCTGGAGGCGTTCAGGGGCAGCCTCGCCCGCGAAGTTTTGATCGTCGACAGCCTCAGTCAGTTCATCGCCGCCCGCCCCGGTCTTGTGGCCGAAGCCGCCGGGCATGAGGCTGTTCGCGAATGCGCGCCCTCCCTGCTGATGTCCGGCGTGGACGTTCTGCTGGTCTCGGCGGGGGCTCTGGCCGACCAGAGCTTGCACGACAGCCTCAATGTGGCCGCCGGGCGCAGCGGCGCCAGATGGAGCGTCTGCTGCGGCGCCGTGGGCGGGCTCGACATCTTGGCGGCGGCAAAGCTGGCGGGCCTTGAGGAGGTCGTCTACGCCTCCCGCAAGCCGCCTTTGGCGTGGCGCGGCACGCCCGCCGAACGATTGGTTGATCTGGCGTCTCTGAAGCAGGCGCAGGTCTTCTATGAGGGCGATGCGCGCGGCGCCGCCCGCGACTATCCCCAAAACGCAAACGTGGCCGCTACAATCGCGCTGGCGGGCGCCGGCTTTGAGCGCACGCGGGTGCGGCTGATCGCTGATCCTCTGGTGACGCGCAACGTCCACGAGATTCGCATCCGTTCGGCCTGCGCCGATATTTCAATCGAGATCGCAGGCCATCCCGCGCCCGACAATCCCAAAACCTCCCTCACCACCGGCTTTGCGCTGGCCGCCGAAATCATCCGGACGCGTTTTTTGTAGATTGTTGACAATCTGCAATTCCGGCCGCAGTCTCGCGATCTGGGTCGCTGGACGGGGGAGGGTTGCGTGGACGATTTGACGATTCTGCGCACGCGCTCTTTGTCTGGCGTGCTGGAGGATGAGCTTGAGAAGGCCATCCTCGGCGGGCAGATTGCGCCGGGTGGGCGCGTCAACGAGAACGCGCTGGCGGCTCACTACGGCGTCAGCCGGGGTCCGCTGCGCGAGGCCTTGCGCACGTTGCAGGCAGCTGGCCTTGTCGTTTCCATTCCCAATCGCGGGTATTTCGTGCGGCAGGTGGACCCTGACGAGGCCACGCAGATCTATGACGTGCGCGCGGCGCTGTTTGGCCTTGCCGGACAGACGCTGGCGCGCTGTGCGTCCGATGAGCTGATCGGACAATTGCGCGAGCGCCTTGACGCAATGGATGCAGCGGCCAAAGCGCGCGATTTCGACGCCTATTATCCGCTCAACCTCGCTTTCCACGGCTTCATCGTCGAGGCGGCGGGAAATCCGGTGCTGGCTGCCCATTACCGCGATCTCGTGAAGCGGCTCAACCTGTTTCGCGCCCGCTCGCTGGTGCAGGGCGGCGGGCTTGCCGTCTCCAACGCAGAGCATCGCACCATGGTGGAAGCCGTGGCTGCGCGTGATCCCGATGCTGCGCGCGAAGCGTTTGCAGCTCACGTCAACCGTGCACGGACACGCTTGCTGTCCGCCGATTTCCAAACCGAAAAGGGTTCCGCCTAAATGTCACAGACCAGCGCAATCACGGCTGAAGCAATCGAGTTCGTCGAGAAGGTTTCCTATAACGATTTGCCCGCAGAGGCTTTGCGCATCGGCAAACGCTGCATGGTCGATACGCTGGGCGTGATGATTGCGGGCTGTTCGGAGCATTCCGTGCATATCCTGGTCGACGACGCGCTGGAGCAGGGCGGGCGGGAAGATGCGTTGTTGCTGTCGGGCGGCGCCCACAAGGCCCCCGCAGCTGTCGCCGCCCGCGTGCTGGGCACGGCAGGTCATGCGCATGATTGGGACGACACGCAGGTCTCGCATGACCCCGCGCACGTCTATGGCTTGCTCACGCATCCCTCCGTGCCGCCGCTGTCGGCCTCCATCGTCATGGCGCAGCGCCTTGGCGGCGTGGACGGCAAGCGCTTCATGCTGGCGTTCCAGACCGGTTTTGAAGTTGAGTGCAAGATTTCCGAATGGATGTCGCATCGCCATTATCGTCGCGGCCATCACTCGTCGGGCACGGTCGGCACGTTCGGCGCCTGCGCATCGGCGGCCAAATTGCTCGGCCTCACGGGCGACAGGCTCGCCCACGCGTTTGGCATCGCCGCCTCGCTGGCGGCTGGCATCCGCGCAAATTTCGGCACGATGACCAAGCCCTTGCATGTGGGCCGCGCCGCAGAAAACGGCGTCACCGCGGCGCTTCTGGCGGCACGCGGCTTTACCGCCGATCCAACCGTGCTCGATGGTCAATGGGGATTCTTTGCCGTGATGGGCGAGGGCTTTGATCCATCCAAGCCCTCGCAAGGGTTTGGCCGCACGTTCACGATTGCGGACCCGGGCGTGAGCATAAAGCCCTATCCGTCGGGCATTCTGACCCATCAATCGATGGACGCGATGCTGAAGCTCGTTCTCGATCATGACCTCAAGCCTGAAGAAGTGGAGGCGATCCGCTTCTATGCGGGCAAGAACATTCTGGAGCCGATCCGCTATCCGCTCGCGGTCAATCATTTGCAGGCGAAATTCTCAATGCAGGCGCTGCTGTCGATGATGGTGTTGAAGCGCCGCGCCAGCCATCATGAATTTCTGGACGATTTCGTGTCATCGCCCGCGATGCAGGACATGCAGAAGCGCAGCCAGTGTATCGGCGATCCCGAAATCGACGCGCGCGGCTATGATCTCATTCGCTCGCGCATCGAGGTCGATACGAAGGACGGTCGCACGCTGGTGCAATGGGCGGACGAGCGCTATCGCGGCGGCCCGCTCAATCCGCTCAGCGATTCAGACCTTGAGGGCAAGTTCCGCATGTGCGCGGAAGGCGCTCTGGGAGAAGCGCAACAGGCGCGCCTGCTTGGCGCGGTCGCGGGTCTGGAGGGCCTGGCTGACGCCGCCAGTATTGCTGACATGATGCGCTTTGAGGCTGGCAAGCACTAATCAGCCCGCATCCGTCAGTTAACAGGACGCCTGACAACAAGGCGCCTGCAAGGGAAGAAACGCCCGCTGGTCGCCACAAGGCGCCAGCGCCGACTGCAAAATCGGAAACGATTACGAGAGGGAGAACATCATGCGCAAACATATTATCAAAAAGCTTTCAGCAGCCTTCGTTTTTGCCGCCGTTTCAGCGTTTTTCGTCGCGCCTGCGGACGTGCGCGCGCAGCCTGCGCCCTACCCGCACAAAGTGGTGACCCTCGTCACCCATTCGAGCCCGGGCGGCGGCAGCGATGTGTTCCTGCGCGAGATGGTGAAATATCTTGGCAAATATATCGGCGCGACCTTCGTCGTTGAAAACGTCTCGGGCGGCAGCGGCGCGCGCGCGCTCTCAAAGCTTGCAACCTCCAAACCTGACGGCTCGATCTTCTACGCCACCACGCCGACTTATATTTTCACGTCGCTGCTTTCAAAGCCGCAACATACGTGGCGGGATTTGCAACCGCTGGCGGTTCTGTTCGCCGATCCTGAAGTGCTCTATACGCGCGCCGATGGCCCCCACAAAAGCGTCAGGGACGTGATCGAACACGGGCGCAAGGCGCGCGCGCGCTTCGGCGTCGCCAACCCTGCATCGCTTGAGCGACAGGCCGCCGAGCGTCTGAAGACGGCGGCGCAGATCAACGCCGCCGTGGTTTCACATGAGGGCGGCGGCGATCTGATGATCAACGTGCTCAACGGCACGCTGGATGCGGGCGTTGGCGAGATCCAGGAATTGCGGACGCAATTGTCGGCTGGCAAAGTACGCTTGCTGGGCTCGTTCACCGACAAGCGCCTGAGCGATTTCCCCGATCTGCCGACGGTGAAAGAGCAGGGCTTTGACGTCGTGGTGCATAAATTCCGCGGCCTTGCTGGTCCCAAAGGCTTGCCCGCCGAAATCATAGCGGTATGGGAAAAGGCTCTGCCGCAGCTGCTCGCCGATCCCGATTATAAAAAGATCTATGGATCGGAAAGCCTGATCGTCGATTTCCGGGGCGCAGCGAAAGCTGGCGAACTGGTGGAGACCTTCGCACGCGAAGCCGAAGCCTTCCTGAAAGAATCCGGCGTCATCAAGTAGGGATCGGCATCGTGAACGCTCACACACGGCGCGACATCACCGGAGGGCTGGCGCTATGCGCGCTGGCGCTGGCTTACTTGTGGGGCGCAACGCTCATTCCGCAAAGCACTTTGTCGGATGAAGTGGGCGCGCGCGGCTTGCCGTTCGCGCTCGGCTTTCTCCTTGCGCTGGTGGGCGCAGCTATCGCTGGCAAGGCGTGGCTCTCGCGTACAGCGGCCCATCGCGAAGAGCGCGGCGAAGGGCAGGCCTCCTTGCGCCGCGCGCTCGGGCTGCTCGCCTGCATTGCGCTTTATGTGCTTGTCGCGTGGCTTGTGGGCTACATCATCGCCAGTGCGGTTCTGCTTCTGGCCGTGTCGCTTTATGAAGGCGCGCCTTTGAACTTGCGCACGTTTGGAGTGGCGGGCGCAGGCGCAATCGTCTTCTGGCTGATCTTCGTCAAGTTCCTCAATGTCGAGCAGCCAATAGGCAAACTATTGGCGGGAAGCTGATATGGAAATCGCGGCGCTGGTGGCTGCAATGCTGTTTGGAACCATGCTGGTTCCAGCAGCGCTCATCGGGCTTGTCTGGGGCGTCATCGGCGGTGCGATGCCGGGGCTTTCGGCCTCCGTCACGATGGCGCTGGTGTTGCCGTTCACCTATGGCATGGAGCCGATGACGGCCATTGTGCTGCTGGCTTCGGTCTACATCGGCGCCGAATATGGCGGCTCCATTCCGGCTATTTTGATCCGCACGCCGGGCACCAATTCAGCCGCCGCGACCGTGATCGACGGCTATGAGATGAAGCTGCAAGGGCGCGCTGGAGAAGCGTTGGGAATATCGCTCTGGTCCGGCGTTGTAGGCTCGCTGTTTGGATTGATCGCGCTGATCGCCTTCACCGAGCCGTTGTCGGAACTGGCGCTGGCGTTCAAGCCGATGTCGTATTTTGCGCTGGGCATTCTGGGCATGTCTATCATCGCCTCCATGTCGGGCGATTCGATCCTCAAGGGCATCGCGGCGGCGCTGGTTGGCATGATGATCGCCACCATTGGCATCGATCCCTTGTCGGGCGTCAACCGCTACACGTTCGATCTGCCCGATCTGCTTGGCGGCGTAAAGCCGATCATGGTGATGATTGGCCTGTTTGCGGTCAGCGAATTGCTGCGCCAGTCTGGCGGCGCCGATCTTGGCTCGCAGGCGCGCATTGCGGTGCGGATCGTATTTCCTAATTTTGCAATGATGAAGCGCCTCGCCAAGCCGCAGGGAATCGGCTGTGGCGCAGGGCTTGTTGAAGGCCTGTTGCCCGGCGGCGGCGGCTCGGTGGCTGCGTTCTTTTCCTATAATGAAGCCAGGCGCTGGTCGAGCAATCCACAAGAGTTTGGCAAAGGCTCGGTGGAGGGCGTGGCTGCGCCCGAAGCCGCCAACAACACTGTCGCAAGCTCTTCCCTGATTCCGCTTCTGAGCTTTGGCATTCCTGGATCAAATTCGGCGGCAGTGCTTTTGGGCGGCCTGCTGATCCATGGCCTGCTGCCTGGCCCGCGTTTGTTTGAACAAAACGGCGACGTGGTGACGGGGCTTTATGTCGGCTCGTTCATCGCCACCATGGCGCAAATTCCGGTTGGGCTTTTGATCCTGCCGCTGTGCATGTGGATGGTGAACCGCCCGCGCGCTTATCTCGCCGCCTTCGTGATGTTGCTCGTGATGAGCGGCGTCTACTCGCTCAACGGCTCGTTCCTCGACATCGCTATCGTCGCGGCGTTCGGGTTCACCGGCTGGCTGATGCTCAAGGGCGGTTATCCCTTCCTGCCAGCGGTTCTTGGCGTCGTGCTGGGACCAATGGTTGAGTCCAATTATCGCCGCTCGCTCTTGTTGTCGGGCGACGATCACTCGATTTTCCTCGAAGACCCCATCGCAGTCGGCTTCCTTGTGACTGCGATGATCTTCGTGGCTTTCTCCATCTGGCGCGAACGCAAGGACGCGCTTGCCCGCTCGACTATGAAAGAAGTCTGAACCTATGCATGACGCCCTTTCTTCTCCCGCAGCAAAGCCCGTCGCGCTCGCCGTCGGGCAATTTTCCGCCGCCGTAATAGCGGAGAAACTGCCTGCAAGCACGGCTAAAGTTTGCGCTCAATTGATGATTGACGTAGCTGGCCTGTGCGTGGCCGCGCGCAACACGGATTACGTGCAGGCCTGCCTTGCAAGCGTTTTATCGGATGGACCCGTCACCGCCATTGGCCACACGCGCACCATGAACGCCTATGACGCGGCGCTGGTCAACGGCACGGCGGCCCATGGCGAGGATTTCGACGATACGTTTGAAGGCGGCCCTGTGCATGCCGGCGCCGTCATCGTACCAGCCGTTCTGGCGATTGCGCAGCAACGCGGGCTTGACGGAAATGCCGTGATGAAGGGCGTTGCAGCTGGCGTTGAAATCATGTGCCGCATGTCGCTGGTGACGCCGCAGGCAATGCATAAAGCGGGCTTTCATCCCACCGCCGTCATCGGCGCGCTGGCTGGCGCGGCGGCTGTTGGCGCAACGATCGGGCTGGATGGCCCGCGCATCGCCCGGGCCATGGGCATTGCGGGATCTTTGGCGTCGGGCATTATCGAATATCTGGCTGACGGCAGCTGGACCAAGCGTCTGCATGCAGGCTCCGCTGCGCAAGCGGGTATCCGCGCAGCCCTTCTGGCAGAGGCGGGATTTGTCGGCCCACCCACCGTGCTTGAAGGAACGCATGGCTTTTATAAAGCGTTCGGCCCTTCAAGGGTGCCCGATTTCTCGCACCTCCTCGACGGGCTTGGAACACGCTGGGTGACGGATGGCGTCGCCTTCAAGCCGTTCGCCTGCGGAACCATGACGCAACCCTATGTCGATTGCGCGATTGAACTTGCGCGCGAGGGCGTGCGCGCAGAGGATATTGTTTCCATCGTTTGCAATGTTGGCGAGGGCACGGTGCATCGCCTGTGGGAGCCGCTGGCGTTGAAGCAGGCGCCGCCGAATGGATATGCGGGCAAGTTCTCGACGCCCTATTGCATCGCAGTCGGTTTCATCGACGGCGACGCAGGGCTTGGGCAATTCACCAATGAGCGCACGCAAGATGCCGCAATCCGCGCGCTGGCCGCAAAAATCTCGTTCGTTATTGATCCTGAAAACCCTTATCCAAATGAGTTTACCGGCCATATGCGCGCAACGCTGAAAGATGGCAGGGTGATCGAGAAACATCGCGCGCACATGCGCGGCGGGGCGCACGAGCCGCTGTCGGATGAGGCAATTCTGGCCAAGTTCCGCGCCAACGCGCGCTTTGGCGGCTGGGATGCTGGGCGCACAAACGCACTTGAAACTGCGCTGGCTGCAATTGCAGCTGGCGGCAAAGTTGATTTCACGAAAGTTGAGGGCTGAACATGCGCGAACTCGAAGGATATGTGGCGCTCGTCACCGGTGGGCCCCGCAACATTGGTCGCGCGATTGCAATGAGCTTTGCAAACGCAGGCGCAAGCGTCGTCGTCACTGCGCTGTCGGACATTGCGGGCGCGCAAGCGGTGATCGACGAGATCAAAGCCGCTGGCGGACAGGGACTTGCCGTGTCCTGCGACGTGACCAGGGAAGAAGACGTTGCGCGCCTGCATGACGAGATCGCGGCAAATTTTGGTCGTCTCGATATTCTCGTCAACAACGCCGCCGTGCGCCATGAGACGCCGTTTGGGGAGATGACCTATGCGCAATGGCGCCACGTGATGGGCGTCACGCTCGACGGCGCGTTTCTCACAGCGCGCGCCATGTATCCGCTGCTCAAGGCCAGCGGTCGCGGCGCCATTGTCAACATCGGCGGCATGTCGGCTTATACGGGCGCCAAGAAGCGCTTGCACGTGCTGGCGGCCAAGTCAGGTCTGGGCGGATTGACGCGCGGGCTGGCGCACGATCTGGCGGAAGACAACATCACCGCCAATTTGCTCTCGCCGGGATTGATTGACACCGCGCGCGGCGGTCATTCCGCCAAAGAGCCCGATCATCACAAGCATCATACAACGCTTGTCGGGCGCAGGGGCAGGCCGGAAGAAGTGGCTGGCATGGCGCTGTTTCTGGCCGGACCGAACGCACGTTACGTGACCGGCCAAACCATCCACTGCAACGGCGGCGCCTATTTGCCGACGTAACCATTTACCTGAGGAGGACAACATGCAGCGCACAAAAATAATTCTGTTGAGCTTGCTTGCGTCGACCTGGATGACACTGCCAGCACTGGCGCAAGCCTATCCCAACCAGTCGATCAACGTGATCGTACCCTATGCGCCCGGCGGCAATACGGATGTCGTGGGGCGTATCGTCGCCGAGCCGATGGCGGCGATACTGGGTCAAAAACTCATCATCGAAAACGTTGCAGGCGCCGGCGGCACAACGGGTTCGCAGCGCGCCTCGCGCGCAACGCCCAATGGCTACACGCTGCTTGTGGGACAGATGGGAACGCACGCGGCCAGCGTCGGGCTGTATCCGAATCTGGGCTATGATCCGGTCAATGATTTCGAGCATATCGGGCAATTGTCGGATACGCCGATCGGCATTCTCGTGCGTAAGAACTTTCCCGCAAAAGATCTGAAAAGCTTCATCGGTTTGCTCAAGGCTGATTCGCAGAAGTACAACAACGGCCACGGCGGCGTCGGCGCCACCTCGCATGTTTCGTGCCTGTTCTTCACCGCGTTGGTTGGCGCGCGCTCGCCTATGGTCGCCTATCGCGGTTCAGGCCCGGCGTTCAACGATATCCTGAGCGAGCAATATGATTTTCTGTGCGATCAGATTCCACACACTGTGGAGCACGTGAAAGCTGGAACCGTGCGCATGCTCGCCATCGCCACCCCTGAACGCTCTGACGCTTTGCCGGACGTTCCCACGACGATTGAGGCTGGCCTGCCGGAGTTTCAGGCGTCGGGATGGAATGCGCTGTTTGCGCCCAAGGGCACGCCGCGCCCCATCGTCGACGTTCTGAACGCAGCGTTGCGCAAGGCGCTCGACGATCCGGCGACTAAGAACAAGCTCGAAATGATCGGCGCTGTTCTGCCGCGCGCTGAAAACCGCACGACGGAGGGAATGCGAAAGTTCGTGGGCGCCGAGATAGACAAGTGGACGCCGATCATGAAGGCGTCCGCAATCCCTACCGCAAAGTAATGGCGTGAATCCTCAGGCGCGCTTGTCGCGCGCCTGTTGCAGCCACGGCGTATCCGCAAGGGTCTGCGCTTCCCATGCGCGGATTTCGGATGCGTGTTTCATCGTCAGCCCGATTTCGTCGAGCCCCTCGATCAGGCGCAGCTTGTCGGAGGCGCGCACGTCAAAACCAATCGCCTCGCCGCCGGGTCCGTCAATCGTCTGCGCTTCCAGATCGACGTTGAAATGGGCCGCGCCATTGGCCGCCAGAACGCGCTGCTGCAAACCATCCATCGCGGCGCCGTCGAGCTCTATCGGCAACACGCCGTTTTGCAGGCAGTTCTCTCGGAATATATCGGCGATGCTGCGCGCGATCACACAGCGTATTCCCACCGCATACAGGCACCAGACGGCCGATTCACGCGAGGAGCCGCAACCGAAGTTTGATCCGGCGACAAGGATTGACGGCGCGGTGAATTGCGGCTGGTTCAAAACATAATCGGCGATCAGCGACCCATCCGGATTTTGTCTGCGGCGCTTGAACAGAAGATCAGCGTAATCGGGCTTGAGGCCCTTGGCCAATTGCAGCGGCGCCATCTGGTCGGTGTTGAGATCGTCCTCAATCATCGGAACCGCGACGCCTGTAACATGCGTGAGGCTTTGCATCAGGCTTCTCCGGTGAGCTTGCGCACGTCAACGATCTTGCCCGCGATTGCGGCGGCTGCGGCCAGCGCCGGGCCCACGAGATGCGTGCGCACGCCGCGCCCCTGGCGGTTTTCAAAATTGCGGTTGGTGGTCGACAGCACGCGCTCCTGCGGGGCGGCGGTGTCGCCATTGGTGCTGGCGCACATGGAGCACCCCGATTCGCCCCACATGAAACCCGCGTCCGTAAAAATCTTGTCGAGGCCCCGGGCCTCGGCCTGACGCTTCACGGTGCTGGAGCCGGGGACCACCATGGCGACAAGCCCCGGCGCCACCTTGCGTCCCTTCGCGATGGCGGCTGCAATCTCAAGATCCGGCAGGCGGCTGTTGGTGCATGAGCCGATGAACACGCGATCAACTGCCAGTCCCTCAAGCGCAGCGCCGGGCGAAAGGCCCATATAGGCCAGCGCTTTTTGCGTGGCTGCGCGGCGCGTCGGCTCGACGTCGTCAAGCTCCGGCGCACGTCCGCCCACGCCAGTCACCTGACTGGGCTCCGTGCCCCATGTGATCTGCGGATCAAGCTGCGTGCAATCAATCGTCACCTCGCGATCATAGAATGCGCCCTCGTCGCTGGGGAGCGTGCGCCAATGCGCAAGGGCCGCGTCCCATTGCGCGCCTTCGGGCGCCCACGGGCGGCCTGCGAGCCATTGAAACGTCGTGTCGTCAGGCGCAACGAGCCCCGAGCGAGAGCCCATCTCGATGGTGAGATTGCAAAGCGTGAGGCGCGATTCAATCGACATTGCACGCACGACGGGACCCGCATATTCGATGGCGTAACCCGCGCCGCCCGAGACGCCCAGATGCGCGATGATGTGCAGCGCCACGTCCTTGGCCGCCACATAGGGCTTTAGCTTTCCCTCAAGATTGACGCGCAAACGTTTGGGGCGGCTGAGCGCAATCACCTGCGTCGCCAATATGTGTTCCAGCTCGGTTGTGCCGCAGCCAAACGCCAGTGCGCCAAGCCCGCCGACCGTGCAGGCGTGACTGTCTGGCACGGCGTGCGTCGCGCCCGGCAGCACCATGCCAAGCTCGGGCGCCACCACATGGCTGATGCCCTGTTCAGGATCGCCCAGATCAAACACGCGCACGTTATTGCGCTTACTGCCTTCGCGCATGGCGCGCACAAATGCTGCGCCTTCAGCATAGGTATCGTCGGTCCGACCAGGCAGAACGGAGACCGAATGATCCTGCATGGAGAAGGTAAGATCGGGGCGCGAGACTGCGCGCCCCGCGTTGGCGAGTTTTTCAAACGCATGCGGCGCATGAAGGTCGTGCAGGACGTGCCGGTCGATATAGATCAATTCGCGCCCGTCGACCCTGCGGCCGACGAGGTGCTGGCTCCATATTTTATCGAACAGCGTTTTGGCGCCTTGCATAACGATCCTCCCGCGCATTCGCGAACGAATGCGCTCATGTAAACAAACGCAGCGCCGCAGCGCTATTTAATGCCGGACATGTTGCCGATGCTGGCGCGCAGCGTCGTCAGCACCTGCGGCGACACCTCGCTCAGCGCCTTGAACACGCCCTGGCCGCGCTCCACGTCCACATAGTCAAAGGGCAGGCCGTTGCGCTTGGTGGATTCTTCGATGTAGGCCTTGTCGGCCATGGCGTCGGCGAACGCCTTGCGCAAAATTGCCAGTGCGGGCGCCGGCGTTTTGGGCGGCGTCAGTCCGATATAGCCGAGTTCGCCAAACTGCTGCACCATCCAGTTCAGAGCTTCCCAATCAGGCCCGGAAGGAAGCTTGCCATGGATCTCCCTGTAGAGATCCTGGAATGCGGGCATGTCGTCGATGTCTTTGCTTTTCGTGAACGCGCCCTTGGCGTCGGAAGGCGTGAGATAGGAATAGCCGATCCCGTCGCCCGACGTCACGAAAGCCTTGCTGCGCGTGCGGAAAGTCGCAAGACTTGTATTGTGGACATGCACCTCGCCGCGCTGAAGCGCCAGAAACACGTCCGCACCGCCGCGATAGCCGGTGACGACTTTATGCTGAACCCCAAGGGTTTTCAGCGACAGGTGCGCGAGAATTCCGGCGACGTCCGTACTTGCGTAGGCGCCCACGGCGATGTCCTTGGCTTTCATGACGTCAGCGGGCTTTTTCATGCCGCCGGGCGCCGAATCGACGCGCATGTAATTAACGCGAATATCGCTGATGCCGCCCAGAAACTCATATTGATCGTAGCGCGCCCGCAAGCCCTGGCCGCCAAGCGCCTGCGCCAGCGGGTCCCACAGGCTGTAGATCATCGTCATACCGTCGGGCGCGGCTTTTTCGTAAACGTAATTGAACGCCAGCACGCCGCCGGCGCCGGGCATGTTTTGCACCACGACATTGGGCTGTCCGGGAATATGGCGCCGGAAATGAGGCGCAAAGCCGCGCACCAGCGTGTCGGCGGAGCCGCCCGGCGCAAGGCCTACGATAATCGTCAGCGACTTTCCGGCGTAGAAATCGCCGGACGCCTGCGCCAGCGCGCCTTGCGCGCTGAAGGCCGTCAACGCTGCGCTGACGGACACAATCCTGCTGAATGTCTGCTTCATATGTTTCTCCCTCTTTTGGTTTTTCGGGTGCTGATAAAAATCAGCCCTTGTCCGGAGCGATTGCATATTCGCCCTCGTATTTTTGCCAGTTCTGGAAGCCGAGTATATCAAGATATTCGGCCATCGTCGCTGCATTTGCGCCCGCCTTCGCAACGTCGCCGGTCATCTTCAACGTTCGCAAAAACGATTGTATTCCGGGGATCGCCGCCAGAATCGGATAGACGGAGCAAATCAGGAGTTTGTATTTCATCGCCTCCAGCGCCTCCACATTGAGCGCGGGCACGCTGCCGGTGGGCGTCACGTTGTAGAGTAGCGGAATGTCGATGTTGCGCGCAACTTCCTGCGCTTCCTCTATCGTTCGCGGACCCTCGACAAAGATCACGTCGGCCCCGGCGCGCTGATAGACTTGGGCGCGGGCGATTGCTGATTCAAGCCCTTCCACTGCGCGCGCGTCGGTGCGCGCGCAAAGTACGAGATCGTCGTCAGCGCGCGCGTCCAGCGCCGCCTTGATCTTCATTTCCATCTCTGCGGCAGTCACAACTTGCTTGCCTGCAAGCATGCCGCAGCGTTTGGGCGTGACCTGATCCTCGATCATGATCGCAGCCACGCCCGCGCGCTCAAACTCCATGATGGTGCGGCGCACGCTCAGGGCATTGCCATAGCCGGTGTCGGCGTCTGCAAAAGTCGGCAGTCCGCTTGCAGCTGCGATTCGCCCTGCGTTTTGCGCGTTTTCCATCATGGTCATCAGGCCGATGTCGGGCAGGCCGAGCAGCGTCGCCGATGTCGCGTTGCCCGAACTCATGATTGCTTCAAAGCCTTCGCTGGCGACAAGGCGCGCAGAGAACGCGTCGCCCACCGATGGCATCATCGTCAGCTGCCGTCGCGCCAGCAGGGCGCGGAATCGAGCTGTTGGCTTGGCTGACTTTGACATGTTTTGTACTCTTCAGGGAACTTGATTCAAGAATAGCGACCGTCTGGCTCTAGTCAACACATACAGGCCCGCCTTGACAAAACTGGCTTGCAACGGTCCTGATCGTCAAAATGCTAGCAGGGAGAAAACAAGATGGACGACGGGAAAGCCATTGCGCGCCAGATCAACATTGCGACCGATGGGCCAGCGCTTTTCTCAATTCGCAATCTGCCCCTGCTTGAGCAGGGCACATCGTATGATCCGCTGGCCACGGCCGAGAATTTGTGGGTCAACGTCAAGGTCTACGCCAGCGGCGGCGAGAACGCGCTGCATGCCCATGCGGGCGAAGATCATGCGTTCATTGTATTGCAGGGTATGGCCACATTTACTTTTGGCGATGGCCGCACGTCAGTCGTGCGCCAGCATGAAGGCGTGATGATCCCAAAGAACGTGCAATACAAGTTTGAAGCCGACGAGACTGAAAATCTTGTCTTGTTACGCGTTGGCGGCGGCCAGCGTACAGCGCAGGGGCTCGATGATCTGACCCCGTTTGGAGCGCCGCGCGACATCAACAAAATGACGACGTTTGCAGACGGATCGCCCAAGGTCGGCAACGCCGTCCATAACGGCGAATCGTCAAAGGTGCGCGTCTATGCCAAGGGCAAGTATTTCGCGCCCGATTGAGGGCCAGGATACCCCTCATCCGTCACGCGTTGCGTGACACCTTCTCCCGCAAGGGGAGAAGGAAGAGCCGCGATCAACAGTGCTCTTTCTTCCTTCTCCCGCAGGCGGGAGAAGGTGTCGCGTAGCGACGGATGAGGGGCTCTTGAAACCTCAGCGCCCCAGTACTTTCTTTGCACGCGCTATAATTGCGGGCTCAGTGGCGTAGAGCGTTTCCACCATCGCCTGCACCTCGGCGCCGGTTTGAGGCTGGATATCAAGCTTGATTTTCTTTGCGTCTTCCAGAAAGCGCTCGTCGTTCATGGTGGCGGTGAAGGCGTCGCGCAATGCTTTGACGCGTTCTGCGGGGGTGTCTGGCGGTGCCGCGAACGAGCGCCCCAAACCTTGCGGACCAAAAATAACATTGTAAACTTTGCGCTCGTCCTCGCCTTTGGCGAAGTCGAACACGTGCGGCACATCGGCAAGCGCGGGATCGGCTTTGGGGCCAAGTTGCAGCAACATCTTCACCAGTCCGGAATCCAGCACGTCCTGCCATTGCGTGCGCACAGTGGACAGCGAAATGCCGCAAATGCCCTGCACTTCATTGCGCTCGGTCGCCAGCTTGATGCTCGCCGTGCCGACATAACCTTCAATCAGTTTCAGTTTCACGCCGCTCAGTTCAATCAATGCGCGCGGCGCCTGGCTGATGGCGCCGGCGCGGCCCGCTGCGCCCACCGTCAATTCGCGCTCCATCAGATCGGACCATTTCGTCACGCCTGAATCAACGCGGCCAAGGCAGACGCTGACGCCAGCGTCCATATTGCCGATCCAGTTTAATTGCTGGCCTTTGAACCGCGCGCTTTCATTCCCAAACATCGGCTCAAAAGGAACGGAGAACGAGGCCATCGCGAAGGTTGAGCCGTCTTTGGGGGCGACGTTGGCGAGCCAGTTGAAGGATATGAGCCCGCTGGCGCCGGGCATGTTGGTGACGATCATCGTTGGCGCGCCGGGAATGTGCCGGCTCATGTGCCGGGCAAGCGCGCGGCCATAGAGATCAAAGCCCGTGCCCTGCTCGATGCCCACGACGACCGTGATTGTTTTGCCCTTGTAGAACTGCTCCACGCTTTGCGCGCTTGCGGGCGCAATTGCTGCGGGGGTTAGTGTTGCGGCGGTCAGCGCCAGCCCCAAGGCGGCACGTTTGATTGCGGACTTCATGTAAGCCTCCCTTTATGCGCCTGCGTCTGGAGCGCAGTATGTTTTATAATCTATCGCCTTTGAGTCAGCAGGCAAAGCCCTCGCCATCCCTGCGTCTCAGGCTCGTTTCGCCATGAACTCGCGCGCGGCGGCGAGTTCCCGCATATAATCTTTCAATCCATCGCTGAGCGAAAACGCTGGCGCCCAGCCCAATTGTTCGCGCGCGCGCGTGATGTCCATGGCCTGCGCTTTTGATTTGGCCGCCCCGTCTTGTTCGATCTCAAAGCTTGCCGCCGGATTGATCTCCTGCAACGTCTCGACCAGCTGCGCAAAGCGCGTCACATAGCCGTTGCCGATATTGAAGATGTAATCCTTTTGCATGTCGATCACGCTGGCGATACGCACGGCGCGTCCGATGTCGGCCCAGTGGACGTATTCGTTGTCGATGGTTTGCGATTGCGGAATACGCGCGGATTTTCCATCCATCGCCGCCTCAACCATCGCCTGCATTTTCATGCCGCCCGAAGAGCCTGCCGCAAAATGGCCAAAGCCATAGACGTTGGCGGGACGCAGCATCATCAATTCAAATTTATACTCGTCCGCATAGGCCTCAAGGATCATCTCCTTGGCGGCTTTGTAATTGCCGTAGCCGCGCCGGGCCCCGCGCGGAAAGTCTTCGGCGACGCTGGCGCTGACCGGGCGGCGATTGTCGTAGACGCCCATGGTGCTGATGTGAACGAGGCGCTTCACGCCGGTGAGGCGCACGGCCTCGGCCACGTTGCGCGTGCCGCCCAGATTGATGTCAAACCCGGCAAAGAGCGAGTCCTGCACTTTTGAGCCGATAAGGCCTGCCGAATGAACGACGGTCTTCACGTCGTGAGCCTGCATTGCGGCGATCAGGGCGGGCAGGTCACGGACGTCCTTGTTGAGCAGAGTCCAGCCGCTGCCGCCGAGCTTGAATTGCAAATAGGGCGCGCGCGGCGCGGGATCGAGGAACACGACATGCTCGCCCGCCGCAATCGCTTCCCTGGCGAAAGCCGTTCCAACCAATCCTGCGCCTGTCACCAGAATGCCCATGTCGCTCCCCATCTGATTTTTGTCGTCTGTCTATGGTCTTGCGGATGGAGGCGGCTTTCGTCAAGGCGCATTCCAGCTGGCGTATCGCTGCTTGAACCGTTCGTTCCTCTCGCATATCGTGCCCGCAAGTCATCTTATGGGAAGGGAATTATGATGTCCGGGGCCTATTCCAAGTTTCTTCTGGGCTGCGCTGCGACGCTGTTAACTGCGGCTCCAGCTTTTGCGCAGGCGCCTTCGTTTGAGGGCAAGACCGTGCGCATCGTTGTGGGCTTTGCACCTGGCGGCGGGTATGATTCCTATGCGCGTTTGCTGTCGCGCTCCATGGGGGCGCACCTGCCGGGCAAGCCTAACATCGTGGTGGAGAACATGCCCGGCGCTGGCTCATTGACGGCTGTGCGCTGGCTGGACGGCCCTGCGCCCAAGGACGGCACGGCCATCGTCGCCTTCAATCCCGGCCTTATCACGCAATCGGTGCTTGAGCCTGAAAAGATCGGCAATGTGAACTTTCTCAATTTCGCGTGGATCGGCAACATGGCCCGCGATCAACGCGTTTGCTATTTGTGGGCGGAAAAAGGCGTGAAAACGTTCGATGAGTTCCGCGCCAAAAAGGGCTGGAACTTCGGCACAACTGGCGTTGGCGTCTCCAATTGGGTGAATTTCAAAACCCTTCAGGGGCTATTTGACGTCGATATGAAAATCATTACCGGCTTCCGTGGTTCGGGCGAGCAGCGCATCGCCATCGAGCGCGGCGAGGTCGATGGCGATTGCGGCTCATGGTCTTCGATCTCGCAGGACTGGATCGACAACAAAAAGATCATCACGATCCTGAAATTGTCGAAGGAACTGCCGCCGGGCGCGCCCAACGAGGTTCCCTACGCCAACGACATCGCCAAAAACGACGCAGACCGCGCCGTGCTCAACGTCATCAACGGCGCTGGCGAAATTGGTCGTCCGATCATCGCCTCAAAGCAGGTTCCCGCCGAAATTCAGGCGGTTCTGCGCAAGGCCTTCAATGCGGCGCTGGCCGAAAAGGGGGCGCAGGACGAAGCCGCCAAAATGCGCCTGCCGCTGCAACCCATGCCCGCCGACGAAGTGGTGGCCGAGCTGAAGCAGATTTACGACGCGCCGGCGGAAGCGGTGAAGCGTGCGCGCGCGATCGTCTCCGAGAAATAAAATAAGCAGAGCGCGCGGGAAGCAAAACCCGCGCGCTCTTTTCAGACCCAGAGATGCGTGTGGTCCCAGGACGCTGCTTTATGCAGCCTCAACGATGCTGTCGCGGAACTTGCGGAAGCGATAGCGCGGCAACGCGTCAAGATCGGTTCCGGTGATGCGGATCACCCATGATTTTCCCGGATGTTCCGTCGAATGGATCATCCCCGGCCCATAGCCGCGCGTCTGGCCCGGCCCGATGTCATAGGCCTCGCTCACCTGTAAGGTGGCGGCTTCTTCGCTGATCGGATTCACGCGCACATATTCGGTCATTCGCGTCACGCCGGTCGCGTTTCCGTAGATCGCCCATGAATCGCCATGGCTGTGCGGCGTACCCTTCTTGCCGCCCTCCTGCACATGAGCGAGCACATAGAAATCCAGCTCGGGATCGTGAAACAGCTCTTTCTTGCCAGCCGGGTCGTCGGGCGAAAACGCCGTTTGTACGAAGGTCGGATCATTGAGCAAATCGCGAAGGCGCGCTGCGATGGCGTCCAGCGCTTCCGACAGCGGCTTGCCTGATGTCAGAGCGTGGCGGGCGTCCTTGCAAAAGGCGTCTAGCGTGATGGTCATGTCGTTCTCCCTAATGGATTGAATTTGGAGCATTGGTGCGTGCAATGCGGCGCCAAGTCAAATGAGCGCTTGTTCAATCTGCTCTCGCGCCGCCTTCGTTTCCTTAAAAGGAACGAGTTGCTTTAGTTTTGAATATTGCTAGCTTGCATCAATAATCAACGCGGTTAACGGCGTTTTGTTGTACGGAACAGGGTGGGCCGATATATGGGCGAGCTTAGGCGGCCTTTCTCGAAGGCCATTGCAGTGTTGCGCTGGCTTGTCGATACGGCGCACGGATCTTACGGCGTGCGGGAAATATCTGCAGCCATGGGCGCACCTGTCACGACCACGCACAGGGCTTTGAGCGCGCTGCTTCAGGAAGGTCTTGTCGAGAAAGACGAAGCCAATCGTTATGCGCTCAGCCTTGAGGCTTATCGCCTTGGCCTGGCGTTGGCGCCAAAATCGCCATGGCGCGAGGTCTGTCTCCCGCTGGTGCGCCGGGCTGCGCGCGAGACTGGCGAGACCTCGGCTTTCTCAATTCTCGATCCCGTCAGGCTGCAAAGGTTCACCGCCGCGCGCATGGAATCCGATCATGCGGTGACGGTGGTTGATCGCGGACATTGGAAGCCGCTGCATGCGGGCGCAAGCGGCCTTGCGCTGCTGGCGTTTCTGGATGAGGCCACGCAAGCCGAAGTGCTGGCGAGCCGCGAGATGGCGCGCGAAACTTCGCAGACAATTGTTGACCCGCTAGAATTGCGCAACAGCATCGCCGCCGTGCGCACAAGGGGGTATGCAATCACGCGGGGCCAACGCATTCCCGGCGTTGTGGGCATCGCTGCGCCAGTGTTTTATCCCGACGGCGGATTGCTCGGCAGCATGTATGTCAGCGTTCCGGAGCAGCGCTTTGACGAGCACCGCGAGGAGCCGATCTCAACCGTGCTGCTGGCCTGTTGCAGCGCCTTCACCCGGCAATTGTCCAACCCGCTGCCCGGCTGAGTCCCGCGCATGTTTCATGCGCCTTGCGGCAGCATCGTCCATGCGTCGAACGTCGCAGCCTGCCCCAGAGCGCGACCATCCGCGTCGCTGACGTTCCACACAATGGCGCGGGCGATTTTAAAGCGCCTGCCATTGGCGCTGATGCGCACGCCGGAATAATTGTCGATATAGCCCTGCCGCGCGACAATCTCGAGCAGGGCTGCGCGGGCCTCGACCAGCACCGGCTCGGCGGTAAGGCGCGAGGGAATTTGCGTGAAAGCTTCAAAATCCCGCTCGCACAGCTCCAGTGCGACCCCATTGCCGAAATTCAGCACCGGATCGGCCTCGCATCCATGCGAGAGCACTGCGAACGGCGCATCATAGAGCGCCATGGCCTCGCTTGCTGCGTCAGGTCCGGGCGGCGTCAGGTCGGTCCCGAGCAAAGCGTGAAACGAGGTCCGCAACGCACGGACATGGGCGGCCAATGCAGGGCGCTGTTGCAGAAGCTGCCGGGCCTCGAGCGAATGGAGCATGCGAATCCTTCGGGGGCGAATCCGTTTGTGGTGTTGCGCGCTTAAGCTCCCTGATCGCACGCCTTGACGCAACCGGCGCCGGGACGTCGAATAGCTGACAGGTAAAACACAAACTAAATCAATATCTTGTATTGATACAAGGACTGGCCCGTCGATTGCTACCTTTCCCTGCACGCACCTTTTCAGGTTGCGACAGGGAGCTGCCGGGCCATGTTGATCGAGCCGTTGAAAGCCTTCCTCTTTGGAGAGATTCAGAAGGTGGACATTCACTGCCGATGTGAAATCGTCGGGCGGCGCCTGCATGAGCGCGTCAGTGCGGATCTTGGCCGGGTGCGCCGATCTGTTCCGGTCTCCATGCTGCCGGCTGGCGACGTGGATTATGCTTTGGTCCATTACACGGCGGGTTTGCTGCGCCCGGCGCACGCGGATGTAATGGTGTTTGACGCAGGAACCGCGTAACCAGCGCTTAACCATTTTGCGGCTGCGGCCTAACCCAAGCTTGCCGCCGTCGCCCTGATATGAAATTCTGAAGGTCGATGAGGGCGTTCCCCGATTTTCGGGCTCTGGCGACTGTTAAATGGGCAAGCACGGATCCAGCAAAAATCTGCCGGCGCTCGTGGGGCGATCGGATGACGTGGAATTTTATTCCGCGCGCGCCGACTCGTCGCAAAATGAATCATTTCATCAGGAACCGCCGATTGAGATCGTTATCGATTCCCGGCAACTCAAAGAAAAGATCATTGATTATCTGGGGGCCGTTCTCGCACAATGCTGGATCGACCGCAGCCTGATCGACCGCATCGACGCCGACCCGCACCGCGCCCTGCGCAGCCTTGGCATCCTTTTACCGGATGAGATCGACATCAAGGTCGAGCGCTCCAACAAGTCGCGTCCGCGTCTTGTGATTTATGAGTACAACCAGTCGCGCTCGTTCCGTCGGCGCATCTGCTATCTCCAGCTCATCATGATGGCGGGCCAATAAGCCCAGCTTCGTCGCTAATGGCCTGGCTGATCGGGCAGCTCTGACGTTTCTGGTCCATGCCTGCGCGCAGATATGCGCGCAGGCATTCTTGTTTTAGCCTTTCAGGCCTCAGGCGCCCAGACCCGCCTTGACGCGATCGGGCGTCAGCGGAAGGCGCCGGAAGCGCACGCCGACAGCGTCGAACGCAGCATTGGCGAGGGCGGCGCCAGTGGGGCCCTGCGAGGCCTCGCCGGTGCCCAGGAAAGGCGCGCCGGGACGGTCGATCAGCGCGACCTCGATGGACGGCACTTCGTTGAAGGTCAGGATTGGATAGCTCGCCCAATCCTGCGACGTGACGCCCGTGTCGTCGAACTTCACTTCTTCCTTCAGCGTCCAGCTGAGCGACTGGATCAGGCCGCCTTCGATCTGGTTGCGCACGCCGTCGGGGCTGACGATGTGCCCGCTGTCGGCGGCCGCTGCTGCGCGCAGCACGCGGATGCGTCCGTTGCGCTTGTTGACCTCGACCTCAAGAGCCACCGCGCAATAACCCGCGATATTCTTGTACTTGGCGAAACCGATGCCGCGTCCCCGTCCCTCGCGTTTTTTCCACTTGTCCCAACCAAAGAGTTCAGCGGCTTTCACGATCACGTCGCGCGCGCGCTCGTCCTTCATGAAGCGCAGGCGATATTGCACCGGGTCCACGCCTGCCGCCACCGCCAGCTCGTCGATGAAGGATTCAATCGCGAACACGTTGGCGTAGGCGCCAAGGCCGCGCGTCGAGGAGACGCGCAGCGGCATTTCGGTAATGAAATGCGTCAGCACGTTGTGGCCGGGGAAATCGTAAAGCGCGATGGCGTTGCGGTCGGCTGCGAAGTTCGGCCCGCCATTGTTCTGGGGCGTTGGGATCGCGAACGGCTTTTCGAGATAGCGCGCCGACAGCAGATTGCCCGGGTTCTTGTTGGGCCGCGTGCCGTGCGGCGTCGACCACAAATGCAGATCCCAATCAAGCACGTTGCCGTCCTTGTCGAGGCCTGCTTTTGCTTTCATCACCATGGCCGAGCCGTAGGGCTCCCAGCGATGTTCGCCCTCGCGGGTGTATTGCAGGCGGATGGGCTTGCCGGGCATGGCTGCGGCCAGCAGGGCCGCGTCGGCAGCTGCGTCGTCGGCCATGTTATGGCCGTAGCAGCCCGAGCCCTGAACGTGCTGGCAGCGGACTTTCGAGACTTCGAGCCCGAGCATCTTGGCGATGGCTTCCGCCGTCTCGAACACAGACTGGCTATGCGTCTGGATCGTCATCACGCCGTCGGCGCCCATGGTGGCGACAGCCGCAGACGTGCCGATGGAGGCATGCATGTGATAGGGGCGATAATAGGTCGCCTCCATCGTCTTGACGGCTGGATCGCCGCCAGCGCGCGGTTGTTTCTTTGTTTCGATGATGCGCGCGGGCTTGGTCGTCGTCAGCCAGTCCGGCATCCCGTCATTGCCGGGCAGGCCTTTCTCGACATCCCACTTGGCCGCATTGAAAAGCGCCTGCGCCGCAGCGTTGGCCTGCTCTTCGCGTTCGGCTATCACGCCCAGAAAGCTGCCCGAGCGCACGACCTTCACGACGCCGGGCATTTTCTCGACGGCGCTTGAATCAAGCGAGGCGAGTTTGGCCTTGTAGGTTGGCGGGCGCGTCACCTGCCCGTAAAGCATGCCCTTGGGGCGCAGCTCGTGGACGAAGATTTCCTCGCCCAGCATTTTGGCTGGAATGTCGAGGCGCGGCACGTCCTTGCCCACATAGCGATAATCTTTCGCAGCTTTGGGCTTCACCGCGCCAGTGGCTTCGCGCTCAAGCGCCTGTCCCACAGCCAGATCCCAATAGGACACGGAGCCCGCGCCCGGCGCTGATACGAGTCCGTCTTTCACGGTGAGCTTGTCGGCGGGAACTTTAAGTTTCTCTGCGGCCAGATCGAGCATGATCTTGCGCGCCTCGGCGGAAGCCTGCCGCACGGCGGGGCCACAATTGGGCATCGAGAACGAGCCCGCCGTCACGCCTTCATTGGGCACGAGCGCAGTATCGCCGGAGACGACCTTCAATTGCTTCCAGTCGATGTCGAGTTCATCAGCGCAGATTTGCGCGACGGCGGTCAGGATGCCCTGCCCGAGCTCGACCTTGCCGATCAGCAAAGTGACGGTCTTGTCGGCATTGATTTGAATCCACGCGCCGATCTTGCGCACGGAATTGAGATCGCCCGGCAGGCGCGGCTTGTCGCCTGCAGGCGCTTGCGCCAGAGCGTCAATGGCGGGAATTGAGAAGGCGAGCGATATGTAACCAGCGCCCTGCAACAGGCGGCGGCGATCCATCAGGAGGGTGTTGGTCATGTTCAGGCCTCCCTGGCGGCGCGCAGCACGGCGCGCACGATGCGGTTATGAGCGCCGCAGCGGCACAAATTGCCGTTGAGCGAAGTGCGGACGTCTGATTCGGTGGGCTGGGGATTGCGGTCGAGCAGCGCCTGGGCCTGCATGATCATGCCGGCGGCGCAGAAGCCGCATTGGGCGGCCTGTTCGTCGATAAACGCCTGTTGCAGCTTGCTGGGCTTGCCGCCTTCGCGCAGGCCCTCAAGCGTCACGACCGAGCGGCCCGCCACGGCTGAAAGGGCGGTCTGGCAGGAGCGCACCGGCTCGCCGTCCACGATCACCGTGCAGGCGCCGCATTGGGATTTGCCGCAGCCGTATTTCACGCCGTTTACGCCAAGGTCATTGGCGAGAACGAACAACAGGGGAGACGTTGCGGGCGCATCCGTGCGAACGTCTTTCTGGTTAAGTTTGAAGGCGGTCATTTTTCCTCCTCTGGAATTTTATTATGTTCAGACTATTTCAGCGGCAAAGTGCGAGCAAGAGTTAGAAATACGCTATTTGCAGCGTTTAGCGGTTATTAACCACAAACTTGTACCGTCCAACGATTCATGTCGTCGCTTTTGCGCGCCGCCGCCATTTTATTTTTGAAGAATGACATGCGCCTTTCCATCATCATTCCCTGTTTCAACGAACGCGCCACTATTGAGCAATTGCTTGATCGCGTCGCCGCCTGCCCGCACGAACCCAAGGACATCGTCGTCGTCGACGACGGCTCCAGCGACGGCACGGGGCAATTGCTTCTCGAGCTCGCCAAGACGCGTGATTTCCGGCTCTTTTCGCATGAGAAAAATCAGGGCAAGGGCGCGGCCATCCGCACGGGCATTGCGGAAGCTTTGGGCGATATCGTCATCGTGCAGGACGCTGACCTTGAATATGATCCGCAGGAAATTCCCAAAGTCATAGCGCCCATTCTCGATGGCCGCGCCGATGTGGTCTATGGCTCGCGCTTCATCGGCGGGGAGGCGCATCGCGTTTTGTATTTCTGGCACCGTGTCGGCAATGGCGTGCTGACGTTATTGTCGAACATGCTCACTGATCTCAACCTCACTGATATGGAAACCTGCTACAAGGCGTTCCGGTCTGACATCATAAAGAAGATCACCATTGAGGAAGAGCGCTTCGGCTTTGAGCCGGAAGTGACGACCAAGCTCTCACGTATCCCGGGCGTTCGCATTTATGAAGTGGGCATCTCGTATTCGGGGCGCACATACGCGGAGGGCAAGAAGATCGGCATGAAAGACGGCTTCCGCGCGATCTATTGCATGTTTAAATACCGCTTCCGGACCTAGGGCAAAGCATGAATTTGTCCCAGCGCGACCGCGTTAACGTGGCGGCCATTGAGCGTTATGTTGGCGAGGCTTTGCGCGAGCTTTGTCATCCCTGGACGGTATCGCTGGCACGCGCGGCGCTCTTTATTGTTGTCTTGCTGAGCCTGCTTCTGTGTATCGCCCTCCTTGGCCTTGTATGGTCCGTGAACGAGACCGGCGTCTCGAAATTCCACGGCAAGGCGCCATCGTGGGATTTCACCAATCTCTGGATGGGCGCGAGGCTCGCCCTTTCCGGCCTGATCGCAGTGTTGTTCGACGTAGAGGCCTATCGCGCCGCCATTGATCGCGACGTCGTGAAGTTTTTAGCCGTCAGCGAATGGTCTTATCCGCCGCCAATGTTGCTTGTTGGAGCGCCGTTCGCCTATTTGCCGTTAAATGTGGCGCATGTTCTCTGGACAATCGTGACGCTGGCTCTGTTTATGGGCGTGTTTCGCGCCGCAGGCGGCTCTGTCGCTTTATGCGCGCTGATGGTCATGAGCCCGGCGGCGATGTTTAATATGGGTTTTGGACAAAATGGCGCTCTGACGGCGGCTTTGCTCATTGGTGGCCTCGTGGCGTCTGATCGACGGGCTCTTTTAGGCGGCGCGCTCATTGGCTTGTTGATTATCAAGCCCCATGCAGCGCTACTTGCGCCGGTGTGTTTTCTGGCGGCGCGCAATTATACAGCGTTTTTTGCAGCGGCGCTGTCCGTGTGCCTGATCGTGCTCGTCAGCATCGCCGCTTTTGGAATGGAGGCCTGGGTCGGATTTTTCAAGATCACGTCTCCGTTGATGGTCTCCTATCTGGAGGAGGCGTATCTTTCCCTTTATCAACAAAGCGGCGTTTCGGTCTTTCTTTTCGCCCGTTCTCTGGGCGCAGATCTGCCGACCGCCTATGCGGTTCAGGCGGTTATTGCGATTGCGGCGATTGCCGTGACGTGGTTGATGTGGCGCCGCCCGACGCACGAGCCCTTGCTGCGCGCCGCCGCCACCGGCGTGCTGACCCTTCTCGTTACGCCCTACGGGTACACCTATGAGCTGTTTTGTCTGCCGCTTGCGGGCCTCTTGCTGGCGATGCGCACGCAATGGCGGTCAGTTCCCGCGATGCTGGTCTTGATGTTGAGCTGGGCCTGGCCGTCGATCTGTTCCATCGTAACGGTCAATTTCCTGCCGATCACGCCTTTCGTCGTCGCACTCGTCGCATGGGCTTGCTGGCGGGCGTTGCAAGAGAACGAAGACCGGGAGAACGAAGACCGGGAACGAGATAAAACCAAAGCTTGAAATGGGAGACGCCGCGCTGGACCGGCGGCCTCCGTGTGGCTATGTTCAGCCCTGAAGAGACGGCGAAACAGTCGTCCAAACGGGGAGGGCGGCATGAAAAAGACAGGCCTGATGGCTATAATTGGACTTGCTGCGGCGATTGCGCCAGCGCAGGCTCAGGACGCGGGTGATTTCTATCGCGGCAAAACCATCACAATCATCGCCGGATCGTCGGTTGGCGGCGGTCTCGATGTCTATGGCCGCCTGCTGTCGCGCCATATTGGCAAGCATGTTCCCGGCGCGCCGGGCGTTGTGGTGCAGAACATGCCCGGCGCGGGCAGCCTCACGGCGGCAAGGCATATTTATACAATCGCCCCCAAGGACGGGCTGCACATGGGCATCGTGTTGCCGGGCGCGCTGCTGGACCCTCTGCTGAGCGCGCAGGATTCCGGCGGCAGGGAGGCTGGCGCCTACGATCCCACAAAGTTTAATTACATCGGCAACGGCAATGCGGAGACCATCGTTTGCGTGGTGCGCCGGGATGCGCCGGTCAAGCATTTCAGTGAGGTTTTTGACAAAGAGCTGCTCGTGGGCGGCACCGGTCCGGGGTCTTCGCTGGTTGATTATCCCGTCGTCACCCGCAACCTCATCAATGCGAAGATTCGCCTGATCGCAGGCTATAAAGGCTCGCGGGAAGTCAGTCTTGCGGTACAACAAAATGAGGTGCAGGGCATTTGCGGCCTTGCGTGGTCATCAGCTAAAAATCAATATCCCGATATCTTCAAGCCCGATGGATATGTGAAAGTGCTGGTGCAGGAAGACAGCGCGCCGCACCCGGAAGTCGCGGCGCTGGGCGTGCCGCTGGCGATTGATTTTGTGAAGGACCCGGTGCAAAAACGCGCCCTGGAAGTGTTCTATTCGCAAGGGGTCATGAGCCGTCCGTTCATCCTGCCGCCGGGCGTGTCGGCCGAGCGCGTCGCGCTTTTGCGCAAAGCGTTTCTGGCCGCCATGACGGATCCGGAATTGCGCACTGAAGTGGCCAAGCAGAAACTCGACGCCAATCCCAACACCGGGGAAGAACTTCAGGCGCTCATCAACAAACTTTACGCCACGCCCAGAGATGTTCTCGACCTCCTCCGCAAGGCGGCTGAAACCAAAAAGTAACTGGAAACATTATGACCGAGAGCATCTATCGCGGCTTCGCGCAGGCCGATCTTGAGCGCGAATACAACCCTGCCGCCAACATTGCAAACGTCGGCGAGCTTCATGCGCGTCGGCGTGCGCGCGCCGCTGCAGCGCAGGCCAATCTCTCCCGCGCGCTCGACGTGCCCTATGGCGGATCGGGCGGGCAGACGCTCGATATTTTCTTTGCCGGGCGCGGCGATGCGCCGATCCAGATCTTCTTTCACGGCGGCTCGTGGAAGGGGCAGGACAAGGCCAATTACAGCTTTATCGCCGAGCCTTTGGGCGCGCAGGGTATCATCTCGGTCAACGTGAATTACGATTTGTGTCCCAACGTCACCATCGATCAATTGATCGAGCAATGTCGTCGCGCCATTGCATGGGTGTGGGCCAACGCGCGCATCATGGGTGGCGATCCCAATCGTATTTCTGTTTGCGGCCATTCGGCTGGCGCACATATCGCGTGCCGTATGCTGGAGACTGACTGGTCGCAATACGGGCGCACGCCTGACGATGTTGTTAAAGGCGCGATGCTGGTGAGCGGCCTTTACGATCTCGAACCCATTCGCCTCACCGCGACCAATACCGACGTGCGCCTGACGCTGGATGACGTTGTACGCGAAAGCCCCATGAACCGGCCCTTGCGACGCCGCGCGCCTGTGTTCATCACCTGCGGGGCTGACGATAATTCAGAGTTCAGGCGCCAGTCCAAAGACTTTGCAGCCGCGCTGGCCGGCCGCAGTTATGGCGCGCAATATGAAGAGGCGCCGGGCCACAATCATTTCTCGATACTGGAGGCGCTCGCCGATCCCGATCATATGCTCGGGCGTAAGATGGTCGCGATAGCGTTGGGGGCCTAGCCTTTTCTTCCGCCCAGCATGCGCGCGATGAACGGGCGCAAAGGCAAAAATCCACGATAGGCGCGCTCCATGATCCAGAGCGCGCCCGGAATTGTGGAAAGCCTAGCGGCCCAGCGCCATTTTGGCAGCACAAGCCAGATGCGCACAAACGCGGCGGCGCCTGATTCAAGCGCGCCGGTGGAATCGCGCACATGAAAGCGGGCGAGAGCTTTGTCGCGCGGCAAGTCCGGCGCGGCCAGCTCGCCCGCTTTCGAGACATCAAGAAAACAGATGCGCTCAGCGCCGTTCTGTCCCTGATAATGGCTGATCTCCATGCGGCACAGCGGGCAGCCGCCATCGTAATAGACGGTGAGTTCGGGTGTCTGCTCGTTCATGCGTTTTGGCCTTGTGAGAGGATCATCTCCGCCATCGCCCGCCCGCTTTCAAAAGCGGCCTCAACGCGCGGCCCGATGCACCAGTCTCCGCACGCGCCGATCTGCATGTCTGAATTCCACAGGCATGGCGCGCCAGCCGCTTGCTCCACGAGCGCATAAAGCCAGCGATGGGCGGAGGCGTAAACGGGCTGCGCCTCAATGCCGGTGATGGCGGCAAACCGCTCCAGCAGAGCGGCGCGCGCCTCGTCGGGGGTCAGTTTGATATACTCGCGCGTCCAGGCCGGGCTTGCGTGGATCACCCATGTCTCGCAGGCTGTTCCGCGCCCCGGCTTGTCGCTGTCGCGCGCGATCCAGCTGATCGCTCCCTCATTGAGTTTGATCCGCGAAGAGACGTGTTCGTGCGAAGTCTCAAACGCCAGCATCAGCGCCCAGCAAGGGGCGTAACGCGCCTCGCTTACGCCCGGCAGGTCGGCGCCTGCGCTTACCAGCAGCGTTTGCGCCTGCGGCGCAGGCACGGCGACGATCAGCGCATTGAAGGCCCCATTGCCGGGAGCCTCTATCGGCCCCTCCGCATCTTCCACCCGCCACAAGCCGTTTGTGCGCACGAGCTTTGTAGCAGTCCGCGCAGTTACAAGGTCCAGACCTTCGCCCAAAGCGCGCGAGGGGGCAGTCATGCCCGGCGCGCCGACATAAGAATCGTCAAACCATGGCGCAGCGGCGCCGCTGCTTCGCCATGTTGCGACCTGCTCTTTGAAGGCGGCGCCTTTGGCGGTGAAATATTGCGCGCCATGGTCAAATTGCAGCCCGTCGACGCGCCGCGTGGACATGCGCCCGCCAAGGCCGCGGCTTTTTTCAAACAGCGTGACGCGCACGCCCGACGCACGCAGGCTTTGCGCCGCGCTGAGGCCCCCCATGCCCGCGCCGATGATGCCGATGTGTTGTGTCATATCCTGCTTACGCCGCTGGTCGCGCTTTGGACTTTAAAGCAGGGGCATCACAAGAAGCATCGCCGCCGTGATCCCGATAACGCTAAAGGTCAAGATCATGCCGCCAACACGCATGCGAAAATCTTCCCGCTCCCGTGACAGGCCATAGGCATGAACGCAGCGACCAATTAAAAGTGCGCCCGCCAGCACATGTATGAGTGGCCCGTAAGCTCCCTGCATTTCCGCGAACGCCAGCAGGAGCAGGGCGAACGGCGCATATTCTACAAAATTTGCATGCACCCGCATTGCGCGCTCCAGCGCCGCGTCACCGTTTGAGCCGAGGCCGATTTTCAGCGAGCGGCGAAAGCGGATGACATGTGCCGAGAGGGCGATAAACACGAAGGCCAGCAATGCGGCGTAGACGGGGACAATTTTAATCATGGGATTTCCTGTTGCAGGCGCACAAGCACTGGGAGCTTCATACCGCATTGACCGCGCGCAGCGAAGCGTTCAGGTTCTGGGCTAGAGGAGCCCGCCTTGACCGCACAGCCGACGACACCAGACGCCGTTTCCATTGCCCGCGATCTCATCCGCTGCCCGTCCGTGACGCCGGCTGACGCTGGCGCGCTCGGGCTGATCGAGTCTATGCTGGCGAGGGCGGGCTTCAAAACCGAGCGCGTTGTATTCTCGCAAGAAGGCTATCCCGACACCGACAATTTTTACGCCCGCTTCGGGACGCAGGCGCCGTGCCTGATGTTCGCGGGCCATACCGACGTCGTGCCGCCCGGCGATGCCGCGCAATGGCGGTTCGATCCGTTCTCGGCGCAGATCGCCGACGACATGATGTGGGGGCGCGGCGCGGTCGACATGAAGGGCGGACTGGCCGCCTCCATCGCCGCCGTTTTGGCCTTTCTGGCGCAAAACAAGGCGTTTGCAGGCTCCATCGCGTTTCTGATTACCGGTGATGAGGAAGGGCCTGCCGTCAACGGCACGGTCAAATTGCTGGAATGGGCGCACGCGAAGGGTGAGCGCTTCGATCATTGCATCCTTGGCGAACCCACCAATCCCGATGCGCTGGGCGATATGATAAAAATCGGGCGCCGGGGCTCGCTGTCAGGCGCCATTGAGGTTCAGGGCAAGCAGGGTCATGTGGGTTATCCCCATCTGGCCGACAATCCTGTGCATCACATTCTGCGGCTGACGGGCGCCTTGCTGGCCAGGCCGCTTGATGCCGGCACGGCGCATTTCGACCCCTCCAACCTTGAGATCACGTCCATCGACGTCGGCAATGCGGCGGTGAACGTGATTCCGGCAAAGGCGCGCGCGCAGTTCAACGTGCGGTTCAACGATTTGTGGACGCCGCAGACGCTCGCCGACGAGCTTTCCGCCCGGCTCACTGCGACCGCCGGGAGCGCGCGCTATACGCTCACATTCCAGCCCACCAATGCGCTGGCCTTCCTCACGCAGCCCGGACCGTTCGTGGATTTGTTCGCCAGCGCCGTGGAGGCCGAGACCGGGCGCCGGCCTGTTTTGTCAACCACCGGCGGCACGTCGGACGCGCGGTTTATCTGCAATTATGCGCAAGTCGTCGAGTTTGGGCTTGTGGGCCAGACCATGCATGCGGTGGACGAGCGCGTGAGCGTGGCGGACCTTCACAAGCTGTCCGCCATCTACCAGCGGGCGCTCGGCGCCTATTTCGCATAGACTTCTGGTCAGTGACGCGGCGCGTGCGCCCATGCTAAAACTGGCTGGAGCTTGAGAGGGTCCGATGGGACGTTTGTCGACGCATATTCTGGACACGCATTCCGGTCGCCCGGCGGAGGGCGTGACGATTGATCTGGTGGCGATGCAGCCTGCGGGCGAGCGCGTGCTGAAGAACGTGCGCACAAATGCGGACGGGCGCACGGACGAGCCGCTGATGACCGGCGATTTGCCTTTGGGCGTCTACGAGCTGCGCTTCCACATCGGCGATTACTTTCGAGGCCGCGGCGTCGATCTGCCCGAGCCTGCGTTTTTGGACGTCGCAGTAGTGCGCTTTGGCATTGCGGATTCTGCGGGCCATTATCATGTGCCGCTGCTGGCCACGCCCTGGTCCTATTCCACCTATCGGGGTTCATAATGGATTACCCGCGCGATCTTATCGGCTATGGCGCAAAGCCGCCGCATGCAAACTGGCCCGGCGGCGCCCGCATCGCGGTGCAATTTGTCATCAATTACGAAGAGGGCGGCGAGAATTGCATTCTGCACGGGGACGCAGCCTCCGAAGCGTTTCTGTCGGAAATCATTGGCGCGCAGGCATGGCCCGGCCAGCGGCATATGAACATGGAATCGATTTACGAATATGGCGCGCGCGCAGGCTTCTGGCGCCTGCATCGCCTGTTTACCGAACGGGCCATGCCCGTCACCGTGTTTGGCGTGGCGATGGCGATGGAGCGCAATCGCGAGGCCGTTGCGGCGATGAACGAGGCTGGATGGGAGATCGCTAGCCATGGGTTGAAATGGATCGACTACAAGGATTACGCGCCAGCCGATGAGCGCGCCCATATTGACGAGGCGGTGCGGCTGCATACGGAAGTCGCGGGCGCGCGACCGCTCGGGTTTTATCAGGGCCGCACCTCGGTCAATACGCTTGATTTGACCATGGCGGAAGGCGGTTTTCTGTATTCGGCGGATTCTTATGCGGACGAATTGCCCTATTGGGTTGAAGGCCCGCATGGCCCCCATCTCATCACGCCCTACACGCTCGACGCCAATGACATGCGCTTTGCAACGCCGCAGGGTTTCAACAGCGGCGATCAGTTTTTTGCCTATCTTAAAGACAGCTTCGACGTGCTCTACGCCGAAGGCGTCGAAGCGCCCAAGATGATATCGATCGGCCTGCATTGCAGGCTCGTCGGGCGCCCCGGTCGCGTAGCGGCGCTGGCGCGCTTTCTCGATTATGTGGAGAGCCATCAACACGCATGGGTGACGACGCGGCTTGATATTGCGCGCCATTGGATCAAGCATCATCCGCCCGCTGGCGGCTATAGGCCCAGCCGCATGTCGAAGGTTTTGTTCGTTGAAGTGTTCGGCGATATTTTCGAGCATACGCCGCAGATCGCCGCGCGCGTATGTGAGGCAGGTTTAACGGGCGCGCATGACACAGCGCCGGGCCTGCATGAGGCGATGGTCGCGCAGATGCGGGCGATGAACGGCGATGAAAAGCGCGCGCTGATTTGCGCCCATCCCGATCTTGCCGGGCGGCTTGCGCTGGCCAAAAAGCTCACCGACGATTCCGCCAAAGAGCAAGGCTCCGCTGGCCTCGACAAGCTCAGCGCCGACGAGCTGGCGCGATTTACGGCGCTGAACGAGACTTACAAGAAACGCTTTGGCTTCCCCTTCATCATGGCGGTGAAGGGCGCGACCAAAGAACAAATTCTGGCGGGCTTCGAGCGCCGCCTTGCGCATGAACCAGAAACGGAATTCAACGAGGCGCTGGCGCAGATTGAGAAGATAGCGCTGCTGCGACTTTCCGACAGGTTGCCGTCATGAGCGGCGCTGCGCGGATCGTCGCGCGTCTGCATGAGCTGAATGGCGTCAGCGATGATGAGGCAGGGCTGACGCGCCTCACGCTGTCGCCCGCCCACAAGCGGGCGGTCGGTATGGTCTCAGGCTGGATGCAGGAAGCCGGCCTCGCCACGCGGCTTGACGGCGCCGCCACGCTGGTGGGCCGTCAGGAAGGCTTGAAGCCCAACGCTAAAACGCTGCTGCTGGGTTCGCACATCGACAGCGTGCGCAATGGCGGCATGTACGACGGACCGCTTGGAATCGTGATCGCGATTGAGGCGCTGGACCGCTTGCGCGCGCGCGGCGTAAAGCTCCCCTTTGCGGTGGAGGTTCTCGCGTTTGGCGATGAGGAAGGCGTGCGGTTTTCAACCTCGCTCACCGGCTCGCGCGCGGTCGCGGGCGTCTTTGACGAAGCCTGCCTGGAGACGCGCGATGCAGCTGGCGTTTCGCGCCGGCAAGCGCTGGAGGCCTTTGGCTGCGATCCATCCAGCATCGCGCAGGAAGCGCGCGATCCTGCTGGCGTGCTGGGCTATCTCGAAGTCCATATTGAGCAGGGGCCGGTGCTTGAGGCCAGGGGCTTGCCGCTGGGAATTGTCACCGCCATCAACGGCGCCTCGCGAGGCGAAATCGTCATCACCGGCGCCGCCGGACATTCGGGCACGTTGCCGATGAACATGCGGCGGGATGCTGCGGCTGCGGGCGCAGAAATCGTGCTGGCGGTCGAGGAAATTGGCGCCGGCAAGCCCGATCTTGTGGCGACCATCGGGCGCTTTGAAATTCGCAACAGCGCCGTCAACGTCGTGCCGGGCAATGCAACACTCTCGGTTGACGTGCGCAGTTCGCGCGATGAAGATCGCGCTGCGGCAGTTGAAGAGATCGCCGCCCGCGTGCAGGAGATCGCGTTGCGCCGCAGTGTAAAGGCGCGGATGGCAATCAATTACGACATGCCTGCCGCGCCCTGCGATTCCGGCATGATGGGCAGGCTGGATCATGCCTTGAAACGTGGCGGGCATGAGGCTTTTCGATTGCCGAGCGGCGCGGGTCACGACGCAATGTCGTTTCGTGATCGTATGCCGCACGCCATGTTGTTTGTGCGGTGTCGCGGCGGCGTGAGCCACCGCCCGGATGAGTTTGCGTCGGAAGCCGACATCGCCAGCGCGCTGGCGGTTTTGGAAGACTTTATCGAGACGTTTGGAGCAGAGGCATGAAAGCCAACACAGGCGCAGTCATCATCGACGGCGCAAACCTCACCGGCGCGGACGTGATGGCCGTTGCGCGTCGAGATGCAAATGGCGCCTATGCGCAGGTGAGCCTTGAAAGCGCTGCGCGCCAGCGGCTTGTCGCCACACGCACATGGCTCGACGAGAATTTCATGAACGACGATGCGCCGCTGATGTATTCCTTCAACACCGGCGTCGGCCTGTTCAAGGATCAGCGCGTGCTGATGAGGGACATGATCGAATACCAGACGAAAACCGTTTACGCGCACGCCACCGGCGTCGGCGAGCCGTTTAGCGAAGAGATTTCGCGCGCGACGATGCTGCTGCGCGCCAATGCGTTCGCCTCAAACTATTCTGGCCCGCGCGTGCAATTGCTTGAGCGGTTGATTGATTGCCTCAATGCGGGTCTTGCGCCCGTCATCCCGCAAAAAGGCTCTGTCGGCGCCTCCGGCGATCTGGCGCCTCTCGCCCATATGTCGGGCGCTGTTTGCGGCTTTGAAGAAGCGGAGATGTTCTATCAGGGCAAGCGTATGCCTGCGCGCCAGGCGTTAAGCGTTGCGGGCCTGTCGCCGACGTTTGATCTGTCCGCCAAGGACGCCTCGTGCCTCATCAACGGCTCGACGGTTTCGCTCGCGCTTGCAGTCCTTGCGCTGGAGGATGCGCGCAATCTCATCAAGCATGCCGACATTGCACTGGTGATGTCGCTTGAATGTTTGCGCGGCGAGAAAGTTGCGTTCCAGTCTCGCCTGCACAAGGCGCGCCCGCATCGCGGACAGGCGCTGAGCGCCAGCAATGTTGCGCGCATGATTGAAGATTCGCAGCGTTGCTCCGAGCCCGCGCGCCATGTGCTGTTTCCCGACGAGGCGCGCGACCCTTCAAAGCCGCCAGCGCCGCGCGTGCAGGATGTTTATTCGCTGCGCTGCGGCCCGCAAGTGCATGGCCCGGTGCGCGAAGCTTTGGACTACGCGGACGGCATCATCAACACGGAAATCAATTCCGCAACCGATAATCCGCTGGTGTTCGACAACGGCGTCGGCGGCTATGAAATCTTATCGGGCGGGCATTTCCACGGGCAATATGTGGCGCAGGCGATGGACGTCCTCGCCATCGCGATGACGGATTTGGGCTCGATTTGCGAGCGCCGCCTTGCGCGCCTTGTCGATCCCACCATGAGCTATGGCCTGCCGCGCAATCTGCTGGCGGGCAAGCGCGGGCTCAACACCGGCTATGCCACCGTGCAATGCACGATGTCGGCTCTGGTGATGGAAAACCGCACGCTCTCCATGCCGGGCTCCGTGGATTCGATTCCTGGCAAATCGAACGCCGAAGACCATGTTTCGAACTCGACATGGTGCGGTCGCAAGGCGCGCATGATCGTTGAAAACGTCGAGCAGATCGTGGCTGGTGAAATCCTGATGGCGGGACAGGCGTTGTCGCTGGTGGACAGCGTGGAGAAAGATCACCCCATCGGATCGGGCGCGCGCGCGGCGCTTGGCGCGTTGCGTGTTGTGGTTGAACCGGCGCTTGACGGCGACCGCTGGTACGCAACGGAAATGCGCGCGGCGCTTGATCTTGTGCGCTCCGGCGCCCTCGTTGCAGCAGTGGAAGCAAGCGTAGGCGCCCTCGATTAATTTTATTCAGGAGATTCACCATGGCTCGCGTAAATATCGAAGGCCTAAAGATTGATTCAGAACTGCACGCCTTCATTGAGGGCGAGGCGTTGCCGGGCACCGGCGTCACCGCTCAGGCTTTCTGGGCGGGCTTTGGCGCGCTGGTACGCGATCTGGCGCCGCGCAACAAAGCGTTGCTCGAAAAGCGCGACGCCTTGCAGGGCCAGATCGACGATTGGCATCGCCACAACGCAGGCCGCCCGCATGATGCAGCAGCCTACGAGGGCTTTCTGCGCGAGATTAATTATCTGCTGCCCGCGCCTGCCGCTGTCGTCATCGCCACCGGCGCCGTGGATGACGAAATCGCGCGCATCGCGGGGCCGCAATTGGTGGTGCCCTCCAGCAACGCACGCTACGCGCTGAACGCCGCCAATGCGCGCTGGGGATCATTGTACGACGCACTCTATGGAACTGACGCTATCTCCGAAGATGATGGCGCCGAACGCGAAAAGGGCTTCAATCCCGTGCGCGGCGCGCGCGTCATCGCCAAGGCCCGTGCAGTGCTGGATCTGGCGGCGCCGCTTGCGATTGGCTCGCATGCGGACTCCACAGGCTATAGCGTTGAAGGCGGCGCGCTGATCGTCACGCTGAAAGACGGCGCCCGCGCAAGCCTGAAGGCGCCGGCGCAATTTGCGGGCTTCACCGGGGATACGAGCGAGCCCAAATCTGTGCTGCTCGTCAATAATGGCATGCACCTTGAGATCGTGGTTGATCGCAATCATTCCATCGGCAAGACGGATGCGGCGGGCGTTGCCGATCTCATCGTCGAGGCGGCCGTCTCCACCATCATCGACATGGAAGATTCTGTTGCGGCAGTGGACGCGCAGGACAAGATCCTCGTCTATCGCAATTGGCTTGGCCTGATGAACGGCACGCTGTCGGCGAGCTTCCCCAAAGGCGACGGCGTCATCGAACGCCGCCTGCGCCCGGACCGCGTTTACAACGCGCCCGCTGGCGGCGAGCTGCGCCTGCATGGTCGCAGCCTGATGCTGATCCGCAACGTCGGCCATCACATGTATACCGATGCTGCGCTTGACAGCGCTGACGCCGAAATTCCCGAAGGCCTGATGGATGCTGCAATCAGCGTGCTCATCGCGATGCACGATCTGCGCAGCGCCGGGTCGATCCGCAATTCGCGCGCGGCCAGCGTTTATATTGTAAAACCAAAAATGCACGGGCCGGATGAAGTTGCGTTCGCAGACGAGATCTTTGCGCGCGTCGAAGATATGCTTGGCCTCCCGCGCTACACCGTGAAAATGGGCATTATGGACGAAGAGCGCCGCACCACGGTGAATCTGGCCGCCTGCATTCGCGCCGCGTCCAATCGCGTCGTGTTCATCAACACCGGCTTTCTTGATCGTACCGGCGACGAGATTCACACCTCGATGGAGGCCGGGCCGATGGTGCGCAAGAACGACATGCGCGCCTGCCCGTGGATAAAGGCTTATGAGGACAACAACGTTGACGTGGGCCTGATGATGGGCCTGCCTGGCAAGGCGCAGATCGGCAAGGGCATGTGGGCGGCGCCGGACCGCATGGCCGACATGCTGGAGCAGAAGATCGGCCATCCCCGCTCAGGCGCCAACACAGCTTGGGTGCCCTCGCCAACGGCGGCGGCGCTGCACGCGCTGCATTATCATGAGCTGGATGTGTTCGCGCGCCAGAAAGAGCTGGCAAGCCGCACGCCCGCAGCGCTTTCTGACATTCTCACCATTCCCGTCTCGCAATCGAATTTTGCGCCGGACGCAGTACAGCAGGAACTCGATAACAACACGCAAGGCATATTGGGCTATGTGGTGCGCTGGATCGACCAGGGCGTCGGCTGCTCGAAAGTGCCTGACATTCACGACGTCGGCCTGATGGAAGATCGCGCAACGCTGCGCATTTCCAGCCAGCACATCGCCAATTGGCTGCGCCATGGCGTTTGCACGCAAGAGCAGGTGATGGAAACGATGAAGCGCATGGCGGCCATCGTCGATCGCCAGAACGCCGACGATCCGCTCTATCGCCCGATGGCGCCGGCATTTGACGGGATCGCCTTCAAGGCCGCTTGCGACCTCGTGTTCAAGGGCGCCGAACAGCCCAACGGCTACACTGAATTTGTGCTGCACGCGCGCCGCCGCGAGGCGAAAGCTGCGGGCTGACGTATGCTCAAAAAACAGGCGGCAATTCTTGTTTCGATTGCCGCCTGAATAGGCAGAAGAGCCGATCCATGCGCAATGTAATTGTTTCGCTTGAGCAGAAAAGACCTATGGCGCAGGCGAAAGCTTAGATTGTCTTCCGTGGCATACCCCTTGCTCTCCCTGTAAGCGGCAATGATGCCGAACTGGGGTGTTTGCATGAGCATCAATTTTGTAAGGCGCGGCGTTCTCGCCGGCATGGCGAGCGCGGCCATGATGTTGACCGTCGGGGCGCCTGCGATTGCGCAGGAAACCATCAAGGTCGGTATACTCCATTCACTTTCTGGCACGATGGCGATCAGCGAGACGACGTTGAAGGACGTCATGCTGATGCTGATCGAAGAGCAGAACAAGAAGGGCGGCGTGCTTGGCAGGAAGCTTGAGGCGGTCGTCGTTGATCCGGCCTCCAACTGGCCGCTGTTTGCTGAAAAAGCGCGCGAACTTATCACGCAGCATAAAGTCGCCGCCGTGTTTGGTTGCTGGACTTCGGTGAGCCGCAAGTCGGTGTTGCCGGTGTTCAAGGAACTCAACAACATCCTCTTCTACCCCGTGCAATATGAGGGCGAAGAGAGCGAGCGCAACGTGTTCTATACAGGCGCCGCGCCCAACCAGCAGGCAATTCCTGCGGTCGATTATCTGATGAGCAAAGACGGCGGCGACGTTAAGCGCTGGGTGCTGGCTGGCACTGATTACGTCTATCCGCGCACGACCAATCGCATTCTTGAGGCCTATCTCAAGGCCAAGGGCGTCGCCTCTGAAGATATTATGATTAACTACACGCCCTTCGGTCATTCCGATTGGCAGACGATTGTCTCGAACGTGAAGAAGTTCGGCTCCGCTGGCAAGAAGACCGCCGTCGTCTCCACCATCAACGGCGACGCTAACGTGCCTTTCTATAAGGAGCTCGCCAATCAGGGCGTGAAGGCAACCGACATTCCAGTCGTGGCTTTCTCTGTCGGCGAAGAGGAACTCGCCGGCGTCGATACCTCAAACCTCGTGGGCCATCTTGCGGCCTGGAATTATTTCCAGTCTGTGAAAAACCCTGCAAACGCTGAATTCATCGCCAAATGGCAGGCCTTCACCAAGAACCCCAAGCGCGTGACGAATGATCCGATGGAAGCACATGTCGTTGGCTTCAACATGTGGATCAAGGCGATTGAAAAGGCTGGCACGACCGATCCCGACAAGGTGATCAGTGCATTGCCGGGCATTGAAGCGCCCAACCTCACGGGCGGCATGTCGAAGATGCTGCCGAACCATCACATCACCAAGCCGGTGATGATCGGCGAAATCCGCGCCGATGGTCAGTTCGACGTCGTGTGGCAGACCAAGGGGCTCGTCGCTGGCGACGCCTGGTCCGATTTCCTCGAAGGCTCTAAGGATCTCGAAGCTGACTGGGTTGGCAAGAAGTGCGGAAACTTCAACACCAAGACCAACAAGTGCGGTAGCTGATCGCACTGGCGGGCGGGCTTTTTGGAGCCCGCCCCTCTCCCGACGCAACTGCGAAGGCTTCGTGCCTTGCGGGCGCAGCGGTGCTATTCTATCAAGCGACTAATCGTATCGATGCGCGTGGAGATAATCGTGATTCAGGTCAGGGCCTTTTGCGCCGCTGTTATCTCTCTCTTCGCCGTCCTCATGTTTGCGCCTGCGGCACAGGCGGATTTTGCTTCATCTCTGGCGCGCTTTGCGCAGGATGAGTTTTCCGAAACGGCGCTCGCCATTGACGAGATTGCAGCTTCTGGTGATTCCCGCGCGCAACAAGTGCTTGAGGCGCTGGGCTCCGCGCGCCTGTTCGTTGATCCCGCCTCCAAAAAAGTCTATTGGCGCGCAGCCACAAGCGCCAGAACCATTCATGACGCAGCCAATGGCGAGCCTGTTGTCGATCCGCCCGCTGGCCTTCAGGTCGTGCGCATCAACAACCGGTTGCGCGGCGCCACGCTAAACGCAATAGGCGCGCTCACCCTGATGGCGCCCGATCCGGCGCGTCGTCGCGCTGCCGCTGAATCAATCTTCAAGTCGCGTGACGCCAGTGCGCTGGCGCCGCTGGAGGCTGCGATTAAAGTTGAGAAAGACCCCTCAATAGCAACGTTATTTGCTCAAGCCCGCGCGGTGCTGATGCTTGCGGCCCCTCAGGCCACGAAAGATCAGCAGCTCGAAGCTATCAGCATTCTGCGCATGCGCGCCGATATTGGCGCCATTGCAGCGCTGCGCTCCACTAACGCGTCGGCGGACGCCGACGTGAAGGCGCTGGCCGCCGACGCCGTCACCGCCATTGAGGCGCGCCTGAAGCTGATGAGCCACGTGCAAAACGTCTGGTACGGTTTGTCGCTGGGATCGGTGTTGTTGCTGGCCGCGATAGGGCTTGCGATCACGTTTGGCGTGATGGGCGTCATCAACATGGCCCATGGCGAGATGGTGATGCTGGGCGCCTACACCACGTTTGTGGTGCAGGAAGTCTTTCGCGCCTATGCGCCCGATTGGTTTGACTGGTCGCTTCCTGTGGCTCTGCCGCTGGCGTTTTTGTTCACCGGCCTTGTCGGAATCGCCATCGAGCGCGGCGTGATCCGCTTCCTTTATGGGCGCCCGCTTGAGACGCTGCTCGCGACCTGGGGCGTAAGCCTCATCCTGCAACAAGCGGTGCGCACAATCTTTGGTCCCAGCAATCGCGAAGTCGGCGCGCCGTCCTATATGTCGGGCGCGTTCGATCTGTTTGGCCTGTCGGTGACGTGGGGCCGGATGTGGATCATCGTCTTTACGCTATTTGTGTTCGTCAGTTTGTTGCTGGCGCTCAAGCACACCTCCCTTGGCCTGCACATGCGCGCGGTCACGCAAAACAGGCGCATGGCTTCTGCCATGGGCATTCGTACGCCATGGGTGGACGCAATGACGTTTGGCCTTGGATCAGGGCTTGCTGGAATAGCTGGCGTCGCGCTGTCGCAGATTGACAACGTGTCGCCCAATCTGGGCCAGAGCTACATCATCGACAGCTTCATGGTGGTGGTGTTTGGCGGCGTTGGAAACCTTTGGGGGACACTGGTGTCCGCCTTTGCGCTTGGTGTCGCAAACAAGTTTCTGGAGCCAGTAGCGGGCGCCGTGCTTGCCAAAATATTCATTCTCGTTCTGCTGATCCTGTTCATTCAGAAGCGCCCGCGCGGTCTGTTCGCCCTCAAAGGCCGTGCGGTGGAAGCATGATTGCCAAGGTCTTTTTCGAACGCTACGACAGGGCGGGGCTGATCTTTCTGGGCGTCATGGCGACGATTGCGATCTTTGTGCCGCTGTCAAACCTGTTGCTGCCGACAGATTCGTTCCTGCATGTACCGACCTATGTGATGTCGCTGGTCGGCAAATATCTCTGCTATGCGATTCTGGCGCTCTCGCTTGATCTGGTATGGGGCTATTGCGGCATTTTATCGCTGGGGCACGGCGCTTTCTTTGCACTGGGCGGCTATGCGATGGGCATGTATCTCATGCGCCAGATCGGCTCGCGCGGCGTCTATGGCAATCCGGATTTGCCCGATTTCATGGTGTTTCTGAACTGGAAAGAGATCCCGTGGTTTTGGTACGGGTTCGATATGTTCCCGTTTGCGCTGCTGATGATGGCGCTGGTTCCCGGCCTGCTTGCGTTTTTGTTTGGCTGGCTGGCGTTCCGCTCGCGCGTCACCGGCGTATACCTTTCGATCATCACGCAGGCGATGACTTACGCATTGCTGCTGGCGTTTTTCCGCAACGACATGGGCTTTGGCGGCAATAACGGCCTGACCGATTTCAAGGATATTCTGGGTTTCAACATTCAGGCGCAGGGTACGCGCGCCGCGCTGTTCTTCGCCACTGCGCTGTTGCTCATTCTCTCCTATATGCTGGCGCGCTGGATGGTGACGACGGCGTTCGGCAAAGTGCTGGTTGCCGTGCGCGACGCTGAAAGCCGCACGCGGTTTCTTGGCTATCGTGTCGAGCATTTCAAACTGCTGGTCTTTACGGTTTCGGCGGCGATGGCTGGAATTGCAGGCGCGCTTTACGTGCCGCAAGTGGGCATCATCAACCCGTCGGAATTTTCCCCCGCCAATTCGATTGAAGCGGTGATCTGGGTGGCGGTTGGCGGACGCGGCACGCTGGTTGGCGCAGCGCTGGGCGCAGTGGTCGTGAACTTCCTCAAGACGTGGTTTACGACGGGATTTCTGGCGCCCTATTGGCTGTTCATGCTGGGCGCGTTGTTCATTGGCGTTACGCTGGCGATGCCGAAGGGAATCGTCGGCACGCTGCAAGACTGGAGCGCGCGGCGCCGCGAACGTGCGACTTATACTGAAAAGTCTGCGCAGAAGATTGCGGAGCAGGGCGAATGAATCAGGATCAATCGCAATCGCAAGCACCCGCTGATATTGCTGCGTTTGAGGGCGGAACCAAAGCGCCGCCAGCTGTTACAAGCGCATTGCTTTATCTCGATGGCGTCAGCGTAAGTTTTGACGGTTATCGCGCCATTCGCAATCTCTCGCTGTTCATTGAGCCGGGGGAAATGCGCGCCATCATCGGCCCCAATGGCGCGGGCAAAACGACGATGATGGACATCGTGACCGGCAAGACGCGGCCTGACGAAGGCGACGTCTTGTTCGATCACGGCAAGCATGATCTGACCAAACTCGACGAGACCGCGATTGCGGAGCTGGGCATCGGGCGCAAGTTTCAAAAGCCGACGGTGTTCGAGAGCCACACGGTTGCCGACAACGTATTGCTGGCGCTCAGCGGCCCGCGCGGCCCGTTCGCGTCGCTGTTTGGCTGGCGCAACAAAGTGGCCCGGGAAAAAGTCGATGCAATCCTTGAAACCGCTGGCCTGCTGGAGCATCGCGCAAGGCTTGCGGGCGAGATTTCCCACGGCCAAAAGCAATGGCTGGAAATTGGCATGTTGCTGGCGCAAGATCCTGCGATCCTGCTTGTGGACGAGCCTGTGGCGGGTATGACCGATCACGAGACCGAGCTAACGGCGGCGCTGCTGCGGCAAATCAACAAAGAACACACAGTGATCGTGGTCGAACATGATATGGCCTTCGTGCGCGCGCTTGATTGCAAGGTGACGTGCCTGCATGAAGGCTCGGTGCTGGCGGAAGGAAGCCTCGACCGCGTGGCGGGCGACGAGCGCGTGATTGAAGTTTATCTCGGGCGCTAGGCGCGCAGGAGTTTTTTATGTTGCGCGGTGAGGGTTTTTAGATGTTGAAGGTCGAGAACGTCGATCTTTTCTATGGCGCCGCGCCAGCTTTACGCAGCGTCAGCGTTGAGGCGCAGGTCGGAAAAGTGGCTTGCGTGCTGGGCCGCAACGGCGTTGGCAAAACGTCGTTGCTGCGCGCCATCGTCGGCCATCAGCCCATAGCTGGTGGTGTAATCACGTTGGGCGGTACAGATATTTCAAAGCTTGCATCCTATGAGCGCGCGCGTCGCGGCATTGCCTATGTGCCGCAGGGGCGCGAGATTTTTCCGCTGCTCAGCGTGAAGGAAAACCTGGAGACCGGCTTTGCGCCCCTGTCGCGCAGCGAGCGTTTCGTGCCCGAGGAAATTTTTGAACTCTTTCCGGTGCTGGCTGAAATGATGGGTCGTCGCGGCGGCGATTTGTCGGGCGGGCAGCAACAGCAGCTCGCCATTGGCCGCGCGCTCGTCACGCGCCCCAAGCTTCTGGTGCTGGACGAGCCGACGGAAGGTATTCAACCCTCCGTCATCAAGGATATTGGCCGCGCGATTGATTACCTGCGTCGCAAGGGCGACATGGCGATCCTGCTGGTCGAACAATATTTTGATTTTGCGCGGGAGCTGGCCGACACTTTCATCGTGCTGGAGCGCGGCGAAGTCGTGATGGCGGGCAATGCGGATGATTTGAAGGGCGACGATGTCCGCTCACGCATTGCAATTTCAGCCTGAGCGCGAGGGCGATCCGCTCGCCTCCATCCGCGCGCGCGGGCTTGTCTCGTTCAGCGCCGGAGAATTTCAAGGGGTCACGCGCCGCGTCAACGTGCGCGAGGAAGGCGCTCTGCGCGTGCGGTTTCCGCGCGAACAGACAGGGCGCCTTGACGCCGTGCTCGTCAATGTCGCAGGCGGCATGGCGGGCGGGGATCATTACAGGATTGAGATTGAAGCGCAGCCGGGCGCGCACATTGTCTTCACGTCTACGGCTGCGGAAAAAGTGTATCGCGCCTTGGGCGATGAAACCCGGAGCGACGTGCGCCTGACGCTTGGCGAGAACTCGCGCATCGCGTTCCTGCCGCAGGAAACCATTGTGTTTGATCGCGCGCGCCTGCGTCGCAGCAGTGAAATCGATATGGCGCGAGGCGCGCGTTTGGCTTTGTGCGACCTTGTGATCTTGGGACGCGCAGCGATGGGTGAGGACGTTCACACCCTCGACTGGTCCGATCAATGGCGCCTGCGCCGCGAAGGTGCGCTGATCTGGGCGGATGCCGCGCGGCTGCAAGGCGACGCGACGCAGATGTTGGCGCCCAAAGCGACCGGCGACGGCGCGCGCGCGTTCGGGACGTTGATTTATGCCGCGCCCGATGCGGAAACTTGTCTTGAGCCCTTGCGCGAAAGTCTGAACCGGGCCGATAATTGTCAGGCTGCGGCGACCGCGTTTGACGGACTGCTCGTGGCGCGCTTCATTGCGCAAGACGGGCAGGGCGCGCGGCGCGCTATCGAGCAGGCCTTGCGCGTCTTGCCGGACGCAAGCCCGCCGCGGTCTTGGGGTACATAGAACTTGGGCTACCTGATAGAGGCTGGTTATGAATCTGACGCCGCGAGAAAAAGACAAATTGCTGATCTCGCTCGCCGCCATGGTGGCGCGCGGGCGACTGCAACGCGGCGTGAAGCTCAATCATCCCGAGAGCATCGCGCTCATCACCGATTTCGTGATGGAAGGCGCTCGCGACGGGCGCTCCGTCGCCGATCTGATGGAGGCGGCCGCCCATGTGGTGACGCGCGCGCAGGTGATGGACGGCATTGCAGAGATGATCCACGACGTGCAGGTGGAGGCGACGTTCCCTGATGGAACCAAGCTTGTCACCGTTCACGATCCCATTCGCTAGGAGCGCGCCATGATCCCCGGAGAGATCCTTGTCCGCGAGGGTGAACTCATCCTCAATGAAGGCCGCGAAACGATTGCGCTGAGCGTGTCGAACACCGGCAATAGACCAATACAAGTTGGCTCGCATTACCATTTCTTCGAGAGTAATAACGCGCTGCGCTTTGATCGCGAAAAAGCGCGCGGCTTCCGGCTCGACATAGCCGCAGGCACGGCGGTGCGCTTCGAGCCCGGCCAGACGCGCGACGTGACGCTTGTCGCGCTGGCGGGCGAGCGAGTGGTCTACGGGTTTCAGCAGAAAATCATGGGCCCTCTGTAAAACAGAACGCCGCCGCTTATAGAGGGCTGATCCATGCCAGCACGCATTTCCCGTTCCGCTTACGCCGCCATGTTCGGCCCCACCACGGGCGACCGCATCCGTTTGGCCGATACTGAACTCTTCATCGAGGTGGAGAAGGATTTCACCATCTATGGTGAAGAGGTGAAGTTTGGCGGCGGCAAGGTGATCCGCGACGGCATGGGGCAATCGCAAGTCTCGCGCGCGCAGGGAGCGGTGGACACCGTCATAACCAATGTCGTGATCCTCGATCATTGGGGTATTATGAAAGCCGATATCGGCCTGCGCGACGGGCGTATCTTCAAGATCGGCAAGGCGGGCAATCCCGACATTCAGCCCGGCGTCGATATTATTGTTGGCCCCGGCACGGAGGTGATCGCGGGCGAGGGCAAGATCATCACGGCGGGCGGGTTTGACTCGCACATTCATTTCATCTGCCCGCAGCAGATCGAAGAAGCTTTGATGTCAGGCATAACTTCGATGCTGGGCGGCGGAACCGGCCCCGCGCATGGCACGTTCGCCACCACCTGCACGCCCGGCCCATGGCACATCGCGCGCATGATCGAGGCCGCTGAAGCGTTCCCGATGAATCTGGGATTTGCAGGCAAGGGCAATGTGGCTTTGCCCGCCGCGCTTGAAGAACAGATCATCGCGGGCGCCTGCGCCCTGAAGCTGCATGAGGACTGGGGCACAACGCCCGCCGCTATCGACAATTGCCTGAGCGTTGCCGACATTCACGACATTCAGGTGATGATCCACACCGATACGCTGAATGAATCGGGTTTTGTCGAAGACACGATCGCCGCGTTCAAGGGCCGCACGATTCACGCGTTCCACACTGAAGGTGCTGGCGGCGGCCATGCGCCCGATATTATAAAAGTCTGCGGCCTGCCAAACGTGCTGCCCTCCAGCACAAATCCCACGCGCCCCTTCACCATCAACACGCTCGACGAGCATCTCGACATGCTGATGGTCTGCCATCATCTTGATCCCTCGATCACCGAGGATCTTGCGTTCGCCGAAAGCCGCATCCGTAAGGAAACCATTGCCGCTGAGGACATTCTGCAAGACATAGGCGCGCTCTCGATGATGTCGTCCGACAGTCAGGCGATGGGCCGCGTCGGCGAGGTCATTATTCGTACGTGGCAGACGGCTGACAAGATGAAGCGCCAGCGCGGCCAGATGAAGGGCGAGCGCGGCGATAACGATAATCTGCGCGTGCGCCGCTATGTCGCCAAATATACGATCAATCCAGCCATCGCTCATGGCGTCTCGGCGCATATCGGCTCGATTGAGGCTGGCAAGCTTGCCGATCTTGTTATCTGGTCACCCGCGTTTTTTGGCGTGAAGCCCGATTGCATCATCAAGGGCGGCATGATCGCAGCCGCGCCGATGGGCGATCCCAACGCCTCCATCCCCACGCCGCAGCCGGTGCATTATCGCCCGATGTTCGGCGCCTATGGCCGTGCTACAGCTTCCACGTCCGTCACGTTCGTCTCCAAAGCCGCGATAGACACCGGCCTTGCAGCCCGGCTTGGGCTGGCCAAGAAGCTTGTGGCGGTCGAGAACACGCGCTCAGGCATTTCCAAGGCGTCGATGATCCACAATGACGCGACGCCCAACGTCGAGGTGGACCCGGAAACCTACGTCGTGAAAGCCGACGGCGAGGTGCTGGTGTGCGAGCCCGCCAAAGAACTCCCCATGGCGCAGCGCTATTTCATGTATTAAAAGCGCAGATCAGACTTCAACATCCGGGGAAACGCATGATCCGCGCGAATTTCATCAGCACCAAGGGCGCCTGGCAGGCGACCGCCGCCGACACCATTGTTCTCGACTACGAGGGGCGCCATCGCCGCCGTGTGACGATGACGGCCACGCGCGGCACGGAATTCTTGCTCGATCTGCCCGAAGCCGTCGTGCTGCGGGGCGGCGACGCGCTGATTTTGGAAGACGGGCGCCTGATCGAGATCGTGGCCGCGCCTGAAGAGCTGGCGGAAGTGCGCTGCGGCGATCCGCGCCAGCTTGCGCGCGTCGCCTATCACATCGGCAATCGCCATGTGCAGGCGGAGATCCTCGACAACCGGCTGCGCATGCGCCGCGATCATGTGCTGGAAGATATGGTGCGCGGACTTGGCGCCAAGGTCAGCCATATCGAGGCGCCGTTCGAGCCCGACACTGGCGCCTATGAGCCCGTCGCAGAGGTAAAGCACGCGCATCATGGGCACGCGCATCATGGGCATGACCATCACGATCATAAAGCTCATGACCACGCTGCTCATGAGCACGGCGACGATTGCGGCTGCGATCATGAACATGCAGACCACAAAGACCACAAGCACGACAACAAGCCCACGCACTCGCACGATCACGCGCACGGAGCCCATGGCCATAAGCACGACTGATCCATCGTTGGCGTTGTTTGCATGGCTCTCGCCGGCCTATCCGGTGGGGGCCTTCGCCTATTCGCATGGCGTGGAATGGGCGGCGGAATGCGGCGACGTCAGCGACGGCGCCAGCCTTTACGAATGGATCGACGCGCTGCTGGCGCACGGTTCAGGGCGCAACGATGCGCTGCTGTTTGCAGCCGCATGGCGAGCTGCGCAAACTAGCGAGCTGACGGACATTGCAGAGCTGGCCGTCGCGCTGGCGCCCTCGAAAGAACGCCGCCTTGAGACGCTGCAACAGGGCGGCGGCTTTTTGGCGGCCACGCAGGCCGCATGGCCCTGCGCGAAGCTTGATGATGCGATCAAGGCGATAGGCGCGCATAAAGCCTATCCGGTTTGTTTTGCCGCTGCGCTTGCGGCCCATGACTTGCCGCTGCGTCCGGCGCTGGATGGTTTCATCGCAGCGTTTGCAGGCAATCTTGTCTCTGCGGCCGTGCGCCTGAGCGTATTGGGACAGACTGAGGCGCAGGCGATTTTAGCGCGCTTGTCGCCGACCATTTCGCGTGTTGCGGACGAGGCCGAGCGCGGGACGCTTGACGATCTGGGCTCCTGCGCCTTTCGCGCCGACATCGCGTCCTTCCATCACGAAACCCAGTATTCAAGGCTGTTTCGATCATGAGCACAAACGGACCTTTGCGCGTGGGAATCGGTGGCCCTGTGGGCGCTGGAAAGACCGCATTGATGGAAGCGCTCTGCAAACGCTTCCGCGATCAATACGACATCTGCGCCATCACCAACGACATCTTCACCAAAGAAGACGCGCGCATTCTCACGCAGGCGGGCGCGCTGCCGGAAGAGCGCATCATGGGTGTGGAAACGGGAGGCTGTCCCCACACCGCTATTCGCGAAGATTGCTCGATCAATCTGCATGCGGTCGCTGAAATGCGCGCCAAATTTCCCAAGCTCGATCTTATCCTGATCGAGTCCGGCGGCGATAATCTTGCGGCAACGTTCAGCCCTGAACTCGCCGATATTACGATTTATGTGATCGACGTGGCGCAGGGCGAGAAAATCCCGCGCAAGGGTGGGCCGGGCATCACGCGCTCTGATCTTCTGGTCATCAATAAAATTGATCTTGCGCCAATGGTGGGCGCTGATCTGTCGGTTATGGAGGCGGATACGAAGCGCCAGCGCGGGCTGCGCCCTTTCGTGTTTACGAACATGCGCACCGGGACCGGACTCGACGTGATCGCAGCTTTCGTTCAAAATAGCGGAGGCTTAAGTAAATAGACGGGCTTGGCGCAGCGAGTATAAAATCAATTTTTAATTTTAATTGGTAATAGCAATAGCGTGGTAAATTGCGTTCACGCCGGAACGGCTTCCAGCCCATGCGCGCCTTTTTCTCATGCGCCAATGCGGAGAATTTATTGCCGCGTCTCATCACATGGAATGTTCACCGATGCGTCGGGCGCGACGGGAAATGCTCGCCCGAGCGGATCGCGCGCATCATTGCCGAGCAAAATCTAGATATCGTTGCGCTGCAGGAACTGGATGTGCGTCGCTCGCGCACAGGCCGCGTCGATCAGGCGGAAGTCATCGCGCGCACGCTTGGCATGACGCATCATTTTCATCCCGCCTATCGCGTGATGGAGGAAGCCTACGGCGACGCTATTCTTACCGCGCGTCCCTCGCACATGGTGAAGGGCGGCGCGCTTCCCGGCGTCGGGCCCCTTTCCGGACTTGAGCCGCGCGGCGCCGTGTGGGCTGCCGTGCATCTTGGCGGCTATGAAGTGCAGGTCGTGAACACCCATCTTGGCCTGCGCGGGCATGAGCGCATCGTGCAGGTGGAGACGCTGCTGGGGCATGAATGGATCGGCGGCCCCAATTGCCGCGAGCCGGTCATTTTACTTGGCTACTTCAATGCAATCCCGCGCTCGCGCGTTTATGCCCGCATCACGCGCGCGCTGCGGGATGCGCAATGCACAGGCCTGCGCCGCAAGCCGCAGGCGACATTTCCCGCGCGTTTGCCGTTCTTGCGTCTTGACCATGTGTTCGTCAGCAAAGGAATTGACGTGTCGCGCGCCGAAACGTTACGCACGCGCGAGGCGCGGATGGCGTCGGATCATCTGGCGCTCGTCGTCGATTTTACGCTTAAACCCGCGCCGCTGCGGCCGGTTTCCTGAGCTGCTACGTCAGTCCGGCGTCCACTCAAACATGATCGTCGAGAGCGGCGGACACGTCACGCACAGCGCGCAGTCAAAGTAGCCAGCCCCCATGAGGTGATCCGGTCTTTATGTTAGTTGACGATTTGGTTTGTAGCTAGCGCTGGGGTGGCCGGCGAAGCTGGTTGGGGTTGCGTAGCCGGCCATTGTAGAACCTCTGGTGCAGGCGGTTGATATCGCAGTGATG
>CAMCMI010000002.1 GCA_945875875.1 Rhizobium sp. Q54
CAGTACTGCAAGAAGGGCGCGAAGATTTATCTCGAAGGCCAGTTGCAGACGCGGGAGTTCACCGACAAGGACGGCAATCAGCGCAAGACGACCGAGGTGGTTCTGCAACGTTATCGCGGCGAGCTGACCTTGCTCGACAGCCGTGGCGGAGGCGGGCGTGGCGAGAGCGAGGGCGTCGGCTATGACGGCGACGGCGGCGGCCAGAGCTTTGGCCGATCCTCGCCCATGGAGCGCACTTCGGAGCGTCGCCCGGCGGCGCCTGCTGGCGGACGCGGCGGCGCGCCTATCGACGACGACATTCCGTTCTGATCGGCGCGAGCGGTGCGCGCGCCCTATGCCAAACAAAGGCTGACGCAGCGACGGGGCTTGCGGGCGCCGACATTGCTTTATTGGGGCGAGTTTTAGAATCCAAACCTGACGCTAGCGTTAAGGTACTGAAATAACTAGATTTGATCGGTTTTTTTCGGAGGCGCTGCGCTGGCTTTAGGGGCAGGAATCAGTTAGACATCAGCGACTCGCTTTTTTACGCGTCCCGCCCTTGAGCGCGGCACGCCTTTTTCGAAGGACTTTCCTTCTTGGCCGACGAAAACGTCCCCAACGCGTCAGACCCCAGCGGGTCGGATATTCGCCCGGTCTCGATCATCGACGAGATGAAGCGCAGCTATCTTGATTACGCCATGAGCGTTATCGTCAGCCGTGCCTTGCCTGACGTGCGCGACGGCTTGAAGCCCGTGCATCGGCGCATTCTTTACACGATGTACGAGAACGGTTTCACGCCCGACAAGGCGCACAAGAAGTCTGCGCGCGTCACCGGCGACACGATGGGTAAATACCATCCGCACGGCAACCTCGCGATCTATGACGCGCTCGTGCGCATGGCCCAGCCGTTCTCGCTGCGCATGCCGCTGATCGACGGGCAGGGCAATTTCGGCTCCATCGACGGCGACCGCGCAGCGGCCGAGCGCTATACGGAAGCCCGGCTTGCGCGCGTTTCGATGACGTTGCTGGACGATCTCGACAAGGACACGGTCGATTATTCGGCGAACTATTCAGGCGAGTTCAACGAGCCTGTCGTTTTGCCCGCCAAATATCCGAACCTTTTGGTCAACGGCGCCGGCGGCATCGCGGTGGGCATGGCCACCAATATTCCGCCGCACAATCTGGGCGAAGTCATCGACGCTGTGTTTGCGCTGATGGAGAACCGCGACATCACCATCGAGGAATTGATGGAGATCGTACCGGCGCCGGACTTCCCGACGGGCGGATCGATCCTCGGGCGCGGCGGCGTGCGGCTGGCCTACAACACCGGGCGCGGCTCGGTGCTGATGCGCGCCAAGGTCAACGTGGAGCAGATTCGCAAGGATCGCGAGGCGTTGATCGTCACGGAGATCCCCTATCAGGTCAACAAGACCACGCTGATCGAAAAGATCGCGGAGCTTGTGCGCGAAAAGCGCGTCGAGGGCATTTCGGACCTGCGCGACGAGAGCGACCGCGACGGTATGCGCATCGTCATCGAGATCAAGCGCGACGCTGTGGCGGAGGTGGTTTTGAACCAGCTCTGGCGCTACACGCAATTGCAGCAATCCTTTGGCTGCAACATGATTGCGCTGAACGGCGGACGTCCCGAGATGCTCAATCTCAAGGATTTCCTCGTCTGCTTCCTCGACTTCCGCGAGGAAGTGGTTTCGCGGCGCACGAAGTATCTGCTGACCAAAGCGCGCGACAGCGCCCATGTTCAGGTCGGCCTCGCTATTGCGGTGGCCAATATCGACGAAGTGATCCGCCTCATCCGCACATCGCCCGACACGGCGACCGCGCGCACGCAATTGATGGACCGCGACTGGCCCGCCTACGACATGGCGCCGCTGATCGCGCTGATCGCTGATCCTCGCCACAAGCTGAACGAGGACGGGACTTATCGCCTCTCGGAGACTCAGGCGCGCGCGATTCTCGAATTGCGCCTTGCCCGCCTCACGGCTCTGGGTCGCGATGAAATCGCCGAAGCGTTGAACCGTTTGTCGGTCGAGATCGCCGATTATCTGGCGATCCTGCGCTCGCGCGAGCGCATCATGAGCATCATCCATTCCGAGCTCACGGACGTTAAGACGAACTTCGCGACGCCGCGCCGCACGCTGATTCTCGACAGCGACGCCGACATGGACGACGAGGACCTGATCCAGCAGGAGGATATGGTCGTCACGGTGTCGCACAACGGCTACGTCAAGCGCGTACCGCTCTCGACCTATCGCGCCCAGCGTCGCGGCGGCAAGGGCCGCACCGGCATGCAGACGCGCGAGCAGGATTTCGTGGCGCGTCTGTTCGTCGCCAATACGCATCAGCCGCTGCTGTTCTTCACGTCCAGCGGCTATGTCTTCAAGGAGAAGGTGTGGCGCCTTCCGCTCGCCGCCCCGCAGGCGCTTGGCAAATATCTGAACAACATCCTGACCAATCTCGATGAGGGCGAGCGCATCACCAGCATCCTCGCTCTTCCGCAGGACGAGGCCCAATGGGAAGGTATCGACGTGATGTTCGCCTCCACGCGCGGCACGGTTCGCCGCAACAAGCTGTCGGATTTCACGCAGGTGAACCGCAGCGGCAAGATCGCGATGAAGCTCGACGAGGGCGAGGCTATCGTCGACGTGCAAATGTGCTCCGAGGACGACGACGTTCTGCTCACCACGGCCAACGGCCAGTGCATCCGCTTCCAGATCCGCGACAGCGTGCGCGTGTTCAAGGGTCGCGATTCAATGGGCGTTCGCGGCATCACGATGGGCGAGGGGGATCGCGTGATCTCGATGGCGATCCTTCGCCATATGGAGGCCACCAGCGACGAGCGTGTCGGCTACATCAAGAAAGCGCGCGCCATCGCTGGCGAAGCGGCGACTGACGAAGTCGAGGCGTCCGGCGAGGAGGCTTCCGCCGACGCCAATATCTCGACCGAACGCTACATCGAAATGTCGGCGGCCGAGCAGGAGATTCTCACGGTTTCCGAACGCGGCTACGGGAAGCGCACGTCATCTTATGAATACCGGATCACGGGGCGCGGGGGCAAAGGCATTACCGCCATGGCCGTCAACGCCCGCAACGGCAAGCTGGTCGCCTCCTATCCGGTTGAGGAGAGCGACGAGATCATGCTGGTGACGGACGGCGGCCAATTGATCCGCTGCCCGGTGAAGGGAATCCGTCGGGCAGGGCGCGGCACGCAGGGCGTGATCGTGTTCCGCACCGCCGACGACGAGCGCGTTGTCTCGGTGGAGCGCATCAGCGAGGAGGCCGCTGGCGGCGGCGATGAAGCGATCTCCGGCCCCGAAGCTGCCTCCGAGGGCGACGGCGCCTGAGTTCGGCGCCTCTATGTCTAAAGGATCGGCGGCGCAATCGCGCCGTCGTTCAGGCTCCGAAGCGTTGGTAGATCAAAGCCAGCGAGCTGAGCATGACGATCCCGCATGTCATGCCAAGAATGCCGAGTACAACCAGATCGTTTGGCTTTTTCGGCTCTCGCGGCACCATAAACCGCTCAATCAAGGACCAGTCGCGAGGATCAACATCGGCCATTCTGCGAGCGTTGCGGATGGCGACTGGCACTCGGGCGTTCCGGGTTGCTATGGAGAACATGACGCTTCCTAACTCATTCAAAGTAGAGCCCAAGATTTGCTCTATTATGGTTTAGGCAGAGTTAATGGTCCCGGTTTTTCATGCCTGACCATAATGCCTAGAGGGGGCCTAGATGTTGGCGCTTTGGTTTGCAGCAGGCAGATCTGCAGAGGGAATGCGGGCTGGAAGCCCGCGGTCCAAAGAGCGCCCCTCCGGACCGCGGTCTTCCAGCCCGCACACGGATCGCGCGCCCGCATTGCTTCTTTGACGGCTCGCCTGATCGCGCTAATCTGGCGCCATGACACGTCACACCGCGCTTTACACCGGATCGTTCGATCCCATCACCAACGGCCACCTTGACGTGATCCGCGTCGGCGCGTCGTTCTGCTCGCGGCTTGTCATCGGCATCGGCGCGCACCCTGGCAAGAAGCCGCTGTTCACGCTCGACGAGAAGATCGCGTTGATTCACGCGGCGACCGCGCGCATAGCGGACGGTGGCCATTGCAAGATCGAAATCGTGGCGTTTGACGGGCTGGCGGTGGACGCGGCGCGCGCCAACGGCGCCAGCGTTATCTTGCGCGGGCTGCGCGATGGGACCGACTTTGATTACGAAATGCAGATGGCGGGCATGAACGGCGCGATGGCGCCCGACGTGCGCACCATTTTCGCGCCCGCCTCGCCAGATGTGCGCCATATTACCGCCACTCTGGTGCGCCAAATCGCGTCTATGCATGGCGACGTTTCCAGCTTTGTGCCGCCAGAGGTCGCCAAAGCTCTGCGCGCCAGGTTTCGCGTCCCGCCGATGTAAGCTTTGGACGAATCTTTTATGCCTTGATAAGACCAAGTCATCCGTTTTCGCGCGGTGCGGCCTCTTGACGTATAATGCCGCGAGGCTAGCTGCTGTCATTCAACCGAGGTCTTCCCGATATGAAATTCGATCGCCGTCAATTTGGCTCTGCAATCGCCGTGTCAGCCGCCATCGCGCTCACGCCCTCGCTCGCGAACGCGCAGGCTGCGGATGCAGAAAATACCGTCTGGCTCGACACGAAGGACGGCCGCATCGTCATTCGCCTGCGCCCGGATTTGGCGCCCAAACACGTCGCGCAGATCAAGACGCTCGTGAAAGAAGGCTTCTACGACGGCATCGTTTTCCATCGCGTGATCGAGGGCTTCATGGCCCAGACCGGCGATCCGACAGGCACCGGAACCGGCGGCTCGAAATTGCCCAATATCCCGGCTGAATTTACGCCGACCCCGTTTCGTCGCGGCACGCTTGGCATGGCGCGTTCGCAGAGCCCGAACTCGGCCAATTCGCAATTCTTCATCTGCTTTGCCGACGCGAGCTTCCTCAACAACCAGTACACGGTGTTTGGCGAAGTGACGTCGGGCATGGACGTGGTCGACAAGATCAAGAAGGGCTCGCAGGCGCAAAACGGCCAGGTTCAGAACCCGGACAAGATCCTGCGCATGCGCATGGCTGACGCAAAATGAGATATCGGGCGCGCGCCATCGCAGCTTCTATGCTCGCGATTGCGCTCGCCCCCGCCGCACTGACAGCCCAGCAAATCACGCCCTATGTAGACCGCGTGCAGCCGGGCTTTCAGCTTCCGCCGGTCCCGGTTGAACCTCTCGACAAGCTTTATCCGCCGCCAGCTGTACCGCCTCCGCCGCCTTCGCGCGCAACGCCAGCGCCCGCGCCTTATCCCGGCGGTAAGCTTGGGGGAGAGCGGCGGAATTACCCGCAAGGGTTCACGATGACAATCGAGCGTCCGGCGGGCGAGCGAGCGCCTCCTGGCGGCGGCGAATCGCGAACCATCAAAGAACCCCGCGACATCGCCCGGCAAATCGCGCGGTGCTGGACGCCGCCCGGGGCGCGCACGGCGAGCGAGGTTACGATCCGGCTTTCGTTCACGCGCACTGGCGCCGTGATGAGTGCGCCGCGCGTCACCTATGTCAGCCCGGGATTGGGGACGGATCGCGAGGCCGTGCGCGCCTCAATTTTGGCGGCGGTGGAGCGTTGCGCGCCATTTGAGTTTACCGATGGGCTCGGGTCGGCTATCTCGGGGCGAGCGTTTACCTTGCGCTTCGTGGCTCCGGCCCGTGGCGCGCGCATTTGACGACAGGAGCATTCATGACCGAAGCCGCAGAAGCCGCCCCCGCATCCACGCTCACGCTGGAAACCACGCAAGGCCCCGTCGTCATTCGCCTGCGTCCCGACCTTGCGCCCAATCACGTTGCGCATATCTCGAAGCTGGTCAGCGAGGGCTTTTACGATGGCATCGTATTCCATCGCGTGATCGAGGGCTTCATGGCGCAGACCGGCTGCCCGAAGGGCACCGGCACCGGCGGCTCGCAATACCCGAACCTGAAGCAGGAATTCAACGCCGAGCCGCACGTGCGCGGCACCTGCTCGATGGCCCGCTCGTCGAATCCTGATTCGGCGAACTCGCAATTCTTCATCTGCTTTGACGAAGCTGGCTTTCTGAACCGTCAATATACGGTCTGGGGCGAAGTGACCTCCGGCATGGAAAACGTCGACAAGATCAAGCGCGGCGAGCCGGTGCAGAATCCCGATAAAATCGTCTCAGCCAAACTGGGCTGATCGCCTCACATCGGCGCGCGTCGGGCGGTCCGGACGGCGCCGCCGGACGGATACACCATGCGCGTCGATGTTTTCGATTTTGAACTCCCCGAAGAACGGATCGCGCTGCGGCCGGCAGAGCCGCGCGAAAGCGCGCGCCTGCTCGACGTCGATCCAAAGCGCGACCCGCTGCTGATCGACCGGCGCGTCGGCGATCTGCCCGGCCTGTTGCGGGCGGGCGACGTGGTTGTTGTCAACGACACCCGCGTCATTCCCGCCCGGCTGTCCGGCGTTCGCGTGCGCGGCGAGGCTGTCGCGCGCATCGATGTGACCTTGCACAAGCGCGAGGGCGCCGATCGCTGGCGCGCCTTTGTGCGGCCAGCCAAGAAATTACGTGAAGGCGAGCGCATAAGGTTCGGTGATACAAGCGAAAACGCCGCTTGTTTATTGGGGTTTCTCGACGCCGAGGTGCTGGAGAAAGGCGAGGAGGGCGAGGTTTTGCTGGGCTTCTCGTGTACCGGCCCGGCGCTTGATGAGGCGATTGAGCGCGTCGGCTCCATGCCGCTGCCGCCCTATATCGCGTCAAAGCGTGCGCAGGACGAGGGCGATGCGCGCGATTATCAAACCCTGTTCGCCAACGAGCCCGGCGCCGTCGCGGCCCCAACCGCAGGCCTGCATTTCACGCCCGAGCTTGTCGCCGCGCTTGAGGCGCGCGGGATTGAGCTTGCCCGCGTGACGCTGCACGTGGGGGCGGGCACGTTCCTGCCGGTGAAGGCGGAAGACACGCAAGACCACCGCATGCACGCCGAATTCGGTATCGTGACGGAGGCGGTGGCTGCGCAATTGAACGCGGCGCACGCAAAGGGCGGGCGGATCGTGTGCGTCGGCACCACGACCCTGCGGATTCTGGAGAGCGTGACGGACGACGCGGGCATGGTGCATGCGGATGCGCGCGACACGTCGATCTTCATTACGCCCGGCTATCGATTCAGGGCGGCAGACGTGTTGCTGACGAATTTCCATCTGCCGCGCTCGACGCTGTTCATGCTGGTGAGCGCGTTCGCGGGGCTGGACAATATGCACGCCGCCTATGCGCATGCGATTGCGGGGCAATACCGGTTTTATTCCTATGGCGACGCCTGCCTGCTGAGCCGGGCGGATGCGGGAGACAGGCTTTGAGCGAGCGCTTTACCTTCAAGGTCCACGCGACCGACGGCGTCGCGCGCACCGGGCTGATTTCCACTTCGCGCGGCGACATTCGCACGCCCGCCTTCATGCCCGTTGGCACGGCGGCCACGGTGAAAGCCATGTACGCCGATCAGGTGAAGGCGCTTGGCGCCGACGTGGTGCTGGGCAACGTCTACCATTTGATGCTGCGCCCCGGCGCCGAGCGGGTAGCCTCGCTTGGCGGCCTGCACAAGTTCATGAACTGGCCGCACCCGATCCTCACCGATTCGGGCGGGTTTCAGGTGATGTCGCTCTCCAAGCTGCGCAAGCTCGATGAGAACGGCGTCACGTTCCAATCCCACATCGATGGCGCGCGCCATGTGCTGACGCCCGAGCGCTCGATGGAAATCCAGAACCTGCTGGGCTCCGACATCCAGATGCAGCTTGATGAGTGCATCAAGCTGCCCGCCACCGACAAGGAGGTCGAGCGCGCGATGCGGCTGTCGCTGCGCTGGGCGGAGCGATCGCGCCGTGCGTTTACGGAGGCGCCGGGTCGCGCCTGCTTTGGCATCGTGCAGGGCGGCGGCGTGCCAGCTTTGCGCGTCGAGAGCGCCAAAGCTTTGAGCGACATGGATTTCCACGGCTATTCCATCGGCGGGCTGGCGGTCGGCGAGCCGCAGGACGTGATGCTGGCGATGATTGAAGAGACCGAGCCGCATTTGCCGACAGGCAAGCCGCGCTATCTGATGGGCGTGGGCTCGCCCGACGATTTGCTGGAGAGCGTGAAGCGGGGCGTCGATATGTTCGATTGCGTGATGCCGACGCGGGCAGGGCGCCACGGCCTCGCCTACACCCGCTTTGGCCGGGTTAATCTGCGCAACGCCCGCCATGCCGAAGACAAGGCGTGCCTCGACGAGCTGGCCGCATGCCCGGCGGCGCGCGATTACTCGCGGGCCTATCTGCACCATCTGGTGAAGTCTGGCGAAATTCTCGGCATGATGCTGCTGACCTGGGCGAACCTGTCCTATTATCAGGAGCTGATGGCGGGCATGCGCGCGGCCATTGCAGCGGGGCGTTTTGAAGATTTTTACGCCGAGACAAAGGCCGGCTGGGCGCGCGGGGATTCGGCGGCGGGGTGAGGGGAGGCGCTTTCCAGCCCGCATGCCTTTCCTGGTGCAAATCACCATGCCACAAATGCTACCCCCGACGTCTAAGCCGTCATGGACGCGCTTGTCCCGTCCATCCACGCAGACGGCGCAAGCCGTGTGGAGAGGTGGAGTTTTACTTTCCGAAGCCGACCGAACTCACTCCCAGCGGCGGCTGGCCCACATCCATTGCCCGGGATGACGGCGGATGCTGGCCTCGAACTCCCCATGCAAAGCGCGAGTCGCCGCCTCAATATCGGCGGTGCGGTCCTCTGTTTCCGGCACGGGAACCTGCCGCAGGCGAAGCTGAAACCGCACGCCCGGCAGCCGGACGATTTCCACCGCAAGCAATGGCGCCCCGGTTGCGCGCGCAGCCAACGCCGGAAACGTCGAGCTGGGGGCGGAGCGGCCAAAAAACGGTACGTTCAGCCCGTCGCTGTCGCGCAGGTCCGCCATGGTGGCAAGCACGCCGCCGTTGCGTAAATGTTTCATGGCGCGGCGCCCGGCGGCGCCCTGTTTGGGCCACAGCCCGCCAGCGTAAAACGGCGCCCGGAGCTTGCGCACGTAATCGTCCACCAGCGGGTTTTTCAGCCGCTGGTAAATACCGCCCGCCGATCCGCCGGTGATGCGCAGCACGGCGGCGCCAAGCTCCCAATTGCCCTGATGGGGCGCGGCTGCCACAAAGCGCCGATCCGTCGGCATCGCGCAGATAGAATCCTCGTCGATGAGCACGCGCCCGCTTTCCACAATCTCGATCAGGTGAAAGCTTTCGGCGAACACGCGGCCCAGATTGTCCCACATGTCGCGAGCGATAGCCTCGCGCTGCGCCAGCGTCATGTCCGGATAAGCTTGCCCGAGATTTTCCAGCGCCCGCTTGTGGCGCCTGTCGAGCGGGGCGATCCGGCGCCAAAGCCACCCGCCAAAGCGCGATGAAAGCTCCAGCGGCAAGACGCTGAAAAGCCCCGCGACCAGCCGGAAGCCCGCGTATTCCAGCCAATGTTGAAAGGTGGTTCTGGTCTGCATCTTTCCCGCGCCGCAAGCGCCTGCGTGATGCGGTCTTGGGGCGGGTAAGTCAAGGCGGGCGCTTAACGTCTACCGGGCGCTTAATGTCTGCATTGACTCCCCAAGCCCCCGCGCCTACCCACGCGCATTCTTTGCTGCGGAGTTCCGCGTGCCTTTTTTCAAATCCATCGCAGCTCCCGTCGCAGGCTTCCTCGCGCTCATGGCGGTCGGGCTTTTCGCCCCGGCGCTGGGCCGCGTGCTTGATCTGGCGCTGCCGTTCTTCGGGCTCATTCTACTGGGCTTCGTGTTTGGCAAGGCGATAGACATTCCCGAGGCGGGGCTGGCGTGGATGCACGCCTTCATCGTCTACCTTGCTCTCCCGGCGCTTTTCTTCAATCTGATCTCGGTCACGCCGTTGGCGGAGCTGGCCAATTGGCGCTTTATCCTCATCACGTCCGCCTGCACGCTGATCGCCTTTGCCTGCGGGTTTGGCATCGGCTGGTATGGGAGCGGCGGGAACATTGAAGTCGCGACCATGCAGGGCGTGGCGGGTGGATATTCCAACGTCGGCTACATGGGACCGGGCCTGACGCTGGCCACATTCGGCGCTGCTTCCGTAGCCCCTACCGCGCTGATCTTCACCTTTGACAGCGCCATCTTCTTCACGCTGACGCCGTTCCTGATGGGGCTGGCGGGCGGACGTAAAACGAGCGCGCTGGCGACCGCTCTCAGCGTTGCGCGCAAGGTGTTTCTGCATCCCTTCAACATCGCGATTGCGCTGGGCGTGCTGGCTGCTTGGGCGCAATGGCGTCCCCCCGTTGCGCTCGACAAGATGGTGGTGTGGCTGTCTGGCGCGGCGGCGCCGTGCGCGCTGTTCGTGATGGGCGTGACGGTGGCGCTGCGGCCTGTCACGAAGTTTGCGCCCGAGGCGCCGGCGTTGCTAGCGGTCAAGCTCGTGCTGCATCCGCTGCTGGTGTGGAGCGCCCTGACGCTGGCAGGCGGCATCAGCCAGGTGTGGATCTACACCGCGGTGTTGATGGCCGCGCTTCCGCCTGCGCTCAACGTGTTTGTGATTGCGCGCCAATACGACGTTTACGTCGAGCGCGCCTCAAGCCTCGTCATGGCGGGCACGGTGGCGTCCGTCATCATGGTGACCGCGCTGCTTTACGCATTCTCGGCGACGCCCTGACGCATGACGAGCGGCGCGCCGCGTTGCGGCATTACGCCCTCACGCATTGCCAGCCGTCGCAGCGGGCCGAACTGGCGCAGCGCATGAAGCCCGGCGCCGCGCAGCACGTCCATCGGCGCAAACGGCGACAGCAGGGCGCGGTTCAGCGTATCGACTCCAAAGCTGCGCGAGGCCACATCCGCACCACGCAGGCGGGAATAGGCATTGAGCGGGCCAGCGGCGCCGGGATCGTCTGCGTCGCTAATCGCCTGCGCCAGATGGGCCGCGTCGCGCAGGCCAAGGTTCAGGCCCTGCGCGCCAATCGGCGGGAACACATGGGCGGCCTCGCCCACAAGCGCGAGGCGCGGGGCAGTGAGCGCGCGGGCCGAAAGCCCCTCCATAGGCACGGCGCCAATGGGGGTGAGCGGGGTAAGGGCTCCCAGATAATTATACGTTAGCGCAGAGGCCTCTTTGGCGAAAGCGTCGGGCGCCAAAGCCTGCCTGCGTCGGGCCTCGCTGCGCGACATCATCCAGACAAGGCTGGAGCGATGGGGCGCGTCATCCGTGCCCGGCAGCGGCACGAACGTGCAGGGGCCTTGCCGGGTGTGAAACTCGGTCGAGATTTCCTCGTGCGGGCGCGTGTGAGCAAGAATTGCGGTCAGCGCAACCTGCGGATAATCCCAGTTCTGCGTCTGGATGCGAGCATTGCGCCGCGCGATGGAACGCCGCCCGTCTGCGGCGACAATGAGCTGGCCCGTGAACGCGCCTTCATCCGTCTCGACGCGCGCATGATCGGGCTGGAAGTCATAGGCTTTGCCCAGCGTCTGCGTGATGTCGACCTGTCCACGCTCGGCCAGCAGCTCGGCCATGGTGGCGACCAGCAGGCTGTTCTCGATGTTCCAGCCAAAAGCCTCCAGCCCGATTTCATCCGCATTAAACAGAGTCGGCGGCGCCCGGAAGATTGTATCGGTGATATCGACGATCCGCATCCCGCGCAGACGCGCGCAGCGTGGCGCGATGCGCTCCCAAACGCCCAGCGCTTCGAGAAACCGGATCGAGCCGTCAAACAAAGCGACCGTGCGAGAAGCGCCGCCCACGTCCGGCTTGCCGATGACGCGAACGCTTCGCCCCGCTTTGCTAATCGCCAGCGCGCTCGCCAGCCCCGCCGCGCCAGCCCCGGCGACGATGATGTCGGTGTGAGTGTTCATGGAATGAGTTTTAGGGCGGATGGGCGGGGAAAGCGAGGGCGCAGTAGGCAGTAGGCAGTAGTGAATATGCCACTCATCCGTCGTTTGCTGACACAAACGACACCTTCTCCCGCAAGGGGAGAAGGGCGCACACGATCAGCAACGCGCATCTTACTTCCTTCTCCCCTTGCGGGAGAAGGTGTCACGCATCGCGTGACGGATGAGGGGTGGGCCGTAAAGCCCCTCCTCAGCTTTCCTTGAATCCGTATTCCGGCACGCCCTGTTCGGCGCCGTAATACTTGTAGGGCAGGAACTTGCCGGACAGCTTGAATTGCACGCGGTCGCCCTTGGGGTTGGCGAGGCGCTCCATCTGGAAGTCGAAGTCGATGGCGGACATGATGCCGTCGCCAAATTCTTCCTCGATCAGTGCCTTCCATGCCGGGCCGTTCACCATCACCATTTCAAAGAAGCGGTAGAGCAGGGGATCGGTCGGGGGCATTTGGGAGCCGCGATAGGGGACTTCGTTAAGCATGCGCTTTTCGACTTCCGAGAGGCCGAACAGAGCGGCGGCCTTTTCGGCCAGCGGCTTGACGAGCTTCATCTGGCCCAGCAGCGCGCCGACGATCATCACGTCGCTCATGCCGCCGATTTCGGTCGTGATGTGCTTCCAGGTCCAGCCCTTCTCGCGCTTGATGTCGAGGATCTTTTCCGTGAGTTCTTCGCGCTTCATAATCAGCTCCTGTTGAAAGTTAAAACTCAGGCGACCTTGCGGGTTTCGCCGGGCGTGAGGGGGTTGTCGGCGCCGGGTCGCACGATCGGCGGATGGCGCTTGTCGTAGCCTTCGGGCATCTCGTCCTTGAAGGTCTTCGACCGCGTGACGAGGAAGTCGATCAGGTGGTTTCGCAGCGGGTAATAATCGGGCGAGCGATGCAGATCGACGCGGCGACGGTCGCGCGGCAGCGGGTTCTCGACGATTTCTGCGATCATGGCCTCGGGACCGTTCGTCATCAGCACGATCTTGTCGGCGAGATAAATCGCCTCGTCGACGTCGTGCGTAATCATGAACGCAGTCTGCCCGGTTTCCACGCAGATGCGGCGCACCTCATCCTGCAAGGCGCCGCGCGTGAGCGCGTCGAGTGCAGAGAAAGGCTCGTCCATCAGCAGGATCTTGGGGTCGATGGACAGCGCTCGGGCGATGCCGACGCGCTGCTTCATGCCGCCGGAGAGTTCGGCGGGCTTCTTCATTTCGCTGCCCTTGAGGCCCACTTTTTCAATCGCAGCCATCGCTTTGGCGGCGACCTTTTCAGCGCTCCAGTCGCGCCATTTTGACGAGACGGCGTAGGACACATTGCCCAGAACCGTGCGCCACGGCAGCAGCGCATGGCTCTGGAAGATCACGGCGCGATCAAGCGAGGGGCCTTCAATAGCGTGGCCGTCGACCACGGTCAGGCCGTCGTCGGGCAGTTCTAACCCGGCGAGGATGTTGAGCACGGTGGTCTTGCCGCAACCGGAATGCCCGATAATGGCCGAGAACTCGCCGCGATTCATCGAGAACCAGAGGTTTTCGAAGATGGTTGTGCTGCCGCCGCCAGCCTTGGGATAACGGCGCGCAATCGATTCAATCGAGATGAACTTGTTCACTGGATCATTCCGGATAGGTGACGGCGCGGGCGACGCGCGCAAGGGTTTGGTCAAGCGCCATGCCGACAAGGCCGATGACGAGAATGGCGACGATGACGTTGGTGATCGAAAGGTTGTTCCATTCGTTCCAGACGAAATAGCCAATGCCGGTGCCGCCAACGAGCATTTCAGCAGCCACGATCACAAGCCATGCGATGCCGATTGATATGCGCATGCCGGTAAGAATGGTGGGCGCTGCTGCTGGCAGGATGATCGTAAACGCTTTGCGCAGAGGTCGAACCTCCAGCGTGCGTGCCACGTTCAGCCATTCCTTGCGGGTGGCCGATACGCCGAAGGCGGTGTTAATCATCATCGGCCAGACCGAGCAGATGAAGATCACGAAGATCGCGGATATCGATGAATCCTTGATCGTGTAGAGCGCCAGCGGCATCCACGCGAGCGGCGAGATCGGCTTCATCACCTGAATGAACGGATCAAGCGCGCGATTCATCAGCGGCGACATGCCGATGAGAAAGCCTACGGGCAGAGCGACAAGCACAGCAAGCGCATAGCCCAGAAGAACGCGGCCCAGCGAATAGGCCAGCTGGATTCCAACCCCCTTGTCGTTGGGGCCGCGATCATAGAACGGCTCTTGCAGATGCTGCCAGATTTGCGCCCCGACATCGAGGGGGCCGGGCATCGCCGACTTTCCCTGCGTTGCCGCCACGCCCATCAGGCGCGCATATTCGGGGTCCATTTGCGCGACGCTCGCCTTGCCCTGAACGCCGATATGCCAGGCCAGCAAAAACACTGTGAAGATCACGGCGGAGAGCAGCGCCCCGCGCGCGTTGAGCGAAGTTAACATGCAATCCTCACGAACGCTTGATGGCGAAGCTGTTGAGATAAGCCTCTGGCTGTGCGGGATCGAACGCCTTGCCCATGACCGAGAACGACTTGGTGGTGGCTGTCGGCGGCGTAAGGCCCGCTTCCTTCATCAGCTTTGCGGCGTCGGTGGCCAGGAACACCTGTTTGGCGAGACCCTGATAATCGACGTCGCCCTTCACCTGTCCCCAACGCTTCATCTGCGTGAGAATCCACACGGCGAAAGATTCCCACGGGAAGGGATCAAACTGAATCCGGTTGGCGTCTTTCTTCACGGAGCCAAGACCATCCGCGTAAACGCCGGTGAGCACCTGCTCCAGCACGATCTGCGGCTGGTTGAGATAGTTCGGCGGAGCGATAGCGGCAGCGATTTCCTTGCGGTTTTCCGGCTTTGCCGCGTATGCAGTGGCGTCAATGATGGAGCGCATCAGCGCGGCGTAAGTGTTTGGGTTGCCGGTGATGAATTCCTTGCTGGCGGCAAACGCGCAGCACGGGTGGCCATCCCACAATTCTTTCGAGAGCAGGTGGATAAAGCCGACGCCGTCATAGACCGCGCGTTGATTGAAGGGATCGGGCGCAAGGAAGCCGTCGATATTGTCGGCGCGCATGTTGGCGACCATCTCGGCGGGCGGTACGGAGCGGATCTGCACGTCCTTGTCGGGGTCGATGCCAGCCTCGGCGAGATAATAGCGTAGCAGATAATTATGCATGGAGAAGTCGAACGGAACGGCGAATTTGAAGCCCTTCCAATCCTTTGGGTTGCGCTTGTCCTTGTGCTTCATGGCGAGCGTGATCGCCTGGCCGTTGATGTTCTCAATGGCGCTGAGCGCGTAGGGAATCGGGTTCGAGCCCACACCCATGGTGATGGCCAGCGGCATCGGAGCCAGCATGTGCGCGGCGTCGTATTCCTTGTTGAGCGTCTTGTCGCGAATGACCGCCCAACCGGCTGTCTTCATCACTTCAACATCAAGGCCGTGCTTTTTATAAAAGCCCAGCGGATCGGCCATAATAATAGGCGTGGCGCAGGTGATGGGAATAAAGCCGACCTTCAGCGCCTTCTTCTCGAGCGGTCCGCCTTGCGAAAACGCCTCTGTCGCAGCGCCAATCGGCAACATACCGGTGACGGCGGCCGCAGCAGTGGACCAACCAACGGCGCTCAAAAAGGCGCGACGCTCCGCATCTACCGGGAACATCGCGCGCATAACCGCAGACGTGACGACGCGCTCATAACGGGCCTCGTCAGGCGCCGCGCCGGTCTCCACCGCGTCAGCCTTGAAGGCGCGCTCGTGGGCCGCCTGCGAGGAATGGGCGCCGCATGAACAACCTTTGTTAAGGCGCATGCCGGAGTCGAAAGGATTGCGGAACATGGTCATTTGGCGCTCCCGTTTGATGTCGCTGGGGACGTCAAGGCAACGGGCATGCCAAAGGTCTAATACGCCTTCGCAAGGTGCACATTCCGCGCTGCATATGCGAGCAGCTGGGTTTGATGAGTTTTACTTATGGGCATTTCGCCTGATTTTTATGCAGCCTGTGCAATCTGGCGCAGAATGCGGCGCCGCGAAGGTGTGCGCTCTTCCTTCTCCCCTCGCGGGAGAAGGTGGCGCACGAAGCGTGACGGATGAGGGGGTCCTTTCGCGCAGGAAAACCCCTCTTCCGTCGGTTGCTGACGCAAACGACACCTTCTCCCGCAAGGGGAGAAGGAAGAAAGAGCAGGCAGATCGCAAAGTGCGTTCAGGATGTATGGGCAGGCTGCTTGTCGCGCAATCGCTTGCGCGCCTCCTCGACGCTGCGCACATAAGTCGCCAAACCTCGCCCCAGCCCGGCGCGCAGCAATCTGCGCGTGACGCCTCTCGAGGCGCCCGCAAAATAGATTTGGGCGCCGGCCTTGCGCGCCTTCTTCACGAAGCCCAGCAGGGCTTGCGCGCCTGTCTCGTCGGCCAGCGGCACGGCTGCGAGGTCGAGCACATAGGCGCGCGGCGCCGTCTCGATCTGCTCGATTATGGACGCCACCTGACTGACGGCGCCGAAGAAGAACGGTCCGGTGATGCGATAGACGATCACGTCGTGGTTCTCAGCTCCCGCATAAGGACTGCGCGGATTGGCCTCGTCGGGCTGGTCCGGCGCCAGCAGCGGCGCGTGCGTGTGCGTCGTCACTTCCACCATCTGCGCCATGCGGTGCATGAACAGCACGGCGCCCATGACGACGCCAACCGCTATGCCCTCGGTGAGGTCGCGCAGCACGGTGACGGAGAACGTCGCCACCATCACGGCGGCTTCCGCCCGGTCGCCGCGCAAAACGGCGGCGACGGCGTGGCGCTCGATCATGTTCCACGCCACGACCGCCAGCACGGCGGCGAGCGCGGTCAGCGGAATCCAGTTCGCCAGCGGGGCCGCGAACACCATGAACGCCAGCAGAAACGCAGCGTGCAAGATGCCCGCGACCGGCCCGTGGGCGTTGGCGCGAATGTTGGTCGCTGTGCGCGCAATCGTGCCGGTGACGCAGAGCCCGCCGAACAAAGCGCTGGCGATGTTGGCCCAGCCCTGCGCCACCAATTCGCAATTGGAGCGATGGCGCCGACCCGTCATGCCGTCGGCCACCACGGCTGAGAGCAGGGATTCCATGCCGCCCAGAAACGCCAGCGCGACGGCGGCGGGGATCAGATCGAGCCACAACATCGGGCTGACAGAGGGGAATGCGGGCGCCGGCAGGCCGCTGGGGATGCCGCCGAATTTCGTGCCGATGGTCTCGATGGGCAGGCCAAGCCCCCACGTCGCTATCGCGCCCAAAGCCACCGCCGCCAGCAGGCCGGGAAAGCGCGGGGCGAGCCGGCGCAGGATCAGGATCGTCGCCAGACAAAGCGCGCCCACGGCAGCCGCAGCCCAATTGACCGTACCAGCCGCGTTCCACAAAGCGGCGATCTTGGGGATCAGCGGGCCGGGTTCGGCGGCCAGCGTCAGGCCGAAGAAATCCTTGATCTCGGCGGCGAAGATGATCACGCCAATGCCCGCCGTGAAGCCGATCGTGACCGGGTAGGGGATGTATTTGATGTAGACGCCAAGTTGCAGATAGCCGATCAGCAACAGCAGGCATCCCGCCATGATGGTGGCGGCCAGAAAGCCCTGATAGCCGTGCGTTCCAATGACGCTGGCGACCAGCACGATGAAGGCGCCCGCCGGTCCGCCGATCTGGAAGCGACTGCCGCCCAGCGCCGAGACGATAAACCCGCCAATCACGGCGGCGATCAGCCCATGCTCTGGCTTGGCGCCGGAGCCTGTCGCGATGGCCATGGAGAGCGGCAACGCGACGATGGCGACCGTGAGGCCTGCGATCAAATCCGCCCGGAACTGACTCCAGCCATAGCCTTCGCGCAACACCGTCACCAGCTTTGGCGTGAACATTGCGCGCAAGTTGCTTGCGCTGCTTTGGCTCTGGCTGCTCATGTGGTCCAATCTTTGACGCGACCCGCGCGCACGTCTCAAGCTGTCACCTACGGGTTGATAAAGCTATCGCTTCGTCTCAAAGTGCGCGCATAGCTGATATGCATTTTATAAAGGGACGCGACCATGGTGAAAGCAGTCGTCATCCACGAGACCGGCGGGGCGGACGTTATGCGCATCGAAGACGTGCCCGTGGGCGCGCCCGGCGCTGGCCAGGTGCGCGTGCGCAATCGCGCCATCGGGTTGAATTACATCGACACGTATTTTCGCGCTGGCGCCTATAAAACGCCGACGCCGTTCGTGCTTGGCAATGAAGCCGCTGGCGAGATCGTCGAGGTCGCGCCGGATGTGGAGGGCTTCAAGGTTGGCGATCGCGTTGGCTACACGTCTACGCTTGGCTGCTATGCGCAGGAGCGCGTGATCGGCACAAACGTTCTTGTGAAGCTTCCCGATAGCATTTCCTACGAGACCGCTGCAGGTATGATGCTGAAAGGCCTCACCGCGCAATACCTGCTTCGCCGCACGTTTCCGGTGAAGGCTGGCGACGTGATCCTCGTGCATGCGGGCGCTGGCGGCGTTGGGCAATTGCTCTGCCAATGGGGCAATTCGCTTGGCGCAATCGTGATCGCCACCGTCGGCGGGCCGGAGAAGGCGGCTGTGGCCAAAGCTGCGGGCGCGCATCACGTGATCGACTACAAAGCCGAGAACTTCGTCGAGCGCGTGAAGGAAATCACGGGCGGCAAATTGTGCGACGTCGTCTATGACGGCGTCGGCAAAGACACGTTCCCGATGTCGCTCGATTGCATTCGCCCGCTCGGGATGTTCGTCTCATACGGCGCCGCCTCGGGATCGGTGGATGCGTTCAACATCTCGCTGCTGGCGCAAAAGGGCTCGCTGTTTTGTACGCGCCCCACGCTCTACACCTATATCGCCAAGCGCGAGGATCTCGACGCCATGGCCGCCGAACTGTTCGCCATGGTCGAGTCCGGCAAGGTGCGCATCCCGATCAACCACACGTACCCGCTGGAAGAAGTTGTGGCTGCCCACAAGGCGCTTGAGGGGCGCCAGACGACCGGCGCAACGGTGCTCATTCCTTAACGAGGGCGCCAAACGCGGCCAGCGCCCTGTCCCGGCCCTTTGTATGATCCACGACCGGCGCTGGATACGTTTTTCCCAGCCGCACGCCTGCGTTCGCCAGCACGTTGGCGGGCGCCTCCCACGGCTTGTGGATGAATTTTGCGGGTATGTCCGCCAGCTCCGGCACGAAGGCGCGCACGTAATCGCCATCGGGATCGAACCGCTCGCCCTGCAAGATCGGGTTGAAAATCCGGAAATAGGGCGCAGCGTCCGCGCCGCTGCCCGCCACCCATTGCCAGCTTGCCGGATTGTTGGCCGGGTCCGCGTCGCACAAAGTATCCCAAAACCATTCTTCGCCGACGCGCCAGTCGATCAGCAGATGCTTGACGAGAAAGGACGCCACCACCATGCGCACGCGATTGTGCATGAAGCCGGTGCGCCAGAGTTCGCGCATGCCAGCATCCACAATCGGATAGCCGGTGTTCCCGGTTTGCCAGGCGCGCAGAACCTTTGCGTCCGGCTCGCCCCACGGGAAGGCGTCGAAGCGCGCCTGATAATTGCGGGTTGCAAGATCGGGATTGTGAAACAGCAGGTGGAAGGCAAACTCACGCCAGCCGACTTCCGACAGGAATTTGGCGACCGGCTTGGCCAGCGCCGGTTTGTCAGCTTCCAGATGGCGCGCGGAATGCCAGATGGTGCGCGGCGAAATGTCACCAAAGCGCAGGAACGGCGACAGCCGCGAGGTCGAGGGCCTGTCTGGCCGATCGCGCTCGTCGGCGTAATTGGCGAGGCCGTTATGGAAGAAGTCTTGTAAACGGGCGCGCGCGCCAGCCTCGCCCGGGGTCCACTCAGCACGTAAACCATCGGCCCAATCAGGCTTGGTGGGCAGCAGGTCGAGCGCCTTCAGCGTCGTGCGCTTGGGCGCCGCCTTGGGCCATGGCCCGCTCGTCAGCGCTTTGGGAGCGGGCAGGGGCGCCGGGATGTCGCCCAGAGCCTGCGACGCGCGCCAGAACGGCGTGAACACCTTCATCGGCCCGCCGAGCTTGGTGGTGACTTCCCACGGCTCGCGCAGCAAATGGCCGTTGAAGCTGGCGGCCTCGATGTTGGTGGTTGCAAGGTCTTTCTTCACCTGCGCATCGCAGGCGATCTGCGCGCCGCCATACCGCCGCGTCCAGTAAACCGCGCCCGCGCCAAGGCTTTGCGCGATCTGCGGCAGGTCTGCATGCTCGCCCGCGATGATGTCCAGCCGGGCGCCTATTTTTTCAAGAGAGGCGCCCAGCGCCGCCAGCGAATGATGCAGCCACCATTTCGAGGCCGCACCCAGACCCCGGCCAGAGGAGCGCCCCGCATCGTAGACATAAAGGCAGATCACAGGCCGCCCGGAGCGCACGGCTGCGTTCAGAGCCGGCTGATCGGCCAGCCGCAGGTCGTCGCGAAACCAGACGAGCGCTGGCGCGTCAGCGGCGGGATTCGGCATGCAGGCTCCATGGGACGGGAGGGAATTTGTGAAGCTTATACGCTGGAAATGGAGGGTTGGATGCACCTTTTGACTGCGCCCCCACCACGTCATGGCGGCGACGGCCGCCATCCACGACAGGGATTGAACTCACCGCCTGTCGTGGGTTCCGGCCTTCGCCGGAATGACGCGCGCGGGGGCTTTATGCCCGTCCGTGATGCGTCCGGAAGTTGGCGGTCCAGTGAGCGCCCGCTATTGCCCGCGTTTGGCGCCTGTGGCGAAGCGAACGGCCTCCTCGGCGGCGCGGAACAAAGCTGTCGCCTTGTTCACGCATTCGCGGTGCTCGGAGGCGGGATCGGAATCGTATACGATGCCGGCGCCCGCCTGCGCGTGCATGAGGCCGTCCTTGACGATGCCGGTGCGCAGCACGATGCAGGTGTCCATTTCACCAGAGGCGCCGAAATAGCCGATGCAACCGGCGTAAATCCCGCGCTTGTCGGCCTCCAGCTCGTCGATGATTTCCATCGCCCGCACTTTCGGCGCCCCCGAAACCGTGCCTGCGGGAAAGCCGGCGCATAGCGCGTCGATCACGTCGCGGCGCGGATCGAGCTGGCCCTCGACGTTGGAGACGATGTGCATCACGTGGCTGTAGCGCTCAACGAAAAACTGGCCGGTGACTTCCACGCTGCCGATTTGCGACACGCGGCCAACGTCGTTTCGACCAAGATCAAGCAGCATCAAATGTTCGGCGCGCTCTTTTGGATCGGCCAGAAGTTCTTGCGCCAGAGCCTCATCTTCGGCGGGCGTCTTGCCGCGCCAGCGCGTTCCCGCGATGGGGCGAATGGTGACTTTGCCCTCGCGCACGCGCACCAGAATTTCTGGGCTTGAGCACACAATCTGGAAGCCGCCGAAATCGAGGTAGCACAGGAACGGCGCCGGGTTGACGCGGCGAAGTGCGCGAAACAGCGAGAACGCGGGCAATTCAAACGGCGCCGTAAAGCGCTGTGAGAGAACGACTTGAAAGATATCGCCCGCCTTGATGTATTCTTTCGCCTGCGCAACCATTTCCAGATAGCGCGCTTCAGGCGTGTTGGAGACAGGCGCAGCCGCCGTCATCAGCGGATCGACGACTGGCGGCTTGTGGGCCAGCGGGCCCTCCAGCACAGCGACAATCTTGTCGATGCGCGATTGCGCGGCCTCCCATGCGGCGCGCGCATTCACGCCAGCGGCGGGGCGCACCGGGGTTACGATGTGCAATTCGTCGCGCACGGAATCAAACACCACCATCAGCGTCGGGCGGATCATCACCGCGTCGGGCATGCCAATCGGATCGGGCTTTGCGGGCGACAGACGCTCCATCTGACGCACCATGTCATAGCCCAGATAGCCGAACACGCCCGCAGCCATCGGCGGCAGCTCGTCTTGCGCTTCTATGCGAGATTCGGCGATCAGAGCCCGCAAGGCGTCGAGCGGCTTGCCGGGGCAGGGCTCGAACGCATCCTGCGCCGTCAACGCCTGCCGGTTGATTTCGCTGTCGCCGCCATGGGCGCGCCAGATCACGTCGGGGTCCATGCCGATCATGGAGTAGCGGCCGCGCGCTGCGCCGCCTTCCACGGATTCGAGAAGGAAAGTGTTGGCGCCGCCTGCCGCGCTCAATTTCAGATAGGCGGCGACGGGCGTTTCAAGATCGGCGATCAGACTGGCGGCTATGAGGCTCGGGCGTCCGGCTTCATAGGCGCGCGCGAAATCCTCATAGGCTATCGGTGTCATGAGCCTGTCCGCGCCTAGTTCTGTTGACCGCCGACCGCCATACGTACGGCTGACTCGTTGATCTTGACGCCGAGATCGTCCTGCGCTTTGGCCACGAATTGCGCCAGAATGTCTTCCGTCAATGCTTCGCGCAGACGCGGCGCCAGCGCCGTCAGCGTTGCGCTTTCGGGGTCATAGGGCGGTACGAGCGAATCCAGAACCTTGAACACGATTCGCTCGGGGCCGATTGCGGTTGAGGCCGCAGCTCCCGTCGCAATTGTGAACGTGCGCACGACGGCTGCGGGCGGCAACGTCTGCGAGCCAGAGCGCTTCACGTCGTTGGCGAGCTGCGCGTCCAGCCCGACGCTTTTGGCGACGGCCTCGATGGCCTCGCCGCCCTCGATGCGCTTGACAAGCTCCTGCGCCTTGCGTTGCAGGGCGCGTTCGGTTTCGTCCTGCAACCATGCGGCGGCGACGCGTTCGCGAACCTCGATGAGCGCGGGATCGCGCGCAGGCTCGATGCCTGCGACCTCGAACCATGTGTAGCCGTTGTCGCGCGTGGTCAGAAGGTCGTTGTCGACGCCGATGTCGGAGGCGAAAACCGCGCGCAACAGCTCTGCGCCCTCAACCAGTCCGGCGACTTCGGCGCCATCTGGGTTGCGACCGTTCTGGTCAACAGCCTCGATCACGCGCGCCGTCAATTTGGCCGCTTCAGCCGCCTCCGCAAGCGACTTTCCGGACGTGCGCTGATTTTCGATCACGTCGCGGATCTTCTGTATCTCGTCGCGCGAACGGCGCTCCGCCAGCTCGCGCTTGACGACTTGCGCGACCTCTTCAAACGGCTTCACCGATTGCGGATCAACCTTCGAGACGCGCAGCAACACGAAGCCGAATGCGCCTTTTACCGGCTCGCTCACGGCGCCTTCCGCCAAAGCAAACGCGGCCTGCCCGATGTTGGGGTCGGCGAATTCGCCCCAGGTGAGGGCGCCAAGACCAATATCCTTGTCGGCGAGGCCGCGCTTTTGCGCCAGCGCGTCGAAGGTCTCGCCGTCGGCCAAAGATTTGCGCGCAGCGGCGGCCGCTGCCTCGTCAGGATAGATGATCTGCTGAACGCTGCGGCGCTCGGGCGCCGTGAAGCGCTGGCCTTTGACCTGCTCGTAAAGCTGGCGGACGTCGGCGTCGGTCACGCGGGCGGGATCGGCGACGCTGGAGGGCGCGACGCTCAGCACAATGATTTTGCGATATTCCGGCGTGCGGAAGCTTGCCTTGCGCTCTTCATAAAAAGTCTTCAGCGCGTCTTCGCCCGGCGGCGGGATCTCGCCGGCGGCGGAAGCGGGCAGGGTGAAGAACTCTACGCTGCGGGTTTCCGAATCGTACTGGTGTACGGCTTCAAGCATCGCCAGCGGGAGCGGCGCATCGCCAGCGATCGACAGCGCCAGTTCGCGGCGCAGATAGACCTGCCGCTGCTCCTGTACGAAGCGGCCCTCGCTCGAATATCCGGCCTCGCGCAGGGCGTCATTGAAGCGCTGACGCTCGAACTTGCCGGTGGGGCCGATGAAGGTCGGATCATTGACGATGGCTTGCGCAATGTCGCGCTCGGCCATGGCGAGCCCCAGCGCGCGGGCGCGCTGATCGAGGGCGGCTTCAGAAATCAGGCGCGAGAGCACCATTTTGTCGAGACCGGCGGCACGCGCCTGGTCGTTGGTGATGGCGCGGCGCGATTCCCGTTGCCAGTTCTGCAATTGGGTTTGGTAGGCGCTGCGATAGGCCTCTGTCGATATCTCAACGTCGCCGACCTTCGCCGCCGAACTGACGCCGATGCCACGGAAAATATCGCCAATACCCCAGACGGCGAAGCTCAGGATCAGAAACCCGAACAGAATTCCGAAGACCACCTTGCCGACAAGGCTCTTCGACGCCCGGCGTATGCCTTCAAGCATGTTTGTCTCGTCCGATTCCAAAAGACGGGCGGAAAGCCCCGCCCCAAACAGGTTTGGTTTTCCATAGCCTTTGCGCGGCGCTTTGCATAGCGCGCGCTCTCTGATAACCGGCGTTGGCGTACACCAGCGGGAGCGAAAATGGCCAACAAACCTCACCCAATAGTCGCGGGAAACTGGAAGATGAACGGGCTGAGCGCCTCGCTGGCGCAAATCGAGGCGATGGCGCAGGGCTATGATGCCCCGCTTAAGTCTAGCGTTGAATTGCTGATTTGCCCGCCCGCGACGCTTGTCGGAGCCGCAATCGCGACGGCCGCCGGGCGCCTTTCCATCGGCGGGCAGGATTGCCACCAGAAAGCCTCTGGCGCCCATACCGGCGACGTGTCCGCCTCTATGCTGGCCGATCTTGGCGCGACTTCCGTGATCGTGGGCCATTCCGAGCGCCGGACGGATCATGCTGAGTCGAGCGCGCTCGTGAAGGCGAAGGCGGAAGCCGCGCTGGCGGCTGGCTTGATCGCGATTCTCTGCGTCGGCGAGACGGACGCCGAGCGCAAGGCCGGGCGCACTCTGGACGTGGTGGGCGCGCAGATCGCAGGCTCGTTGCCTGCTGGCGCGACCGCCGCCAATCTCGTGCTGGCCTATGAGCCGGTATGGGCGATTGGCACCGGGCTGACGCCGACGGCAGCGGACGTTGCGGACGTTCACGCGTTCATCCGCGCCGAACTTGCGCGTGCGCTCGGCGCCGACGGGGCGGGCGTGCGTATTCTCTACGGCGGCTCGGTGAAGCCCTCAAACGCGGTCGAGCTGATGGGCGTGGCCAATGTCGACGGCGCGCTTGTGGGCGGGGCGAGCCTGACCGCGAAGGACTTTCTGGGGATCGCAGCCGCCTATCGCTAGAGCCGCGATTCGATGAGATCGAGCGCGCTCTCCAGCGCCGCGCGGCGCACGTTCGCGCGGCCCATATCGCCATAACGCATCTCAACCGGCATGGTTGGCGCGCCCGCTCGCGCGCTGGCAAAATGCACCAGCCCCACAGGTTTTTCCGCGCTTCCGCCGCCCGGCCCCGCAACGCCAGTAATCGCGATGGCGATGTCGGCTTGAGAATGCGCCAGCGCGCCCTCCGCCATTGCGCAGGCTGTTTGCGCGCTCACGGCGCCGTGGGTTTCAATTAACTCGGCGGGCACACCCAGCATGTCTTGCTTGGCTGCGTTGGAATAGACCACAAAGCCGCGATCAAACGTCGCCGATGAGCCGGGGATTTCGGTGAACAGCGCCGCGACAAGCCCGCCCGTGCAGGATTCGGCAGTTGCTATTTTCAGGTTTTGCGCGCGCGCACGCTGCAAAATGCTTGCTGCGCGGGCGATGATTTCTGGTTCAAAGATCATGCGGGTCTCTGGGCGAGAGGGGCAGCGCCATGATGGCGCTTCCCGTTCAATTGTCGATGATCTTGTCGCGCGCATAGAGCGCCGGGAACAGCTTCACCCACAGGCCCGCCAGTACGATGGTCACGATGCCGCCGATGACGATGGCGTTCGCGGCGCCAAACAAGGCTGCGCTGGCGCCGGCGCGGAACTCGCCAAGGTCCGCCGAGCCCGAGATAAAGATCGAGTTCACGGCGGCCACGCGACCGCGCATCTCATCGGGGGCCTCCGCCTGCACCATCGTGTGGCGTATCACGACGCTCACAGAGTCCGCCGCGCCGACGACAAGCAGGGCCAGCATCGACAGCCATATCAGCGACGAAAACCCGAAGACGACGATGGCGAGCCCATAAATTCCAACGGCGATCAGCATCTTGCGACCGGCGCCCGAGGTAATGGGGTAATAGGCGATCGCCGCGCTCATGACGATGGAGCCGATAGCAGGGCAGGATCGCAGCAGGCCAAGCCCCAACGGTCCCGTCTCCAGCACGTCCTTTGCGATGATGGGGAGCAAGGCGGTGACGCCGCCAAAAAGTACGGCCACCAGATCAAGGGCCACAGCGCCAAACATCACCGGACGCGACCACATGAAGGTGAGGCCAACGGAGACGGTCGCCCAGCTGATCGGGCCGCGTCCCGTACCGGGAGGATCAAGCGGCGTGCGGATCATGCACACCATCAGTGAGGCCAAAGCAAAGCAGCCTGTGGCCGTGAAGAAGACGACATTTGGGCCGCCGATATAGAGCAGGCCGCCAATCGCGGGGCCAGCAACCGTGGCGACCTGCCAGAACGAGGAATACCAAGTCACGGCGTTGGCGAAATGGGTGCGCGGCACAAGGCTTGGCGTGATCGCCTGCGAGGCCGGATTGCCGAATGCGCGGCCGATGCCGATCATGACGACGGAGACATAGATCAGCCAGAGCGGCGCAGACCCGGACAACACGGCAAACGCCAGTGCGCCCATACCCAGCGTGCAAAGCCCAAACGATAACGCCACCACGTTGCGACGGTTGTAAGTGTCGGCGACATGGCCAGTGAGAAGGGCGAAGGCGATGGAAGGCAGGAAAGCGGCAAGGCCCGCAAGGCCAAGCGCCAGCGCACTGCCAGTGGTGTCGTACAGATACCAGCCGACGCCGACGTTTTTCATCTGTAACGCGACGCCGCTCAGAAAACGATAGCCGATCCAGAACCTGAAATCTCTGAAAGCAAAAGCGGCATAGGGGCCCTGAGCTTTTGAAGCCGTTTCATCCGCAACGCTCGCCATGCTTCCCCCAAGCTCAATTAGTGCGGGCTTTGCGCCTCGCGTTTATCCGTCGCCCGGCTATAGGCCCGTATGCTTCAGTTTCAAACTATTTTCATCGCGCACATTTAAAGAGCGGCAAGCTTTGGCGCAAAATAACTCTTGGTTGGAACTGCTTGATGCAAAGGCGCGTGATTTTAAGCGAAGATCGCATGCACAATTCCGATAGCCTCGTCACGGATCAAGTGTTCTACTAGGAATGTAACAGGAGTGACGCTGATGCATTCGTTAGTTGACCGATTGCGTGCTCTGGATTTGATGACTACGCCGCTTGAAGGCGATGACTGGTGCATTGAAGTAGACCGTGCGCTGCAAGAGGCAGCTTCCGAAATTGAACGTCTCGAAACCGCGCTCAGGTTGAGCCTGAATCATGCGGGATCTATGATGTTCAACGTGCATCCGCAATCGGACCAGCACCAATAGGAAGTTTCGGCTTTTGACTTCTCTGCGAGCACAATAAAGCCCCTCATCCTACGCGCTCTGCGCGCCACCTTCTCCCGCAGGCGGGAGAAGGTGGCGTTTGCGTAAGCAAAGGTCGGATGAGGGATGCTTTTCTTACTGCCCCAGCGCCTCTTTGACCGCATCGATGACAGCTTTCGGCGCGGCGGCGGATGTTTTGAGGAGCTGGTCGACCTCAGCTCCCGTCACCAGATTGATTTCTACCCGGCGACGTTCTGCGTCGATGAGGAATTCTTTATCGACGAGGGTAGCATCAAACGCATCGCGCAGCGCTTTTACGCGGTCTGCTGGCACGTCCGGGGGCGCGAGGAAGGGGCGACCGAGAATTTCACGCGCGAGAATGAAATCAAGCGCAGCCTTTTTGGTCGGCTCCGTCACCAGATCACGAATCAGGCGCACCTGCGGAATCTCCGGATGCACGCGATCTCCCGTGTGGAAGAGCATGTGGATCTTGTTGTCGGTGATCCAGTGCATGTGGCTGGAACGCAGCGCGCTCCACGACCAATAGGCGATACCCTCCAGCTCGCCGCCTTCAACCGCCATCGCCGCTGAACCAGTGTTCTTGTAGCCCTTGACGATCTTGAACTTGGTTCCGGCGAGGAAGTTCAGCGCCACCGGGATCAGCTCGGAATCAGCGCCGGCGCCTGTGCCCGGCACAAGAAGTTCCATCTTTTGCAGGTCCTCGAAGGTCTTCACCTTCACGCGGGGCTCGTTCCATGCAAGCGCGACCGTGCTCTCACGGTTCATGCTGCCAATCCAGTTGAACTTCAGGAAGTCGAGGCCCAGCTCGTTGCGACCCAGAATCGGGTCGAACGCAAGCCCGCGTCCCACTGTACCGATCACGCTGCCGTCTTTTGGAGCGACGGTGTAAAGATATCGGGAAGCGGTCAACCCGCCGGCACCGACCATGTTCTTGGGCACAAAGGTCGGATTGCCGGGGATGAAGCGGCCCATATGGGCGATTAGAAGGCGGCCATACAAATCGTAGGCGGAATTGTTAGCGGTGTAGATGATGAGGTCGATCTGGCGACCTTTGTAGAATTGTTCGACGGACTGGGTCGTCTGGGCGTTGGCGGGCAAGGCAAAAGCGCCCAGCGCAATGGTTGCAGCCGCGATTGCACTGCGAGCAGCCTTGTATCCTGTAGTTTTCATCTCTTGATCCTCCCCTGAGATTCGCACTTTACCGACGTTTAGCCGATTGGTCTGGACTTTGCCCAAAGGTGCGAACAAGCGCAAGGCTATAAGAAACGTTGCCCGCATTGCTACTTTAAAATCGGAATCGCTCTGTGATTATAGCTGCGCGGTCAATTCCGAGGCGTTTGAGGGCAGCCTCAACGGCGTCGATCATCGGCGGTGGCCCGCAAACCATATAGCGGGCTGCGGGCGCCAGCGGCGACAGCAGGGCGCGCAGTACAGGCTCGCTCAGGTCGCCGGTCATTCCGTCCCAATTTTCCGGTGGCTCTGCGAGGATCAGATTCAACTTCAAGCCAAAGCTTGCCTGCATGGCGCGCAAGTCATCCACTGCGACAATCTGGCTCACATGTCTGTTGCCATAAACAAGCGAAACCTTTTGGCCGGAGCGATTTCTTTCAAGCTCGCGCAATATGCTCAGGACGGGGGCTATGCCAACGCCTCCAGCAATGAAGACCAGCGGACGGGAGTCATCTTCCTGAAGCGTAAAATGCCCGTAAGGCCCGTCGATCCAGACATGGGTTCCCGGTGAAACAGCGCTGATTTTATTGGTGAAGTCGCCGCTTTCCTTGATGAGGAAATCCAGACGCGCGGGATGCGGCGCGGATGCGATTGAGAACGGATGCTCTGTAAGGCTGAAAGGCGAATTGCCGATGTTGAGCCAGACAAATTGCCCCGCCTCGAACGTAATCGCCTTAGCCTGTTGCGGTTCAATCACAAGCAACCACGTCCGATCCGCGACTTTCCCGACGAAGGCAACGCGATAGGGCGCACGCAGCTGGAGCAGGGGGCGCAGGATGTAAACATGGAGCAGCGTCAACAGTGCCAGCCCAAATCCGGCCTGCCAGTAAAGAGCCAGCGCGGGCATAACGCTATGACTGCCGATAGTAAGCACGTGATGAAGGCTAAAAGCTGCGATGAACGCAGCGCCAAGTCCATGGCTCAAGCGCCAGGTCTCGTATGTGAAAAGCAAGTGATCGCGCCAGATCGCCATTGCGATGAGGATTATCGTCAGCACCCATGCGATCACGCCGGTGCGCAGCGAACCGGATGTAAACATGGCGCCCAGCATCGACGCGGCACCGAGGGGGTCGCTGGCCAATCGCGGCAGGACATAGATCAGCGGATGCAAGACAATCAGCACGAGAGCCACGCGCGCCACAAGCTGATGGAGGCGCATGATCGCATCAATGCCTGTGCGGCCCGACACCAGCGTAAAGCGTCCCGACAGGACAAACTCGGACAGAATGATTGCAAACCCCAAAGCACCTGCGGCAGAGGCGATTTCGCGCCAGAACGCAGACTTCTCCCCGTCGAGAAGCGCCAGAACCAGAGGGAAGGCGAGGAACGCCAGATAGAGCAGAACCAACAGTGGCGCGGGCAACCCCTGCATCCCGGCACGAGGCTTGGCACCCCGGCGCTCCGGCGCCATTAGCGGCGCACTATCTGTGACTGGATGTAGGCAATGATAGGCGCATGTTCAGCCACGGGCGGCGAATGATGCGTTTGCAAGAACCCCTCAAGCCATTGGCGCCGCTGCTCCTCGTTCGGCATCTTGCGCCCCCACGCGGAGATGGCTCTTGCGCCATGACAATCGGCGCAACGCTGCGCGAACAATTCGCCCGCATCCTGTAGGTGGATCGCGTCCTGCGAGGCCGCCTGAGGGGCGCCCGCCAGTGCAAGCGAGATTGAAATCAGCATTAAAAGACGCATCATTTTGAGCCTCGCTTTGCGCACAAGCGCATACGTAAGCTAAACACGTGGGCGCCTTTGAGGGTTCCTTTCCGATTTTGAAAAACATCCCCGTGCTCAAACCGTAATCGGCTATATTGGCTTCCGCGCTTTGCGGTCAGGGCGCTCATGCCCGGCGACGCTGAGAGGTATCCTGGATGCTCCTTGCCAATCCGCACAACCAATCCGCCGATGATTGTCTGGCCGCCTTCAATTCATGCAAAGACGGATTGACTGCCGGTGAGGCCGCGCGCCGGCTTATGGAGCACGGCCCGAACAAATTGCCTGAAGCGCCAACGCGCGGGCCATTGCGGCGGCTTATGGCGCAATTCCACAATGTGCTGATCTATGTGCTGCTGGGGGCCGCGCTCGTCACGGGGGCGTTGCAGCACTGGGTGGACACGGGCGTCATTCTGGCTGTCGTGCTGGCCAATGCGCTGATCGGCTTCATTCAGGAAGGCAAGGCCGAGGCGGCGATGGCGGCGATCCGGGGCATGCTCGCGCCGCACGCCGCCGTAATCCGCGACGGGACGCGGTTGACCGTGGACGGCGCCGATCTCGTGCCGGGCGACGTGGTGCTTATGGAGGCAGGCGACAAGGCGCCCGCCGACCTGCGTATTCTTGAGGCGCGCGGGCTGGCGGCGCAGGAGGCGATCCTCACCGGCGAATCCGTGCCCGTTGAGAAATCCGTGGAGCCCGTCGCCATCAATGCGCCACTTGGCGACCGGCGCTCGATGTTGTGGTCGGGCACGTTGATTACGCAAGGCGCCGGACGCGGGCTGGTGGTGGCCACCGGTTCAGCCACCGAAATAGGCCGTATTGGCGGGCTGCTGGCGGGTGTCGAGACTTTAACGACGCCGCTCGTTGTGCAGATGGATCATTTCTCGCGCTGGCTGACGTTCTTCATCCTGCTCGTCTCGGCTTTGCTGCTCGTCTACGGGTATTTTGTCGCCCATCATGATTTTTCGGTTTTGTTCATGGTTGTGGTCGGGATCGCGGTTGCCGCGATCCCCGAAGGCTTGCCTGCCGTGATGACGATAACGCTCGCCATCGGCGTGCAGGCAATGGCGCGGCGCAACGCGATCGTCCGGCGTTTGCCTGCTATCGAGGCTATCGGCTCGGTGTCCGTCATCTGCACCGACAAGACCGGCACGCTCACCCGCAATGAGATGGTGGTCGCCGCAGCCCAGACGCCCCAAGGTTCTTTCGAAATAGCAGGCGAGGGCTATGCGCCCGAAGGTGCAATCTCACCCCCGGGAGACTTGACGCAGCTGGCGCGGGCCGCAGCGCTTTGCAACGACGCCGCCTTGCGCCAGAGCGACGCTCTTTGGACGGTTGAGGGCGATCCGATGGAAGGCGCGCTGCTGGCTTTCGCAGGCAAAGTCATTGGCTCCACGAAATATAATGCGCCAAGACTCGACGCGATCCCCTTCGATTCCCGCCACCGTTTCATGGCGGTGCTGACCCAAGACCAGACAGGCTGCACTGCTTATGTGAAAGGCGCGCCCGAACGCGTGCTGCGCATGTGCGAGGGCATAGACCAGCGGGACTGGCGCGGTCGCGCCGACGCCATGGCTGCGCGCGGCCTGCGTGTTCTGGCGCTCGCTGCGCGGTCGCAGACGACCGACAGGATCGACCCCGCCAATCTTGAATCCGGTCTGAATTTTCTGGGGCTCGTGGGGCTGATCGACCCGCCGAGGCCGGAGGCGATTGCAGCGGTCGCCGAATGTCGCGCGGCGGGCATTCGCGTCAAAATGATTACCGGCGACCATGCAGGCACGGCGGCGGCCATCGCTGCGCAGATCGGGCTGGAGAACCCGGGCAGGGTGCTGACCGGCGCCGATCTCAACAAGCTCGACGATGCGCAACTGGCGAGCGAGGTGACAGGAACCGACGTCTTCGCCCGCACCAGCCCGGAGGACAAGCTGCGGCTTGTGACTGCGCTGCAGGCCAATGGCCTGTCTGTGGCCATGACCGGCGACGGCGTGAACGACGCGCCCGCGTTAAAGCGCGCCGACGCAGGCATCGCCATGGGGCTCAAGGGTTCGGAGGCGGCCAAAGAGGCCGCCGATCTGGTGCTCGCCGACGATAATTTTGCCTCTATAGCAGCCGCCGTGCGCGAGGGGCGCACCGTCTACGACAACCTCAAGAAGGTGATCACCTGGACGCTGCCCACCAATGCGGGCGAGGCGATGACTGTTGTTCTGGCGCTGCTCGCGGGCATGGCGCTACCGGTGACGGCGGTGCAAATTTTATGGATCAACCTGATAACCGGAATCACGCTGGGGATTGCGCTCGCCTTTGAGCCGACGGAGCCCGGCGCGATGGCCCGCCCGCCGCGCCGCCGCGATGCGCCTGTCCTCTCCGGCGAGCTGATCTGGAATGTGACGCTGGTGGCGCTCTTGTTTGTGGCCGCCGTATTCGGCGTGTTCACCTATGCGATGGACCGGGGCTATTCCCTGCAATTGGCGCAGACCATGTCGATGAACATGCTGGTTGTGCTGGAAATCTTCCACCTCTTCTATATCCGCAACCTTCACGCCGCCTCGCTGACGTGGACTACGATGGCCGGCACAAAGGTTGTGTGGATCGTGGTTATCGCCATCACCGCCGCGCAATTGGCCGTAACGTATCTGCCGCCGTTTCAGGCGATATTGGGAACGGAGCCCATAGCCTTCGCGGATGGCCTGCTGATCGTCGGCATCGGCGCCGCTTTCTTTGCGCTCGTCGAAATCGAGAAGCAGATCCGGCTGGGGCTGCGGGTCTAGCGGGAAGTGCAGGATGGTCGTGCGCATGAAAAAGCCTGTTTGCGCAATAGCCGCGGCGCGGTAGTGTCACCGCAACCGTCGCAGAGCGGAATTAGTTTAGGGAAGGGTCGCTTATGTCCAAAGCCTTCGTGTCCAAAGCCTTGCGTTTCTTTTCGCGGCGGCGGTTTGTGGCGCTTTGCGCGCTCGCCAGCGCTTCAGCTGCGCTTGTTCTCAATCCCGGGCAGGGCTTTGCGCAATCCGCAGCGCCTGCAAACTGGCCGACGCAGAGCGTCAAACTCGTGGTTCCGGCGCCTGCCGGATCAACCACCGACGCGCTGGCCCGTATGCTTGCAGAACAATTGGGCAAGAAATGGAAGACCACGACAATCGTGGAGAATATCGCTGGCGCCGGCATGAACATTGGCGCACGTACGGTCGCGCGGGCGACGCCTGACGGATATGTGCTGTTCGTCTCTCCGCCCTCGCCGCTTTCCTTCAACCATTTGCTCTACAAGGATCTTGGTTACGATCCCGCGCAATTCACGCCGATCACTTTGCTCGCCACCATTCCAAACGCTCTGGTAGTTCGCAAAACGCTTCCGGTGAATGACCTTAAAGAGCTGATCGTCTTTGCAAAGGCCAATCCCGGCAAGCTTTCCTATGGATCGGGCGGCGTGGGTACGACGCCGCATCTCTCCGCCGTCCAGCTTGAAACGCGCGCCAGCGTCAAGTTAGTGCACGTGCCTTATCGCGGCACGGCGCCCGCCATGACCGATCTCGTCGCCGGACATATCGACGTGTTCTTTGACACGCTCTCCGCCACCGTGCCTCTGGCGCGAGGCGGCGAGGTCAAGATGATCGCAATCGCCGACTCAAAACGCACCCCGGCATATCCCGACGCGCCGACGCTGGATGAATCCGGACTGCCCGGCTTCAAATCCGTCACGTGGTTTGGCCTCGCAGCGCCTCCTGGCACGCCATCTGCGCTGGCCACGCGCATCCACCGCGACGTCGCCGAGGTGCTCCAAAGCTCACAGGCACAGGACTTCATGCGCCGAACATCCCTCGTGGCCGGGGGCCAGTCACCGGAAGAGGCGGCGAAATTCTTCGCATCCGAGGCAAAGCTCTGGGGCGAGTTGATACGTGAAGCAAAACTGGAGCCGCAATAGGCAAACGCGCTATTGGCGGAGGAGGCAGTCTGGCCGAACCGGTCTCACCCTTTCTTTCAGATACAGGGAATTTACAGGGAAATTCCAGAGAGACCGGCCCGAGATATCGAGCCTCTTTGCCGACTTTTCCCCTTTAAACGCTCGTTTCCTGACGATTGCCTGAATTTCAGAACAGGGAATTTAATTCTGCCGAGCAGGGAAGCTATGAGGAAACTGCAGCCATTCGAAGAATCAAAAACTGGCATTTACAGGACAGGCTTTACAATTAACCAGCAGCTGAAATGCTTCACCGCCCTAGGCGCTAGTTGAAATAGTTCATCTCAAAGAAAGTCCTTGACGAACGCGCTCCCAATCGTAGGTTACGACCTGTCGAAAGCGGCGGCTCGGTGTCCGCCATGAAGCTAGCTGTTTCATGAAGCTTTCGAACAGAGCCGCCAGCCCCCCGGTGGGGAGTGGGCAGCATCCAAAACCTGATCCCGAAATGCGCCTTGCGCACGAGGGTTCGAGCAAGGAAGCTCCCATGCCCCAGAACCGTAAGCGTGCGCACAAACCCAACCAGTCCATCAAACTCGATGCTAAGCTCTGTGCCGCCCAGGACCAGCTGACGAACATTCTTGAGTTCGTGTCGGTCGAGGACCTTAGGCCCTCGGCCAAAAACCCTCGGACCCATTCCCAAAAGCAAGTCCGCGAGCTTGCCAGCAGCATGCAGGAATTCGGGTTCACGGTTCCCGCCCTCATTGACGAGGCCAACCGGATTTTGGCTGGTCATGGGCGGCTGGAAGCTGCAAAGCTTTTGGGCCTGACAAGCATTCCCTGCGTCCGCGTCACCTACATGAGCGAGGTTCAAAAGCGCGCCTATCTTATCGCCGACAACAGGCTGGCATTGAATGCAGGCTGGGACGACGATCTGCTCGCTGAAGAATTACAGGCGCTCATGGGCCTTGATCCCGGCTTTGACCTGACGGTCACCGGGTTCTCGATACCCGAAATCGACCATGTGATCGAAAACCACAGGCCTGAGGAGCCTGGTAGTCCGCAGGATGATCTCCTTCCGGATCCGGCCATGACTCCTCGTCGCTGCCGACCCGGCGATATTTATCGGGCCGGCCCCCACAAAGTCATCTGCGGGGATGCTCGCGACAAGGCCATTGTCGCGGCCCTGATGGATGGCGAACTCGCCAGTATGGTGATTACCGACCCACCCTATAACGTCAAAATTCAGGGGAATGTCGGAGGGTTGGGCAAAATCAAACATCCTGAATTTGCCATGGCGTCAGGCGAGATGAGCCAGGCTGAGTTTATAGCCTTCCTGAAAGCCTCCTTCGCTAATCTGGTCGCATTCAGCAAGGATGGCTCGATACATTTTATCTTCATGGACTGGCGTCACATGGGTGAGGTTAACGAGGCCGCCTCCGGGGTTTACAGCGAGCTCAAGAACCTGAATGTCTGGGTCAAAGACAATGGCGGCATGGGGACTTTTTACCGGTCCCGGCACGAGCTGGTCTTTGTCTACAAGAGCGGCGCCGCACCCCACATCAACAATTTCGAACTGGGGCAGCATGGGCGCTATCG
>CAMCMI010000003.1 GCA_945875875.1 Rhizobium sp. Q54
GCTGCGTCTTGTAAGAGAGCCGCTCACTTTGAGGCTCCAGCTTTTGCGGGTTGCGCGGCGATCCACACGGCGATGGCGCGGGTCTCCTCCGGCGAATAGCCCTTGGCGATGCGGTTCATCAACGTCGCCTCGCGCGTACCGCTGGAAAAGGCGGTCATTGCGTCTTCAATTTGTGCAGCGGTGAGGTTGGAAAGCGTCGGCAGCGCTGAGCCAGACGCGCCGTGGCAACCTGAACACGAGGTCGCGCCAGCGGGCGCCTTCAACAAAGCGGCGGCGTCTTGCGCAAAGGCTGGCGCAGCAGGCAGGCAGGCGAGCGAGAGAGCGCTCAGACAAATTTGCAATTGCATGACAAGTCGCGACCGGCTTCGCATCATGCTCTTCCCGTTATGAGAGAGGCGGCGGCTCGAAAGCCGCCGCCTTGTTTTCTGGTTTTGCGCAGGATTACGCCTTGCGAAGATCCGTGTTCTTGATCGGCATATTGCGCACGCGCTTGCCGGTCGCCGCAAAGATGGCGTTGAGAACGGCGGGCGCGGCGACGAAGATCGTCGGCTCGCCCACGCCGCCCCAGAACCCGCCGGTGGGCGCGATGATGCTTTCCACCGCCGGCATGTCGTCCATGCGCAAGATCGGGTAGGAGTCGAAATTCTCCTCGACAACCTTGCCGCCCTTGATCGTGATCTCCTGGAACATCGCGGCGCCAAGACCGTAGGCGAACGAGCCTTCGATCTGGCGTTCGATCTGCGCCGGATTGACCGCATGGCCGCAATCGGTGGCGGCCACAATGCGATGCACTTTCAGGGTGCCTGCATCGTTGACCGACACTTCAGCGCAGGCCGCCACATAGCTGCCATAGCCCATGTGCTGGGCGAGGCCGCGGAACACGCCCTTCTCTGCCGGCTTGCCCCAGCCGCCCTTTTCCGCAACCGCATTGAGAACCGCCAGATGCTTGGGGTGGTCCTTCATCAGCTTGCGACGGAACTCCAGCGCATCAACCCCGGCTTCCTTGGCCAGTTCGTCCATGAAGCACTCAAGGTAGATCGCGTTCTGGTTGTTGTTCACGCCGCGCCAGAAGCCGGGACGGACCGGCGGGTTGCGCATGGCGTGATCGACCAGAATGTTGGGGATGGTATAACCAAGACGCCCTTCTGCGCCGCCAGCGTTGAGGCCCTGGAAAGTGGCCGGATCACGGCCCTTGTCCAGCGCTTCGGGACGGATGGTGGCGAGAATCGACTGGCCGGAAATGCGCATGTGCAGGCCGGTCAGATTGCCGTCCTTGTCGAGCGAGCCGGTCATCTTGCACTTTGTGATCGGGTGATAGCACCCGCGCAATTGATCCTCTTCGCGCGACCAGATCAGCTTGATCTGCTGGCCGGGCATTTCCTTCGCGATCAGCACGGACTGACGAACGTAATCCTGGCTGGTGGCGCGACGGCCAAAACCGCCGCCCAGATCCATGCGATAGACTTCGCACTTGTCGAGCGGCAGGCCGGCGGCCTGCGAGGTGGTGGCCAAAGCGGCTTCGCCGTTCTGTGTCGATGTCCAGACTTCGCACTTGTCTGCCGTCCAGCGCGCGGTGGCGTTCATTGGCTCCATCGGCGCATGGTTCTGGTAAGGCATGCTATAGGTTGCCTCCACCGTCCTGGCGGCGCCCTTGATCGCCGCCTGCACGTCGCCGCTCTGGTTGCCGATGAAAGCTTCGGTCGCGGTCAGGCCCTCGTTCAGCATGTCGTCGATGGCTTTGCTGTCGAGATTGGCGGACTTGCCGCTGTCGTACTCGATCTTCACGGCGTCAAGCGCGGTCTTGGCGCGCCACCACGTATCGGCGACCACGACCACGGCGTTCTCAATCTTGAGAACCTTCTTCACGCCGGGCATTTTTTCAGCCGCAGCAGCATCGAAGCTCTTCAGCGAACCGCCCCAGATCGGGCAATCCTTCACGGCTGCGTTGAGCAGGCCGGGGGCCTGGAAGTCGATGCTGTAAACCTGCTTGCCGTTGACCTTTCCGTCCTGTGCAAGGCGCTTCAGCGGCTTGCCGGCGATGGTCCACGTCTTGGGGTCTTTCAGCGGCGGGTTGGTGGGCGGGGTCAGCTTTGCGGCTGCGCCTGCAACCTTGCCATAGGTGGTCGAGCGGTTGGACCCCTTGTGCGTAATCACGCCCTTGGCGACGCTCACTTCAGCGACCGGAACCTTCCACTCGTCAGCGGCTGCCTGCAACAACATCATGCGGGCGGCGGCGGCGCCTTCGCGCATGGCTTTCTCGGAATTGCGAATGCCACGGCTGCCCGAGGTCGCAAAATCGCCCCAGACGCGCTTGCGGGCGACGTTCTGGCCGGGCGTCGGATATTCGTAGGTCACTTTGGCCCAATCGGCCTCAAGCTCTTCTGCCACGAGCTGGGCGAGGCCGGTGATCGTGCCCTGGCCCATTTCCTGGCGGCCAATGCGCACGACGATGGTGTCGTCGGGCCGGATGACGACCCAGGCGTTCACTTCAGGAGTGGCGCCCTGCGCGAGCGCTTCGTCGGAGATCGAGAAGCCAAGCGTCAGGCCGCCAGCGGATGCGCCGGCGCCGACGAGGAACGTGCGACGATTAAAATCAAGAGCGTTCATGTTTGTCCATCCCCTCAAGCGCCGCGAACGGCGGCGGCGGCCTGCTTGATGGCCGTACGAATGCGATTGTAGGTGCCGCAGCGGCAGATGTTGCTCATCTCGCGGTTGATGTCCTCATCGCTGGGAGTGGGCTTTGCCTTGATGAGCGAAGCCGCCGCCAAAATCTGGCCGGACTGGCAATAGCCGCATTGCGGCACGTCGTGCTCAAGCCACGCCTTCTGCACCGCCTCGACGATCTTGCCCGAAGCGCCCTCAATGGTGATGATCTTCTGGCTCGCGTTGACCGCGCTAATGGGGAGCGAGCACGAGCGCACCGGCTCGCCGTCCACATAAACCGTGCATGCGCCGCACTGGGCGACGCCGCAGCCGTATTTCGTGCCTGTGAGGCCAAGCTGTTCGCGGATCGCCCACAACAAAGGCGTGTCGGGCTCAGCATTCACGTCCAGCGTTTTGCCGTTGATATTCAACTTCGCCATCTAATCCCTCCCAGGGCGTTAATTTCTGACGCCTTCGCTGGGGACAGGATCACGGACCGCGCTCAAGCCAAAGCTGTTGCACATAGCCCGCCCGCTCCCTCCAGCGCGCGCACACGGATTTGACCTTACCGCGTCGCCGCCCGCTGGCAAGGGCCAAGGCCGGCTTTGAACCAGATTTTTATTAGCGTTCTAAAGTGGGGAGCGAAGGAGAGCATGCCGCCGGGTGCATGGCGCTCAGGGGCCGTGGCGTTCAAAGCTTGGGAGCGGGCCCGCCGACGGGCTTGTTGGCGCGAGCTTTAGCCAGAAACTCCGCTTCAATATCGTGGAGAACCGGCATCATGTCCTCGGCGTCATCCCCAGAACATCGACCATAACCACCAGGCACTTGGCCGCTGACTTTTCCGTTGATGAATTGCACAACGAGGCACATGCTTTTTACCTCTGGCGTTGCCGAGAATGTAAATGCGACCTCGAGCAAGCCCTTTGGCGGACCCATGTATTTGTACTCGACTGCAACATAACTAAATTTTGATCCGTTGGGCGATAAGGCGCTTGTAAAGCCCTCTCGCTGTACGGGCCATATTTTCAAGGAATCAAGCTTTTGAGGCATTGTCCTCATCATGATCCCGAAAACAATAGCGCGTTTCTCTTCTTTTGAAAGCCCTTGCGATTCGAGCCGCTCCGCCCGGGCCAGCATCTCTGGCGTAGGACCGCCAAAACAACCACCGAGGAAAATGGGAAGTGCAATCGCAAGGAATAATTTGTATTTCATACTCAAAACCAGAAGCGATAAAAAAATCAAATTAAATGCGCTGAACGCAACCGTCAACCCAGAGGAGTCAAACTGCGCCTGCAAGATCGACGTGTTTTCTTGACGAGCGTCCGTTTCAGGCGCTCTTCAGCAACCGATAGTCACTGAGAAATACAATCTCGCCGTCGCAGATCGTCGCTACGACTTCCGCCGATCCAAGGCCATTTCGGCGCATGAGGACGATGTCGCCGCGCGCCCCGTTTGCGATGGTTCCTCTGTCGCCAAGTCCTGCTGCGCGTGCAGGGTTTGCCGAAACAAGACCCCAGCCGGTCGCGAGCGGGATTCCAGATTGCGCCTCCAGAACGAATGGAGCTTGGGCAAGCGCTGGATAATAATAATCCGAGGCCAGAATCGTGCACCACCCAGCGCGAACCATTTCCGCAGCCGATGGGCAATTCGTATGACTTCCGCCGCGCAAAACATTAGGCGCGCCAAAGACAATTTCGTCTCCAGCTAACGAGGCCGCCTGCGCTACCTCATTCGTCACGGGAAATTCTGCGATCCCGATACCTATTTCACGCAAACGCGTGCGGCTTTCAATATCAAGATCATCGTGGGACAGCGTCGGCACATCAGCAGCCTTTGCTGCAATAGTCAGCCGCCTGATCGATCCCGCCACCTCATGTTCCCGGCTTGCGCATTGATCCACGAGCGCAAGAAAAGCCTCTTCCGAGAGCCCTGTCCTGCGCATCATGTCGCCGATTTTCTCGGGACGATGGCGAACCTTGATCGTACCGGTCAGGTGATCGTTGAATGCAAGCATGTCGATCTTTCCATGCTGCAACCAATCGATAATTTCATCCTCAGCATCGAGATTGAATGTCTCCTGACGCAGATGAATGCGGTGATCGACAAGGCAGTGCGGACGTACGCTCTCCACCGCGCCAACGAATATGCGCGCTGACTCGGCCCCGCGGAAGCCGGGCTCCCACGACCATGTCAGGCCATGAAAGGCCGTTGTGACGCCGTTTGCCGCAAGCTGTCGATCAGTATCCCTTAGCGCGATGTTCATATCGAAGCGGACGTTTGGACGCGGCATGATTTGACGCTCGAATGCATCGCCATGGATATCTATGGCGCCGGGAAGCGCAAGGAGCCCGGCTGCGTCCAGCACCATGTGCGCAGAATCGGCGGGCGGATCCAAATGCACACCAGCGCCAGTCTGCGCGCGTGAGACGCCAATGTCGCAACGCTCGAACCCGCTTTCGAGCAGAACGTCGCTTCCCTTGATAACCAGCATGCAAAACCTCGCAAACATCATGCGACCTGCATAATGCGTGCATTTGACAAAATGACGACACAACAGCTGGCGCCGTCATATCGGTGTAGCAATTCATGTCTAGCGAAGCGCTATTATTATCCGCCATGGAAAGTCGGGGGTATGAAAATGGGTTTTCGCTTTGCTGCTGCTGCGTTCGCCGTGATCGCTTCCATATCTGTCCTTCCTGCGCACAATGCGGCTCTTGCGCAGGAGCGTCTGCGCTTTGCGGTGACGGACGTGGAAGGTCTCGAAGGTCTTCAACGTGAATATGGCCCATTTAAAAGCGCTTTCGAAAAAGCTTCGGGCATGAAGCTCGACCTGTTTCCTGTATCCGGTCGCACCGCTGCCGTTGAGGCCATGGCTGCGGATCAAATAGACCTCGTTCTGACAGGGCCAGCTGAATACGTTGTTTTCCATGCCCGCTTAAAAGCGCAGCCTGTCGTATCCTGGGGACGTCCTGATTATTATTCGCAAGTGGTTGTACTTGAGAATGGACCTATTCGCTCAAGCGGCGATCTGAAAGGCAAGAAAGTCTCTTTTGGCGAGATCGGCTCAACCTCCCAGCACCTTGGCCCGGCGCAACTTCTGCGTGACGCAGGACTTGTTCACGGCTCCGATTACGAGCCGGTTTACCTGAAGTTGGTTGTCGCCATTGAAGCGATGATCCGCGGTGATCTGGCGGCGGTTGGCATGAACAGAACGCATCTTGAGCGTGTTGTGAAGGCCTATCCTGATCGTCAATTCAAGATTTTGTACAAAAGCGCTCCGCTTCCCAACGATCTGATTATCGCTTCGCCGAAACTGAAGGCGGAGACCGTCAAAAAGATCCGGGCGGCGTTTGTCGACAATGCAGATTCCATCATGAAGGCGGTCATTTCGACTTCTGAGAACGCAAAATTCGTCGGCGGCGCCTTCGGAGCCGAGCTGAATGACAGAGACTATGACCCGGTTCGCATGATGTTCCGCGCCGTGAATGTCAATGAATTCACGAAATTCATAGGCAATTAAAGTTGTGAACGCACTGGTATTGAACTGTCCCGGATCGGCTGTAGAAACGACCATACCGCCGCTTCGCGTTCGCAACCTCGCAGTCTCGTTTGGCGCCAAGCGCATCTTCGACGGCATCGACCTTGATGTCGCCGAAGGTGAGGCGGTTTCGTTGATAGGCGGTAACGGCAGCGGGAAATCGACGCTCTTGCGCTGCATTGTCCGGCTCGTTGAGCCAACGGAAGGATCGATATTGATCCGCGGACAGGACGTGCTGGGCTTGCGCGGAGAGGGATTGAGGCGCGCGCGATCCGGAATTGGATTCGTATTCCAGAAGCATAATCTTGTTCCGCGCCTGTCGGCTCTGTCCAATGTTTTGCATGGGGCGCAGGCGCGCGCAAAAGGTCCCGGGGTATGGTTTCAATCGCTGGCAAGTTCGCAAATGCGCGACGAGGCGATGACATGGCTGGAAGCGGTGGGGCTTCTGCCGCAGGCTCTGCAACGCGTCGATAGTTTGTCAGGCGGCCAATCGCAAAGGGTCGCGATTGCGCGCATGCTGATGCAACGTCCAAAGCTCGTACTTGTCGATGAGCCAGACGCCAGCCTTGATCCCAAGACAGGCAGAGAGGTGATGGAATTGCTGCATCGTCTTGCGAAGGCCAAAGGCGTTCCAATTCTCATCGTCTCACATCGCCTCGAACATGTGAAAAGTTATTCTGATCGCATCATTGGCCTGGCGAGCGGGCGCGTTGCTTTGAACGTCGAGTCCGGGTTGGCTGATCCTGCAAGCTTGCGCAGCTTTTTTGAGGACGCTGTATCGTGACTGACGCCTCGCGTTCCATCTCGCCGCGCCCCGCCATTCCTCGCTTTGAGCGCCCAAGCGCCGGCGCTTTTATAGTCTGGGTCATCGTCATCGGGCTTGCCGTTTGGTCGGTGGGCGGCGTTGGCTTGTCGCCTGAACGTCTTGCGCGCGGGCTTCCCGCGCTCGGCGGCATTCTAAACCGCATGTTCCCGCCCGACCTTGAGCGATTGCCGCAAATACTGTGGTCTTTGCTCGTCACATTTCAGATGGCTGCCGCCGGAGCTGTGCTGGGGCTCATCCTCGCATTTCCCCTGGCAGCTCTGGCGGCGGAGGGCGTATCCCCGCATCCTGTTGTGCGGCAAGCCGCGCGTGCTCTCATCGCCTTGTTTCGCACGGTCCCGGATCTCGTTTGGGCTCTCCTGTTTGTGATCGCCGTTGGCCTTGGCCCGCCCGCTGGCGTGCTCGCTATCATGGTGGACAAAATAGGGTTTGCCGGACGTTTTTTCGCTGAGGCTATGGAAGAGACGGACAAGGGGCCTCGCGAAGCCCTTTCCGCTCTTGGCGCTTCGCGTATTGATGTTTTGGTCTGCGCGATTGTGCCACAAGCGATGCCGTCATTCATCGCCACCTCACTTTTCAGTCTTGAAAAAGCAGTGCGCGGGTCAGTGATTCTGGGCCTTGTAGGCGCAGGCGGCGTTGGCGTGGAGTTGAAGGTCGCATTCGATCTTTTCGCATACAGCACCGCGGCGACAATCATCATCTGCATATTCCTGCTGGTCCTTGTCGTCGAGCAAGGCTCTAACTGGATCCGCCGGAAGCTTATTTGAATAGATCAGAACGCCGACGTCCTGAAGTAAAACAGCAAAGAGTTCGGTCTGGTGAGTCATTTATGATTCCCGGATCCTTCTTTATTTTCCAGTAACGGCGACGCCCTTATCAATTGTCGATGTCGCAGCCGCAGTCAAAGGCAGCTGCTGGGCATCGACTTTTACTCAGCAAGCGCTGAAGCCTTCGTACGTCTCATATCCCCCTGACGCTCAATCGCGTTACAAAACTATACACTTGTTTATGAATCTAAACTTCGCAGACAGGCCCTTATTCATCCAAGCGTCGCAATAATATCAAAATAGCCAAGTATTGGACTCACGCTTAGTAAAAAACAGGGGGCTCTATGTCTTATCTTCAAACAACTCTGGCCTCAGCAGGCTCGATTCTGGTCTTCGCAAGCGCTTCTTATGCAGCTGACTTGCCGTCCAGGAAGTCGGCTCCGGTCGAATACGTCAAAGTCTGCAATGCATATGGCGCAGGCTATTTTAACATTCCCGGGTCAGACACCTGTCTGCGGTTGTCGGGCCGCGTACGTGCCGACTACATGTATATTCCAGGAAAGACGCTTTACAGCGGCGTCAGCAACACTGGCGTCCCCACCGTTTCCTCTCCGTCTGACGCCCAGCATCTTCATGGTACGGAAATGCGCGCGCGCCTTTCGTTTGACGCCCGCACGCCCACAAGCCTTGGAACAGTCCAGACTGTCGCCCAATTCCGCATGGCGCGGAAAGGCGGCGTTTTGCAAAACGCCTCCGCCGCAACTAATACGAGCGCAGGGGTAAGTCTTGAGGCCGCTTACGTACGCTTTGCGGGCTTCACGTTTGGCGCAGCAAAAGACAACTTTGTCTTCATGGACCCCAAGATCTTCGGCGATGGTTATTGGGCCACGTTCAGCAATGGCGCCAAGCAACTTGCCTATACGGCTACATTCGGCGGCGGCTTCTCAGGAACCATCGCTCTGCAAGACCGCGCTGATACGGCCAAAAGCGCCGGATCTGCAGGCGTCAGCAGCACTTATGAGGTTTACAATTCAGCCCCGCAGGTCAACGTTAATTTGAACGTCGATCAATCTTGGGGTGCGCTCCAGCTCTCGGGCGCGTACTCCAGCATCTCCCTCAACAAGACAGATAATTCCTACGACGAATCGAAGGGCGCATATGCTCTCGGCGCAGGGCTTAAGCTCAATCTGCCAATGCTTGCAAAAGGCGACACACTATGGCTCGCCGCAAATTTTGCTGATGGCATGTCTGAATACACTTCACTGTGGCTTTCGACGAAAGATGAACGCGGCGTAGGTGGTTTCTTCTCCTCGCTGCGTAGCTATGTCACCACGCCGACAGGCATTCAGACCGTAAAGTCGTGGAATGTCGCAGCCGCGCTTGATCATTACTGGGCGTCCCAATATCGATCCACGTTCTTCGCCAGCTACACAGGCTTGACGGCGCCCACCGGCGCAAAGACGTCTGCGTGGAACGGATCGGGCTTTTTTGGCGACGCTAACGCGTGGAATGCCGGCGCTAATTTTGTCTGGATGCCAGCGCGTAATTTTGAAATCGGCGCTGAAGTTATATACAGCCAGATCAAGCAGGACGTGCGCTCAGCAAATCTCTCCGTTTTTGACCGCACCGACAGCAATTGGACCGGTCGCCTGCGCGTAGAGCGCAACTTCTAATTCAAAAAAAGACGCGCCGCAGAGACTTGAGCTTTGCGGCGCATCAACTGTATTCTTACTTAAATAAAAACTTTTATAATTCATAGATTACTCTGAAATAGTATCTTAATTATGCGTCATGAAAGCGTAACGTACGATAGCTAGGACTGACCTCGACACAACGAGGCGGGCATGCTGAAGCTCCATAAAGTATCAAGAGAATTTGGCTCAACTTTGGCGCTTCGAGACATATCTTTTGATGTGCCCAACGGTCAGTTTGTTGTTGTCATCGGCCGTTCTGGCGCAGGCAAATCGACTCTGCTGCGCACAATAAACCGCCTCGTGCAACCATCAGCTGGCGATATCAGCTTCGATGGCTCCTCCGTTCTGAATTTGCGCGGCGACGATTTAAGACGTTGGCGCGCATCCGCCGCCATGATCTTTCAAGGCTTCAATCTCTCATCGCGCCTCAGCGTTCTGTCAAATGTACTCGTCGGATCAAGCAACGAAACATCGCAAATGCGTCGTCTGGTGGGCTTTTATACGCGAGATGAGAAGTTGCGGGCAGCTGCGCTTCTTGATGATTTGGGCATGCTTGAGAAAGCCTTTCAGCGCGCTGAAAGCCTTTCAGGTGGCCAGCAACAACGCGTCGCTATTGCACGCGCGCTTATGCAGAAGCCGAAAATTATCCTGGCCGATGAGCCGATCGCTTCTCTGGATCCGTTGAGCGCGAAAGTCGTGATGGACACGCTGCGCGACATCAACCGAAAGCACGGGATCAGTGTTCTGTGCAATCTCCACAGCATAGACACGGCGCGTGAATATGGCGATCGCGTCATCGCATTGCGGGCCGGTGAGCTCGTCTTGGACGCGCCTATTTCCGCTCTCGATGATTCTGCGGTGCGCGGCGTTTATGAGAATGCTGAGGAGCATCCGGCGTGCGGAAAGGTCACAAGCTTTTGCGCGCCCGAATTCGTCACAACAGTTTCTTCGACGGACACCAACACCAGAAAACAGGAACAGGTAGCATGAACAGGTCATCAACATTACGACTTGCGTTGGCGGCGGCGACAATTTTGGTTACCGGTGCGACCGCGCACGCAGATTGGCGCAACACTATTAAGGAAATCGGCTTTGGCGTCATTCCCGTAGAGACGCAGACGCAAACGACGGACTCGATGGATGACTTTGCGAGATACGCGAGCAAGAAACTTGGCGTCCCGGTCAAGACGTTCACTGCGACTGAATTTATCGGCATCAACAACGCACTGATCGCCAAACAAATTCACATGGCGTGGACAAGCCCTTCTGCGTACTCGGGATCATGGCTCGATTGTAACAAGTGCGTCGAGCCTCTGGTGACCGCGACGGACAAGGATGGCAACCTTGGTTATAATTCGGTTCTTATTGTGAAGACCGACAGTCCTTACACATCGATCGAGGATTTGAAGGGAAAATCTGTTGCGCGCACTGAGCCCAATTCAAACTCTGGCTTCCTTGTGCCGACGATTGAATTCATCAAGAGGGGAACGCCGATCGAGACTTATTTCAAGTCCCCGGTTTCAGGCGGACACACCCAGTCTGTTCTTGGATTGCTGCAGGGAACTTATGACGCAGCTTTCACATGGACTACGAAGGGCGACGGCTACGGACAATTGCGCACCATGATGGATCGCGGGATGTTAAAGCGCGAGCAAATTCGGGTGATCTGGGAATCAAGCATCGTCCCGCCCCCTCCGATCATTGTTCGCTCTGATCTTCCGGAAGATTTAAAGGCGGATCTGACCAGGCTTTTCGTTGAACTGCACAAGGAAGATATGAAGCTTGCTGAAACCGTCGCGAAAGGCAAAACGCAGGGCTTTGTTCCGGTCAAGCACGAAGTTTATCAGAGCACAGTCGATATGCGCATTCAATTGCGCGACAACCGCCGCCAGCGTTGATCCTCTGCGTTAAATAATAGCGCGCCTCAAAGCTTGAGCTCTGAGGCGCGTCTGAAGTTCAGGCAGCAAGATGGCCGTAATGAATTCAGGGATAACCATTTTGATTCAGCCTGAAACACGCGCCGAAGCCCTCGCGGTCTTCGACAAGACGAGCCAGGCCCATGCGCAATCAAATTTCCGCAAGACCTCACTTGGAATTATTGCCTTTGCTGCTGCAGTCGCGCTGGCGGCTCACGTCAGCCAATTTGATTTGATGCGCTTGATTACGGGGCTGCCGCGTATTGGAGATTTCCTGTCCGGCATGGTCCCCAGGCTTACTGCGGATAACCTTTGGGCCGATCTGGTCTATTGGTATTGGGGCCTCGATAAATGGCTTTATTTACTCTGGACGACGTTGATGATGGCGTTGTTTGGTGCTGTCGCCGGCACAACGCTTGGGGCCATATTCAGTCTTTTTGCAGCGAGAAATCTTGGTGCGCCGCGCTGGTCGGTTTTCTTTGTCAAGCGTATGCTGGAAATCGCCCGCACAGTCCCTGATCTTGTGTTCGCTTTAGTATTTCTTTTTGCTTTTGGCCTTGGTCCGCTTGCTGGCGTTCTGGCTATTTCACTTCATACTCTCGGCGCTCAGGGAAAACTGTTTGCCGAGGTCAACGAGAATGTCGATATGCGGCCGCTTGAAGGCGTTCGAGCATGCGGCGGCTCCTGGCTTGACGAAATGACGGTCGGGCTTCTCCCGCAGGTTCTTCCCAATTACATCTCTTATACGTTCTGGCGCTTTGAGATTAACGTTCGTAGCGCAACGATCATCGGGTTCGTCGGCGCCGGCGGGATCGGGATGGAGCTCTATGAAGCAATCAGCTTGAGTTACTTCGACGACGCAGGCGCAATCCTGTTGCTGGTGTTTATCACCGTCATGCTGATCGACATCGCAAGCGAAGCTCTGCGTACGAAAATCAGCAACGTTCGCGCTGTGACATAGAAAGACTTTCTGATGAGCGCTTTTGACATAACAACTGCTCTCGACGACAGCGCTGTAAAGCGGCTTGAGGCTGCGATTGCGCCAGATTGGCGTTCGCGCGCGTTGCGCTGGGCCTATGGGCTTGGATTTACGGCTGTTATGATTTACGCGGCCTATGTGAGCGAAGTGCTTTCGCCCAAGATTTTCATCGGCCTGCCGAAGCTTGGAGATGCTTTATGGCTGATGCTGCAACCATCCGGTTTTAACTATTTACCGGAATTTTTGTGGGCCTTGTGCGAGACAATCGCCATGGCGTTTCTTGGCACGTTGCTGGGCGCAATCGTAGCGCTCTTTCTTGCGATATTTTGTGCAAGGACGACCTTTCCGCTCGCAGCCTTCAGGTTTGGCTTCCGCCGCTTTGCAGACGGCATGCGCACTTTCGACCATCTTATCTGGGCGCTTGTGTTCGTGCGCGCTATCGGTCTCGGGCCTCTTGCGGGCATTCTTGCAATCGCACTCGTGGACGCGGGTACACTGGCGAAGCTCTATTCCGAAGCGATTGATAACTCGGACCCAAAGCCGGTTGAGGGCGTGCGCGCGTCGGGCGGCAGCTGGCTGGACGGTTTGCGTATCGGGCTGTTGCCGCAGGTGCTTCCCAATATTCTCTCGTCGACGCTTTACATGTGGGAATCCAACACGAGGTCCGCGACTATTCTGGGCATCGTTGGAGCGGGCGGGATTGGCTACCAGCTCGCGGACCGGCTGCGTGTCTACGAATTTGGTCAAGCCTCTCTCATGATTATCATGATCATTGCTGCCGTATACCTGATCGATATGCTTTCAGGATGGTTGCGGCGGATGCTGATTGGCCGGACGAGCCGGTGAACATGCACGAAAACAAAATCATTTGGCGCCGTCGTCCCGCGCGCCGTCTTTTGCGCAAAAAAGCGCTGCATTGGAAGCAGGTCACTGCAAGTTGACGACGTCGTCTGCACCTAGATTATTTTCATAAAATTGTCACCGCACTCTCATATATTAATAAATAATAATAGGGATTGATTGCTTTTGTGACGTGGGCAAAAATGCCGGCATTGTTGTTTGTTTTATTTGTCTTCGCGAGCGCAGGCGCAGCCGTTTACGTTGATAGTCCCGCCGTCGCCGTCTATGCGCTCAGCTTCTGGCACTATTACGTTTACTGGCTGGCGTACTTGTTTGGCGCATCGTCTCTGGCTGCGTTCAAACGTGACGCAATCTTGATGAAGAGCGCTTCGATTCTCATTCTGGGGTGGGTTTATCTCTCCGCATCGCCCGATATCCTGTCAGTGTGCGTGGTGGCGTCTGGTTTTGCGCTCAACGCTTATGCAGCGCTCGTCCTTGGTTCGGACCGCACCTATTACGGCTATGAAATTGGCGCACTTCCCTTACGCCGGATCACATCGTTTCCTTATTCCATCACCGCGTACCCGATGTTGATCGGCAATATCATCGGCTTCGGCGGCGCCCTGATCGACGCAGATTTTCGCGCGCATTGGTGGCCGCTTGCAATCGCGCATGGTGCGTTGAACATCAGTCTTCTGATCATGGAGATGACCATAAGCGCCGGATCAGGGCGGGCGCGCACCGCTCAATCCAGCTCTGTTGCAGGGCGATTTTTCATCGGCTTGATCGGGCTGTCGGTGAGCGCGGCCATCGGTTACGCGGCTCCCGAGCCTCTTGGACCAACGATTGGGGCCCTGCTCGGCGCCGTCATCTTCCTTCACGCCTTTGCCCTTTATGACCGCTATTGCTTGGGCGCGGGGGCACGTTTCGAAAACCACAGCAGCGGCAACAGGAGCGTTACATGAATTCTGCAGCGCACGTCACGAACGGACACATGCGGCTTGGCGACGAGGAAAAATCGTCCCGTTTGTTCATTGCGAGCGTCGGCAGTTTTGAGGACCCCGCAAGCCGCGGGACCATCGATGCGCTCGTAGGCTGGGTTGAAGATCACTACCGCGAAGACCTGCTCAACCGACCGTCAAAGCACGTCTATGTGCGAAAGCTGCCAGCTTCAGCGATCAAACAAATCGACCTTCTGCGCAACAGCTCCATCATCCACGCGCAAATCCTGCGACAGTTTCCAGAAGGCCACGTGATAACGCCCATGGCGCATACAGATGAGCTTTACATCTCCCACTACAATAAGGATCGTGGCGGAGATCAGGGACTTTACGACAAGCATTACGACGGGAATTTACGCTTTCTCTCCTATGGCTCAGTCGTGCGCGCATTGATCTACCTGCAATCGGACGCCACCTATAAGGTCGTATTCCACGACAGCGGGATCGAAAAGGCATTCGTCACCTACGATTTCGGTCTGCTTGATTTTCATCGCGAACTGCATTGGGTCGAGGGCGAATACAATCCCGCCGACCAGCAGCGGATACTTTTGAAGTGCAATTATCTGGTCACGCCACGTCACGGCGGCTTTGCAGCGCAGGCCGTTAACGCCGCCAACACAATGGTCTTCTACGTGGTGAAAGCCGCGATGGAATATTCGAAGAGCCCGCGCAATCTGCCCCAACGGTTTGTCGGCCTGCTGTGCAATCTCTTCCGGACGCTCAACAACGTCCATCCCCTGATACCGCTGGCCCTGGTCGCGGGAACCCTCGCGCTGACGGGATGGCTGGCGTATCGCCTGACGCCCTGAGGGCTGGCAGGAAGACCGCCCGTTTGAAGCCGGGCGTCTTTCTAATTTCTCAAAACCGAAGGTTTTGCGCCTCAAAAAGAGGCTTGGTAGGCCGGGAGGGGGCTAGGCAGGGCGCCTTGACCGGCGCCTACGCAGCGTCAGCAAGTTACTTGTTCGCATCAACATAGAGAAGCGCGGTCTTCTGCAGATTCGAGGAATGCTTGAAAATGTCATCCAATGTCTCGATTAGTATTCGCGCCTCCGCCTTGTTCTCGTCGAATATCCCTATGTACTTCTGGTTTCTGTTGAGATGCATACGGCAAATGGGCTTGCGGTTATTGTCATCAACAAATATCCCAAAATAGCTTTGGTTGTCGCGGTAAGTAACCCGCTTCACGTCAATAGCCTCCCGCACGATAGCCCTGACGATTTGAAAAGCTTCGAGCTCTTCCTGCGTCGTCTCGATAGCGCCCTTCTCAGCTTCAATAATATCTACGCTGATAGACGGCGGCTCCGGTTCAACAATAGCTGATTTAAGTCGCTCGTTAAGCTGATCGTTGACAAATTGGGTAAGCGCTTTTTTCGTTAAGTCAGTAAACTGGTCGCGGATTTTTTCAGTGAATTTTCCCTCATAAACTTTGCTAACCATAAGGCGAATATAGTCGTCTCCTGGACTTTGAAACTGCCCTCTTATAACAGCCTTAATTTGACTTACGTATTTCATCTCCTCCGCAGCGTTTATAATTGAATTTATGTCGAACTGGTTTTTTGTGATCTTCGAAAGCTCGGCGACAATGGTTTCGTCAACGCGCAACATATCCATTTCGAGAAATGGTTTCTCATCCATTTTATTTGGAGCGTCTAAATCAGTATAAAAACCGAAGAACTGCCCGTTTGTGAGAATCGCGATACGGGCGTTCGTCGCATGAAAATATCGAAATAGCTGGGACGCGTTATTGGTATTGAGCGGCTCGCCTATTTTCTTGCACTCGATCAAAATCGAGATATCTCCATCTTTCATTATCGCATAATCAATTTTTTCGCCCTTTTTGGTTCCGATGTCGCAAACAAATTCTGGAACAACTTCGTTGGGGTCAAAAACATCATACCCAAGAACCTGACTAATGAACGGCATTATGAATGCGTTTTTCGTCGCTTCTCCAGTTTTGATGCTGGGGCCAAGGTTCTTGACTTTCGCTGACAACTGGCGGAGCCGTTCAATGAATTCCATTAGCAATTCTCCAAACATCCCTGTCGCAGATGCAGCGGGAGGTACGAAAATAAAAAATCAAAAGCTGCTCAAGCTATACTCAAGGACAAGTTAAGACAAAGCGTGCGTCGAGACAACGCACCAAAGGCCGTGTTCGCAGTAAAATTGGTAGGCCGGGAGGGAATCGAACCCCCAACCAGACCGTTATGAGCGGTCGGCTCTAACCGTTGAGCTACCGGCCCTCAGCCGCGATGCGGCTTGGGGAAGTTGCGCTGGATTACACCGGCGCGGGGCTGGTGGCAATGGCGGGGGTGGGAGGCAACGTACTGCACCATCCAAAGAATGCGCTGCGCGAGAAACCCAAGGGCAAGCTCGCCGCTTTCCACGGCAAGGGAACGCACGAGGTTGATGAGGTCGCCTATTCGGAGGTCGAAAACAGCGTGCAAATCAACGCAAGCCAATGTTTCAAACCCGTGCCGCAAGCCGTCTGGGACTTTCATATCGGCGGCTACAGGGTCGTCGAGAAATATCTAAAATCCCGCAAGGGCAGGCGCCTGACGCTTGACGAAATCGACCATTTTGCAGCCACCGTCAAAGCGCTCGCCTTCACCATCGAGCAGATGGGACGAATCGACCTCGCCTATTACGCCGCTTTCGGGAGTAGTGGAAAAGCCAGCCGGGCGGATGACCTTGCAGCCGCGCCCATGTAGGCTCATTCCATGTCGCGAAACACCGCACGTCTCCCCCAGCCCGATCTCTTCGGCCCGCCGCCGCAGGGAGACCTGTTCGCGAGCCAGCCGGCTCCGGCGCGCTACGCGCCCAAGCCTGAATATGTTCGCAGCAGCCTCGACCAGCTTCTCGCGCGCCTCGTCGCTGCGCCGAACTGGTGGCTATGGACGGATTGGGACATCGAGCGTTTCCGCGAGCGCGACCCCGCGTTTTTCTGCGCGCTGTTAAGCGACGATGCGGAGGCAGACCTTTGGCGCGCCCGCCTGCAAACCGAGATCGCACGGCTCAACGCAGCGTCCGGCCAGACGCGGCCGCCAGAGCATTCGAGCGAGTAGCCCTCTGGACGCCCCCAATTCCGCAGCTATGCTGGCCCCTCAACCGCGAGGAACGCATGCTCACGTTTTTTCATTGCCCCGGCACCTGCAGCCTTGGAATTCATGTTTTGCTGGAGGAGGCTGGCGCGCCCTACCAGCTTTCCCTCGTCAATCTGATGAAGGGCGAGCAGCATGCACCCGCTTATCTGGCGCAAAACCCCAAGGCCAAAGTGCCTGCGCTGTTGCGTGAAGACGGCAGCCTGCTCACCGAATGGCCCGCCATCGCCACATGGCTGGCGCTGACCTATGACAAAGCCCTGTTGCCGATGGACGCCGAAGGGCTGGCGCGCACGCTGGAGGCGGTGGATTATCTTGTGGCCAGCATTCACATGCAGGGCTTCACCCGCATCTGGCGGCCCGATCATTTCGCGGCTTCCGAGGCTGAGCATCCCGCCATCAAGGAAAAAGGCCGCGCGATTTACGAGAAGGGGCTGGCGACGTTCGAGGAGAAGATTAAGGGGCGCGATTATCTGGGCGGAGAGCGCCCCAGCATCGCCGACGCCGCGCTGTTCTACGTCGAATACTGGAAGGTGAACCGCCTCAAGGAGCCCCTGCCCGACGCGCTGGCGGGCCATTACGCCCGCATGATGCAGCGCCCGGCGGTTGTGCGCGCGCTGACGATGGAGGGGCTGCTTTAGGGGCAGATGAGCGTCATCCCGGCGATAGGCCGGGATCCACGGCAGGCTATGAATTCACTCCCTGTCGTGGATGGCGGCCTCCGCCGCCATGACGGTGTGTTGGCGTCGATCAATTATCCAGAAAGCTGCGCAGCTTGCGGCTTCGGCTCGGATGCTTGAGCTTCCTCAGCGCCTTGGCCTCGATCTGGCGGATGCGTTCGCGCGTCACAGAGAATTGCTGGCCCACTTCCTCCAGCGTGTGATCGGTGTTCATGCCGATGCCAAAGCGCATACGCAGCACGCGTTCCTCGCGCGGGGTCAGCGAGGCCAGAACGCGGGTCGTCGTCTCGCGCAGATTGCTCTGGATCGCGGCGTCGATGGGCAGGATCGCGTTCTTGTCCTCGATGAAATCGCCCAGATGCGAATCTTCCTCGTCGCCGATCGGCGTTTCAAGGCTGATCGGCTCCTTGGCGATTTTGAGCACCTTGCGCACTTTTTCCAGCGGCATGGCGAGCTTTTCGGCCAGCTCTTCCGGCGTCGGCTCGCGGCCGATTTCGTGCAGCATCTGGCGCGAGGTGCGCACGATCTTGTTGATCGTCTCGATCATGTGCACGGGAATGCGGATGGTGCGCGCCTGATCAGCAATGGAGCGCGTGATCGCCTGGCGAATCCACCACGTCGCGTAGGTCGAGAACTTGTAGCCGCGACGATATTCGAATTTATCGACCGCCTTCATCAGGCCGATATTGCCTTCCTGAATGAGATCGAGGAATTGCAGGCCGCGATTGGTGTATTTCTTGGCGATGGAGATGACGAGACGAAGGTTGGCCTCCACCATTTCCTTCTTGGCCTGACGGGCTTCGCGCTCGCCCTTTTGCACCATCTGCACGATCTTGCGGAACTCTTGAATCTCAAGACCCGTCTCGGTCGCCAGCGCGTGAATGTCCGAGCGCATATCCTTGATGCGGTCTTTTTCGTTTGCGACGAAGCCCTTCCAGCCGCGCGCTGAAAGCTTGGAGACGCGCAGCACCCATTTGGGATCAAGCTCGCCGCCCTGATAATTCTTCAGAAAGTCTTCGCGGCCCACGCCATGGCTTTCGGCCAGACGCATCAGTTTGGTCTCAAGACCGATCAGGCGCTTGTTGATGTCGTAGAGCTGCTCGACCAGTGCATCAATGCGGTTCTGGTTGAGCGACAGCGACTTCACGTCGGCGACGATCTCTTTCTTGAGCGTCTTGTACTTGCGGTCCTGCGAGGGCGTCAGCGCCTCGTTGCGCAATTTCTGCTCGACGTTCTGGTCTTGCAGGCGGCGCAGTTTTTTGTACGCCGAGGCCACGCGGTCGAAGGTTTCCAGCACCTTCGGCTTCAGCTCGGTCTCCATGGCCGAAAGCGACACGGAGTTTTCCATGTCGTCTTCATCGTCAAAATTGTCAGGCGCGGCGGCATCCGATTCGGCGCCGGGAGCGGACATCGGCGGCAAGCCGGCGCCCATGCCAGACGACATGCCAGACGAAATGCCAGACGAAATGCCCGGAACGCGCGGCGCGCCGACCGGAATTTCGCCGTCTGCGCCATCGACCTTTGGCGGCCCGGCCTTGCCCTCGGGGCCGGCGTAGGTGGCTTCAAGATCAATGATGTCGCGCAGCAAAACCTTGCCGTCGTTGAGTTCGTCGCGCCAGATGATGATGGCCTGAAACGTCAGCGGGCTTTCGCAAAGCCCGGCGATCATCGCCTCGCGGCCAGCCTCGATGCGCTTGGCGATGGCGATTTCGCCCTCGCGAGACAGCAATTCGACCGAGCCCATTTCGCGCAGATACATGCGCACGGGATCGTCGGTGCGATCGGTCGGCTCGCTGGTCTTGGCGGCCACGACGGCTGTCGGGCGCGCGGCCTCGACGAGTTCGCCGCCTTCGGCTTCCTCGGCGGGCTCTTCCTCGGTCTCGCCCTCTTCCGCGTCCTCGTTGTCGACGACGTTGATGCCCATTTCATTGAGCATCGCGTAGATGTCTTCGATCTGGTCGGACGTTACTTCCTCGGAGGGCAGCACCGCGTTCAGCTCGTCATGGGTGACAAAACCGCGCTTTTTGGCGGTTTTGATCATCCGTTTGACGGCGGCGTCGGAAAGATCGAGCAACGGGCTGTCCGCGGTTTCCGCAACGGCGCCTTCCTGATCCCGCTTCTCGTCGTCCTTCTTCGCCATAAAACCTAACTCCGCGTCCTGAGCCGCCGGGCTGGACGCCCAAATGCGAATCAGCGGCGATTCGCCGTCGCTCCAAATTCATCGGGACGCCTTAAGCGCCCGTTAACTCTACGCCATTGAGCGCACTTAAAGGGTTTGAACCCCTTAAAGCGCGCGTGTCTGGCGGCCTGACATCAGACCAAAGCCCTCAAGAGCCGCTTCCCGACCCTCAAGAGCGGCCAGTTCAGCCTGGATTTCCCGCAATCGGTCGAGATTCTGCTCTGTAGCATCCTGCCCCAGCGCCGTTTCGGCCGATTTCAGTTCCTTATGTAACGCCCGCGCCCGTCTATGCAAGGCCAGCGCCTGCCTAAGTGATTGTTCGGCGTCTTCTTCGGCGGCAGCAGCGGTCACGCACCACAGATTCGCCACCATCGACATGCTCTCGAAGCGGCCACGTTCTGGCCCAAGCCCGATGACGTCGAGCTCCGCGCGCAATTGCTCGGGGTTGTCGATAGCTTCAGCCGCCAGCGCGGTCAGGGCGTTGCGCAGGCGGGCGGCGTCGCGGCTTTCAAATTCCAGATCGGCCAGGTCTTCAAGATGGCGCGCGAGCAGAATGGGATGGTTCATCAGCGTCAGCACGATCTGGGCCTCGCGCATCGAGGCGCCGCTTCCGGAGGCGAACGTCTGGGTCTTTTGCAGCGCCGGGCTGCCGGTCAGCGGCTGCGAGACGTAGCCCTGCGGCGGCGGAGGCGCAAAACGTCCGCCCTTGAAAGCCTGACCGCCTGCGCGCGGCTGAAACGGCTGGCGCCCGCCACCCCGCTGGTCTCGCGGGCCTTTGCCGCGCAAAACATCAAGCCGGGCGCGAATGTCGTCGCGGTAATAGCCGCGCAAAGTCTCGTCCTTGATTTCGCGCAGCACCTCGTTCAGCCGCCGGTCGAGCGCGGCGCGCCGTTCGGGCGTATCAAGCGGCCCCGCCTCGACTTCGCGATTCCAAAGCACTTCCACCAGCGGGCGGGCTGTCTCGACGACCCGGGCGAGCGCTTCAGGCCCCTGCGTGCGCACGAGATCGTCGGGGTCTTGCCCGTCAGGCATAAAAGCGAACCGCAGGCTGCGGCCCGGCCCCAGCAGCGGCAAGGCGGTGTCGATGGCGCGATGGGCGGCCTTGCGCCCGGCGCGGTCGCCGTCAAAACACAGGATCGGCTCCTCGGCCATGCGCCACATCAGCTCGACTTGATCGGGCGTCAGCGCAGTGCCAAGCGGCGCCACCACATTGGGGAAACCTGCCCCCGTCATGGCGATCACGTCCACATAGCCCTCGACCGCAATGACGCTGCCCCTGTCGTAGGCGGGCTTGCGGGCGTTGTGGTGGTTGTAAAGCGTGGCGCCCTTGTGAAAGAGCGGCGTTTCCGGCGAATTCAGATATTTTGCCGGAACGTCCTTCTCCAGCGCCCGCCCGCCGAAGGCAATCACCTTGCCCGAACGGTCGCAGATCGGGAACATCACCCGATCGCGAAACCGGTCGTAGGGCACCGCGATCCCCTCGCCGTGGACCAGCAGGCCAGCCTCGATCATCGTCTCCGCGCTGGCGCCTTTGCCAGCCAGATGATCGCGCAGCGCGTATTTCTCGTCCGGCGCATAACCGATGCGAAATTGCTGCTGGATTGCGGGGGTCAACGCACGGTCCGCCAGATAGCCGCGCGCCTTGGCGCCGGTGCGCCCGTTCAGGCTCTGGCAGAAGAAATCGGCGGCATATTCCATCACCTCCTGCAGGCCGGCGCGCTTTTGCTCGCGGACCATCGCCTCCTCGGAAACGACAGGCATCGACAGCCCTGCCTCGCCCGCCAGCCGCTCCACGGCTTCGGGAAAGGGGAGCCCTTCCGTCATCATCAGAAAATCAAAGATGTTGCCGTTCTGGCCGGACGAGAAGTCAAACCACGCCATTTTCTGGTCGTTGACAAAGAACGAGGGCGATTTCTCGGACGTGAACGGCGAGAGCCCCTTCCACTCGCGCCCGGCCTTGGTCAACTTGACGCGACGGCGCACGACTTCCGAAACAGGGAGCCGGACCTTGATCTCTTCGAGAAAGGACGGGGTGAAGCGGACAAAGGACATGGGAGATTTTGGCTCGCGCTGAGACCGATCAATAGAGCGTCCGCAATCTTATGGAACAAAGATGAAACGCTTGTGCCCGTTATCCACAGGCAACGCGGATATTTACATAAGCTTGGCTAAACGTATATACAGACGTCATTGATTTTTCAGTTTTGAGCCAGATCCTGAATTTATCGTTTGAATGGGATGCGGAAAGAACCGCGCCACCGGGCCGGACGCGGGCATATATTTTGTGCGTCGCCTTCCCCAAGGTAATTAACAACAGCTCAACAGTAAGGCGCTAGTTTGCGATCACGCAATCAACGTCGAGCTTGCCCTATGCGCGCACCCAACACGATAGATTTCTGGCGCGGAATTGCATTGATGGAAATCCTCATCAATCACATTCCCGGCAACAGCCTGTCGCGCTTTACGCATCGGCAGTATGGCTGGTCTGACGCTGCTGAAGTGCTGATTTTCCTCGCCGGACTGGCGCTGGCCATGCGTTGCGGGAAAGGTTCTCCGGGCGGCGAGTGGCGCCGCGTGCTCAACATTTATGTTTGGTACGTCGCGTTTTCGCTGGTCCTGATTTGCGTCTATTCCATCGCATATCTCAACGGTCAATCTGCTATTCTCAGTGACAATCGCACGATGCTTCCCAATGCGGAAACAATTGCGGGCGTAGTGCTTCTCTCCCATCAATTGCGCTATTTCGATATTCTGCCGCTCTATATTGTTTCGTTTGCGATGGGCCCGCTGATCGCCTGGCTCGCGCGCAATAACCTAGCCGCGCTGGTGTGTTCCTCGTTCGCGCTTTACGCCGCCACCCGCATGTGGGGATTTGGCCTGCCCGCGTGGCCGGGGACGGGCGTCTGGTATTTCAATCCGTTCGCATGGCAGGCTTTGTTCGTGATCGGCTATGTTTGCGGCGTAAAGCGCGAGGCCCTCGCGCGCTTGATGGAAAGCCGCGCGCTGCTTGTGGCTGCGAGTATCGTTCTGGTGGTCGCCTTCGTCGCGATGCTGGCGGGCGTGCCCAATGAGCGCGTGCATGAGCGAACGGCGGTGGAGCTGGCGTTCTGGGGCAAGTCTTCGCTTGGCCCCGCGCGGATATTGCACTTTCTGGCGTTGGCGCTGGTGGTTGCGCGCGTGGGCCGCTTTATCTTGCCGATGTTTCCGCTGGCGTGGACTTACGGCTCGATGCTGGGGCGCTACGCCATGCCGACGTTCTGCTTTGGCGCCCTGTTCAGCGCATTGGCCCAGATTGCGAGCAATGCGGGCCTGCGCGGCATAGCGGTGGACGCTCCGTTTTTCCTGGTCTCTGCTTCCGTGCTGCTCGCAATCGCGTCGTTTTTGCGCGCCAGAAGGCGACGCGCGTTCATGGCCGCGGCTCTTCCCGCGCACGGCAAGTTCGAGGCGTTCGAGTTTTCAAAGCCGGATAAAAGCGCCAGCCGGCCTGTAAGCCGGGTTCTGTAGGGCTGCGCCGCAAGCGACGCAACGTGACGGCCATTCCTCTGGGACAATCGTTACCGACCGCCTCAAGCAACCAACCCGGACGACAACCCGGAGCGGGCCCAACGCCTTGCGGCGCTGTGTCGTCCCTATTTGGTCTTGCTCCCGGTGGGGCTTGCCATGCCGCGCCCGTTGCCGGCCGCGCGGTGCGCTCTTACCGCACCTTTTCACCCTTACCTGCCCGGAAGTCTCCCTCCGGCAGGCGGTTCAATCTCTGTGGCGCTTTCCCTGGGGTCGCCCCCGCCGGACGTTATCCGGCACCGTTTCTCCGTGGAGCCCGGACTTTCCTCTGTCGCAAGACAGCGGCCGTCCGGCCGACTGGCCATTGGGGGGTAAGGGTTGGCGCCGGGCAGGTCAAGCAAACAAAGGCCTCGCAAACAAAGGTCTCGGCAAGCTGCGCGGGATTGGGAACCTTTAGCGCATGCGGGGGTTGACGAAAGCACGGCCTGCAGGCTTGATCTTATCTTTGCCCGTTTTTCGTCATGCGCTCGGGCGCATCTCTGGAGGATCTTTCATGAAGCCATTTTTGTTGGCGGCCGCGCTTGCGACTGCACTTCCCCTCGCCGCTTGCAACACCCCGCAGCAGCGTGTCGGCGGCGGCGCACTGATCGGCGGCGCGACAGGCGCCGTCATTGGCGGCGCCGCGACCGGGCGGGCTGGCGGGGCGCTTGCGAGCGCAGCCATTGGCGCGGTCGCGGGCGGCGCCATCGGCGCAGCCACGTCGCCGCGTTGCGCCCGCGTCGGGTATGATCGATACGGCAATCAGGTTTGCGTTCGATATTACCGTCAATCGGGATATTATCGCTAGGGGTCCAGAGCAGCGAAAGCCTGGCCTGCCCGGGTCAGGCTTTCGTGTTTTGCACGATGTGCTAACGCTGGCTCATGCGCGCCTTTGATCCTGATTCACGACTGGTCTGCGATGTGGTCGCCTCGCCCCACCATGGCGCGCGGATCGGCTGCACCGCGCCCGACGCCATCGTGCTGCATTACACCGGCTTGCCCGGCGGCGAGCGGGACGAGGCATGGCGCCGCGATCCGGGCGGCGAGGCGCTGAAATGGCTCTGCGATCCGCGCTCGCAGGTCTCCGCTCATTACCTCATTGAAGAAGACGGCCGCATCATCCAGCTCGTGCCCGAAGCGCGCCGCGCCTGGCATGCGGGCCTGTCATCATGGCGCGGCGCGACCGACGTCAATTCGCTGTCCATCGGCGTCGAGATCGTCAACCCCGGCCATACCGCAGGCCTGCCGCATTTTCCCGGACGGCAGATCGACGGGGTGATCGCGCTTTGCCGCGATCTCATAACTCGCCACAATATTGCGCCCGTGCGCGTGCTCGCCCATTCCGATGTCTCGCCCGGTCGCAAGGTCGATCCCGGCGAGCGCTTTCCATGGGCTGAGCTGGCGCTCTCGGGCGTTGGCCATTGGGTCGAGCCGGCGCCGCTGGAGGACGATTCCCCGCTCGTCTTTGGCGAAGAAGGCCAGCCCGTGCGCGCCTTGCAGGCGATGCTGGCGCTCTATGGCTACGGCCTGCCGCTGACCGGCGTCTACGACAAGACAACCCGCGATGTCGTGGCCGCCTTCCAGCGCCATTTCCGCCAGCAACGCGTCGATGGCGCCGCCGACGTCTCGACGGTCAAGACGCTGCATGAGGTGTTGATGGGGATGCGAGACTAGGCTTTAGGGCGCACACGATTAGCAGCGGCGCCTCTGCTTCCTTCTCCCCTTGCGGGCAAAGGTGTCATTCGCGCTCGCAAGCGGCGGATGAGGATTTGCCTTCACTCCTTACTGCCCACTTCCCTCCTTGCAAAATTCTGCGGCTCGTATAAACATATCTTTATGTCGAACTTACCCCGCCGCCATACCGAGATCGCCTCCTTCGATGCTGTGCTGAACGCGCTTGAGGCAGCGGGGGAAACCACGCGGCTGCGGTTGCTGGCTCTGCTGGCGGAGGCGGAGATTACGGTTTCCGAACTGGTGGCCATTTTGGGCCAATCCCAGCCGCGCGTTTCGAGGCATCTGAAATTGCTGGTCGAAGCGGGTCTGATCGAGCGCCATCGCGAGGGCGCCTGGGCGTTTTTCAACCTTGCCCCCAATGGTGCGCCCGCCGCTCTCGCCCAACAGATTTTGAGCCGGATCGACGCCGCCGACCCGGTGTTGACAGCCGACAGGTTGCGGCTAACCGAAATCCGTCAGGCCCGGGCGCAACAGGCCGCCCGCTATTTCGCCGAACAAGCTGCCGATTGGGATCGCATCCGCTCGCTGCACGTTCCCGAGGCGGACGTTGAGGCCGCGATTGGTAAAATCGTGGGCGATGGCCCACTTTTTGCCGCGCTTGACGTGGGAACTGGCACCGGGCGCATGCTGCAATTGCTCTCCCCCCATGCCGAGCGCGTCGTCGGCGTCGATCTCAGCCCCGCCATGCTCGCGGTGGCGCGGGCGGGCGTTGAGCGCGCCAATCTGCGTAATGTCCAGCTGCGTCAAGGCGACATGTACGCCCTGCCCGTCGAGCGTGACGCCTACGACCTCGTGCTGGTGCATCAGGTTTTGCACTATCTCGACGATCCGGTGCGGGCGCTGAAAGAGGCGGCCCGCGCCATGCGCCCCGGCGGGCGGCTTGTTGTGGTGGATTTTGCGCCCCATGCGCTGGAATTCCTGCGCGAGAGCCATGCCCATCGCCGGCTTGGCTTTGAGCGGGCGGAGATCGAGGAAATCCTGCTCGAACTTGGCCTTGATATTCTGCCCGGCCGCGACCTGAAAGCGGGCCGCGCCGACAAGCTCACCGTTTCCATATGGGTCGCCCGCGATCCGCGCGTAGTCTCTGACTTTCTGCCCAATTCATTGGAGCTTGCCTGATGCTTGACGCCCTCCGCCCCAGCCGCGCCGGCGCGCCGCCGATCAACGTGTCGTTTGAATTCTTCCCGCCCAAAAACGAGGAGATGGAGACGGCGCTCTGGGGCTCAATCGAGCGTCTTGCGCCGTTGAACCCGAGTTTTGTCTCCGTCACCTATGGCGCCGGCGGCAGCACCCGCCAGCGCACGCATGCAACGCTCGCGCGCCTGATGAATGAGACCAGCCTGAAGCCCGCCGCGCATCTGACTTGCGTCGGCGCAAGCCGGGCCGAGATCGACGAGGTCGTGACCGGCTATCAGGGCATCGGCGTGCGTCATATTGTGGCCTTGCGCGGCGATCCGCCGGGCGGCATCGGCACGGCGTTCGCAGCCCATCCCGAGGGTTACGCGACCTCCACCGATCTGGTGGCTGGCGTGCGCAAGATCGGCGATTTCGAGGTCAGCGTTTCGGCCTATCCCGAAAAGCATCCAGAAAGCGCGACCTTCGATCAGGACATCGACGTTCTGAAGGCGAAGATCGACGCGGGCGCCACGCGCGCGATCACGCAATTCTTTTTCGAAAACGACATGTACCTGCGCTATCTCGACCGCGTGCGCGCCAAGGGGATTAACATCCCGATCCTGCCCGGCCTGGTGCCGGTGCAGAACTTCCGCCAGACCGCCTCGTTCGCGCAAAAGACCGGCGCCAGCGTGCCCGCATGGCTGGCCTCGCGCTTTGAGGGACTTGAGGAAGACGCCGCCACGCGCCGTCTTGTCGCCGCAGCGGTTGCCGCCGAACAGGCGCTCGATCTGATGGATCGCGGCGTGCAGGACTTCCACTTCTACACCATGAACAAGGCTGATCTCGTGTTTGCGATCTGCCACATGCTGGGCCTGCGCCCGCAGCCCGCACAGAAGGCCGCCTGACATGCAGCGCACCGCACAGGAAACCCGCGCCGCCCTTCGCGCCGCCGCCAAAGAACGCATCCTCGTTCTCGACGGCGCCATGGGCACGATGATTCAGGATTTGAAGCTCAGCGAGGCTGATTTTCGCGGGGAGATCTTCAAGGATCACGCCCACGACCAGAAGGGCAATAACGACATTCTGATCCTGTCGCAGCCTGACGCCATTCGCGACATTCATCTGGCGTATTTTCTGGCCGGCGCCGATATTTGCGAAACCAACACGTTCTCCTCCACCTCGATTGCGCAGGCCGATTACGGCTGCGAATCTTATGTCCACGCGCTCAATCGCGACGGCGCAAGGCTTGCGCGGCAGGCTGGCGACATGGCGCAGGCTAAAGACGGCAGGCGCCGCTTTGTGGCTGGCGCGCTTGGCCCCACCAATCGCACCGCGTCCATCTCGCCCGACGTGTCGGACCCCGGCTATCGCGCCGTCACGTTCGATGAATTGCGCGAGGCCTATCGCGAGGCCGTTGTTGCGCTGATCGAGGGTGGCGCGGACCTGTTGTTGATCGAGACGATCTTCGACACGCTGAACGCGAAGGCAGCTTACGCTGGCGCGCATGACGCATTCAGCGAGACGGGCGTTGAATTGCCCGTGATGTTGTCGGGCACGATCACGGACCTTTCAGGCCGCACGCTGTCTGGCCAGACGCCGGAAGCGTTCTGGAATTCGCTGTCGCATATCAAGCCTGTCGCCGTAGGCCTGAATTGCGCGCTTGGCGCGCGCGAAATGCGCGCCCATATCGCAGAGCTGTCGCGCATCGCCGACACGCTGGTGTGCGCCTATCCCAACGCCGGTCTGCCCAATGAATTTGGCCTCTACGACGAGAGCCCCGAATATATGGCAAGCCTGATGGGCGAGTTTGCGGATGCGGGCATCGTCAACATCATCGGCGGCTGCTGCGGCACAACGCCAGATCACATTCGCGCCATCGCCGAGCGTATAAAAGACGCAAAGCCGCGCGTTATTCCAACGATTGCGCCGCTGCTGCGCCTGTCTGGCCTTGAGCCGTTTACGCTCACGCCCGACATTCGCTTCGTCAACGTCGGCGAGCGCACAAACGTGACGGGCTCAGCGCGTTTTCGCAAGCTCATCAAGAACGGCGAATTCTCGGCGGCGCTCGACGTGGCGCGCGAACAAGTCATCAACGGCGCGCAAATCATCGACGTCAACATGGACGAAGGCCTGCTTGAATCCAAGCAGGCGATGGTGACGTTCCTCAACCTCATCGCCTCCGAGCCCGACATCGCGCGGGTGCCGGTGATGGTGGATTCCTCCAAGTTCGACATTATCGAGGCTGGCCTGAAGTGCATTCAGGGCAAAGCCATCGTCAATTCGATTTCGATGAAGGAAGGCGAGGACAAGTTTCTCGAACAGGCGCGCATTGTGGCGAGCTACGGCGCCGCCGTCGTCGTGATGGCGTTTGACGAAGAGGGACAGGCAGATTCGTTCGAGCGCAAGGTCGCGATCTGCGAGCGCGCCTACAGGCTACTCGTTGATGAAATCAACTTCCCCCCGCAAGATATTATTTTTGATCCGAACGTGTTTGCGGTCGCCACCGGCATCGAGGAGCACGATGGCTACGGCGTCGCGTTCATTGACGCCACGCGTGAAATCCGCAAGCGCTGTCCGCACGCCCATATCTCGGGCGGCGTATCGAACCTGTCGTTCTCGTTCCGCGGCAACGACCATGTGCGCGAGGCGATGCATTCGGTGTTCCTGTTCCACGCCATTCAGGCGGGCATGGACATGGGCATCGTCAACGCCGGTCAATTGCAGATTTATGAAACCGTTGACGCCGAATTGCGCGAAGCCTGCGAAGACGTGGTGCTGAACCGGCGCAGCGATTCAACCGAACGCCTGCTGGCTCTGGCCGACCGCTTCAAGGGCGCGACGCAACAGGCCAAAGGCGCGGACCTTGCCTGGCGCGAGCAGCCCATCGACAAGCGGCTTGAACATGCGCTCGTCAACGGCATCACTGACTTTGTGGAAGTGGACGTGGAAGAAGCGCGCCTTGCCGCCAGCCGCCCGCTCGACGTGATCGAAGGTCCGCTGATGGCGGGCATGAACGTCGTCGGAGATTTGTTCGGATCGGGCAAGATGTTCCTGCCGCAGGTGGTGAAATCTGCCCGCGTCATGAAGCAGGCGGTCGCCTTCCTCATGCCCTATATGGAGCAGGACGCCAGCGGCGTCGCCGCCAAGGCCGGCAAGGTTTTGATGGCGACCGTGAAGGGCGACGTGCACGACATCGGCAAGAACATTGTCGGCGTCGTGCTCCAGTGCAACAATTACGAAGTGATTGACCTTGGCGTGATGACGCCCGCCGCGAAAATTCTCGACATTGCCCGCAAGGAAAACGTCGACATCATCGGCCTGTCCGGCCTCATCACGCCCTCGCTTGACGAGATGTGCTATGTGGCGGCCGAGATGGAGCGCGAGGGTTTCCACATCCCGCTGCTGATTGGCGGCGCCACCACAAGCCGCGTGCATACTGCCGTGAAGATTCACCCCAATTACAAGCTTGGACAAGCGGTCTATGTGACCGACGCCAGCCGCGCAGTTGGCGTTGTCTCCGCGCTGTTATCGCCAGCTACGCGCGATAATTATGTTGAGACCATCCGCGCCGAATATCGCCGCGTGGCCGATGCCCATGCGCGCTCCGAACTCGACAAGCAGCGCGTGCCGATTGAGCGCGCGCGCGCCAATGCGTTGAAGCTCGATTGGGATTCGTTCACGGCTACCAAGCCGACATTCACCGGCGAGCGCACGTTCGCGACCTATGACGTCGCCGAGCTTGTACCCTATATCGACTGGACGCCATTCTTCCAGACGTGGGATTTGAAGGGCCGCTATCCTGCATTGTTGCAAGACGAGCATCAGGGGCCGGTGGCGCGCCAATTGTTCGACGATGCACAAGCCATGCTGGCGCGCGCGATCACCGAACGCTGGTTCGATCCCAAGGCCGTGATCGGCTTCTGGCCTGCGAACGCGGTTGGCGACGACATTGAGCTTTATAAAGGCGAATCGCGCACCGAAACGCTGGCGACCTTGCACACGCTACGCCAGCAATTGGCGCGGCGCGACGGGCGCGCACATATCGCGATGTCGGATTTCATCGCGCCCAAGACCAGCGGCAAAGCCGATTATATCGGCGCGTTTGTGGTGACGGCGGGCGCCAATGAGGAGCGCATCGCTGATCGCTTTGCGCGCGCCAACGACGATTATTCCTCCATCATGGTCAAAGCGCTGGCCGACCGCATTGCAGAAGCCTTCGCCGAGCGCATGCACATGCGCGTGCGCCGCGAATTCTGGGCCTATGCCGCAGACGAGACGCTGTCGATTGAAGACATCATCGCCGAGAAATATCGCGGCGTGCGCCCCGCCCCCGGCTATCCCGCGCAGCCCGACCATACCGAGAAGGCGACATTGTTCGACCTGTTGAAAGCCGAGCGCCGCGCTGGCGTGAAGCTCACGGAGAGCTTTGCGATGTGGCCCGGCTCGTCCGTGTCCGGCCTCTATCTCGCCCACCCCGAAGCGCATTATTTCGGCGTGGCGAAAGTTGAGCGCGATCAGGTTGAGGATTACGCGCGCCGCAAAGGCATGGGCATTACGCAAGCAGAGCGCTGGCTTGCGCCTGTGCTGAATTATGATCCGACGTCTTATGGGAGAGAGGCGGCGGAATAGCATTGGGCGCTCCGCCTTTCCTTCTCCCGCAGGCGGGAGAAGGCGGCGTGTTCGTCACTGCCCGAAATTAAGCCGTCACCCGCCCCAGCTTTACGGCCAGCCGCACGATTGACGCCACAGAATCGAGCTGGAGTTTTTCCATCAACTGGGCGCGATAGCTCTCGACCGTGCGGGCGCTGATGCCAAGCTGGGTTGCGATGGTCTGGCTGGTCATGCCCTCGGCCACCAGATCGAACACCTCCACCTCGCGCGGGGTCAGACGCTCAAAGCGGGTTTCAGCCTCGCGGTTGGCCTGCCTGCCTGCCTGCCGCTCGAAGCGCGAGGCGAGGCTGCGGTTGATGGCGGCCACAAGACGCACGTCGTCCACCGGCTTTTCGATGAAGTCCTGCGCGCCCGCCTTCAGGCCCGCGACCGCCATTGGCACGTCGGCATGTCCCGAGATCAGCACCACTGGCGCGTCGATGCCCCGCTGGGCGAGTTCGCGCACGAGCGCTATGCCGTCGGTGCCGGGCATGCGCACGTCGGCGATCACGCATCCAACGTCTGCGGCGCCGGGCGAGGCCAGAAACGCATCGCCCGATTCATGCAACTCCACCTGATAGCCATAGACGCCGAGCATATCGCCCAGCGCCGAGCGCACGGCTTCCTGATCGTCCACGACCGCAATTTTAGGATGGCTCACTGACGTCCCCTTCTCGCAGACCCGGCGCCGCCGGGATGACGAACCGAAATTCTGTGGCGCCCGGCTCTCCGCTTTCGAGCCAGATGCGTCCCTGATGAGCTTCCACTATACTCGCGCTGATTGCCAGTCCCAGTCCAAGCCCGTCTTTTTTTGTGGTCGCCAGCGCCTCGAACATGCGGGCGGCAAATTCTGGATCGACGCCGGGTCCGTTGTCGCGCACGACAAACTCAATCTGCGAGCCATTGGGCGCCATGCGCGCGAGCACAGCGACGGCGCCATTGGCGATTTTTGCGCTGCTCAGGGCAGCGATGGAATTGTCCATCAGGTTCATCAGCACTTGCTGAATCTGGATGCGGTCGCAATAGCAGGCGGGCAGGCGCGGCTGAACGTCGCTGGCGATACGCACGCGCTTTTCCACAGCCAGCGGGCGCATCAGCGTCAGCGAATCGGTCACGATGGTCGCAGGCTGCGTGGGTGCGCGACCAGGATCTCCGCGACGCAGAAACTCGCGCGTGCTGCGCAAGATCGCGGCGGCGTGGTCGATCTGTTCAACGCTGCGGTTGACGTAATCACGCACGCGGGAAATGTCGGCCTCCGGCACCTCGGCCAGTTTCTGCGCCGTGCGGGCATAGGCGCGCGCCGCCGTCATCGGCTGGTTGATCTCGTGCGAGAGCGCGGAGGCGAGCCCGGTGACGAGCTGGAAACGGTCGGCGCGGGCGGCCTCCGATTCTTTCTCTTTCAACAGCGCGCGGGCGTTGCGGGCGGAACGGCTGGCGGCGTCGCGCTCGCTCGACACCGCGCCCGCCAGCAGGCCGGCGGCCGTGAGCACGGCCATCAAGGTCTGGAAGCTTGTGAAGGCGCTGGCGTCATAGCCAAACAGATCGAGCCCGGCCAGCAGCGCCAATTGCGTGGCCGCCAGCGCGATGCAGGCGCCGTCCAGCCCGTTGCGAAGGGCCGCGAATACAATGGGCAGGAACAGGAACGAGAACGCCTGATAGGCGCTCTGCTCGCCCTGGCTCAGCATGAACAGGACGGAGGCGGCGGCCGCCAAAGCGGCGGCTGAAACGCCCGCGACAAACGATGAATCGGTCATTTGCGCCCGCACACGCGCGCGCGACGAGCGCAGCACCAGCGGCGTGACCACGGCGATGCCAATGAGATCGCCCACCAGCATCGGCCACCAGTCCAGCGCCGCCTGCGCAACGCCCAACGCCCCGGCGCCGAGCAGAAATACGATGAGGCACAGGCCCACGATCAGTGCGCCGCCAATCGCCGCGCTTAGCAGCAGCGCCACGTCGCGCACCCGCTCCAGCCTTGAATCGAGATTGAGCGCGCGCGCAAACTCGGCCACCGCCACATAGCCCAGCGTGAT
>CAMCMI010000004.1 GCA_945875875.1 Rhizobium sp. Q54
ACCCGCCGCAAGAAGGCTGTTCTGTCGGGCGGATTGCATCCCCATTACGCTGAAGTGGTGCGCACGCTCTCGCGCATGGCGGGCGACGACGTGATGACCATGGCGCCCGACGTTTTGGCGGGCGAGGACATGCTGGCCTGCATCGACAAGACCGTCTCCTGCGTCGTCGTGCAAACGCCGGACGTGTTCGGCAATCTGCGCGATCTCAACGCGCTGGCCGCAAAATGTCACGAGAACGGCGCACTGCTGATCGCGGTGTTTACGGAAGCCGTCTCGCTGGGCCTGATCGAGCCGCCGGGCGCAATGGGCGCCGACATTGTGGTCGGCGAGGGTCAATCCATCGGCAATGCGCTGAACTTTGGCGGGCCATATGTGGGCCTGTTCGCAACGCGGCAAAAATACGTGCGCCAGATGCCGGGGCGCCTGGCGGGCGAGACGCTGGACGCCAATTTCGAGCGCGGCTTCGTGCTGACGCTCTCAACGCGCGAGCAGCATATTCGCCGCGAGAAGGCGACGTCCAACATCTGCACCAATTCAGGCCTGTGCGCGTTGGCTTTCTCGATCCACATGACCCTGCTGGGCGAGAGCGGCTTGCGCACGCTGGCGCGCGTCAACCATGCAAACGCCGTCAAGCTCGCCGACATGCTGGCGCGCGTGCCCGGCGTTGAAGTGCTGAACCAGACTTTCTTCAACGAGTTCACGATTCGCGTGAAGGGCGATGCGGGCCAGCTTGTCGAAAAGCTTGCCGCGCAAGGGGTTCTGGCTGGCGTGCCGATGTCGAGGCTGCTGCCGCGCGCAGGCCTCGACGATCTTTTGCTCATCGCTTCGACTGAAACCAATACGGACGAAGACCGCGCGGCGCTTGTCGCGGCGCTCTCCTCCCAGCTCGCGCATTAAGGGGTTTTGACCATGCTCAACAATCAAGGCCGCCCCACTGGCGCAGGCGAATCTGCACCCGCCTATAATCGCAAGACGTTCACTGGAAACCGCGCGCTGCAAACCCGCGAGGCGCTGATCTTTGAGATCGGCAGACCGGAAGTCAGCGGGATCGATATGGATGAGCCCGAGGCGTTCACGCCGCGCCTTGGCGCGCATGCGCGCAAAACGCCGCTCGATCTGCCGGGCCTGTCCGAGCCCGAAACCATGCGCCATTACGTGCGCCTGTCGCAGAAAAATTACGCCATTGACGCAGGGCTCTATCCGCTGGGCTCCTGCACCATGAAGCACAATCCCCGCCTCAACGAAAAGCTGGCGCGTCTGCCCGGCTTTGCCGACGTGCATCCCTTGCAGCCGACATCCACCGTGCAGGGCGCGCTGGAGCTGATCGAGGTGTTGTCGGGCTGGTTGATGGAGTTGACCGGCGCCCATGCGGTCGCCATGTCGCCCAAGGCTGGCGCGCACGGCGAACTTTGCGGCATGATGGCGATCAAGGCCGCACTGGCCGCGCGCGGCGAAGGCTCGACGCGCAAAGTGGTGCTGGTGCCTGACAGCGCCCACGGCACCAATCCCGCCACCGCTGCGCTGATCGGCTTTGAGGTGCGCGCGATCCCCGCCCGCGAAGACGGCACGGTCAGCGCGCAGGCTGTGCGCGAAGCATGCGGGCCTGACGTGGCCGCCATCATGCTCACCAACCCCAACACCTGCGGCCTGTTTGAGCCTGAAGTGGTGGAGATTGCCGCCGCGATCCACGAGGCAGGCGGCTATTTCTATTGCGACGGCGCCAATTTCAACGCCATCGTCGGCAAGGTGCGCCCCGTCGATCTGGGCGTGGACGCCATGCACATCAATCTGCACAAGACGTTCTCGACCCCGCACGGCGGCGGCGGACCGGGCGCCGGCCCGGTCGTGTTGTCGGAAGCTCTCGCGCCGTTTGCGCCAGCGCCCTTCCTGCGCCGCGTTGGGGCGGATTTAGAGACTCTCACGCTCGTGGAAGAGACTGGCGATGGCGCAGCCTTTGGGCGCCTCACCGCTTTCCATGGCCAGATGGGCATGTTCGTGCGCGCGCTGTCCTACATGATGTCGCACGGCTCGGACGGGTTACGGCAGGCCTCCGAAGACGCCGTTCTCAACGCGAACTATGTGCGCGTTGGCCTTGGCGACGTGATGAGCGCACCGTTTGGCGACCGCCCCTGCATGCATGAGGCTTTGTTCGATGATCGCTGGCTCAAGGGAACCGGCGTCACCACGCTCGATTTCGCCAAGGCGATGATCGACGAGGGCTATCATCCGATGACGATGTACTTCCCGCTTGTCGTGTCCGGCGCAATGCTAATCGAGCCCACCGAATCCGAATCGCGCGCCTCGGTCGATCTGTTCATTATGACGCTGCGCGATCTCACTTTCAGCGTGCGCAGGGGCGAGCTGGAGCGCTTTTCGGGCGCGCCCTATTACGCGCCCCGCCGCAGGCTCGACGAGACGCGCGCCGCCCGCCAGCCGATCCTGCGCTGGACGCCCCCCGCGCCAATCGCCGAAGACGAGGCTGCGGAATAGACGGCGCCCCAAAAAACAAAAACCCCGGAGCGCGCTCCGGGGTTTTTTTATTGGTAAATCTAAAAGAGCTTAGTGCGCGAAGCCCTTGCGGACGTCGCCGATGCCACGTGTCAACATGTCGGCGCTGGCGCCGTCCTGCATCTGGGCGCGCAGGATCGTCTCGGCGACCTTCACGGCGGCGTCGGCGGCAGCCGAGCGCACGTCGTTCATCGCCTGCGATTCGGCGATGACGATCTTGGCTTCCGCCTGCTGGGTGCGGCGGGCGACGAATTCGCTCATCCGCTTGGCGGTCTCGGCGGCTAGCGCCTCGGCTTCTTCTCGAGCAGTGGTGAGAATGGCGTCAGCCTCGAATTGGGCCTCAGCCGCCTTTTTCTGGTAGGAGGCGAGCACAGCCTCGGCTTCCGTGCGCAGGCGGCTGGCTTGCGCCAATTCGTCTGCGATCAGGGAGGCGCGATCATCAAGCGCTTTGGCCAGCGTGCGGTGAACCCCGAGGTAACCCAGAAGCAGGACGAACAGCACGAAGCCGAGCGCGACGAAGAAACTCTCGTCAAAATGCATCACGCTCTCCTTAGACGTTCTGGCCGGCGACGGCCTTGGCCAACGCTTGGGGATCGGCGTCGCGGCCGGTGATCTGACGAACGATGGCACCCGCCGCTTCCGTAGCGATGGCGGAAACATTGTCCATAGCCTGCGCCTTGCCGGCGGCAATCTTGGCCTCAGCCTCTGCAAGATGTGCATTGAGGTTGCTTTCCAGCGCCTTACGCTTGGCGTTGCTGTCTGCGGCCAGATTATCGCGTACATCCTGTACGCTCTTCTGAACGGTCGCCTTGGCGTCGGCCAGCGTCCTTTCGTAGTGAGCCCCTGCCTCTTCCGCAAATTTCTGGGCGGCGGCGGCGACTTCAAGATCATTATCGATACGCAGGCGGCGCGTGTCGATGATCTTCGCAACGCGGGGCAGCGCGATCCGCGACATCACAAAATACAACGTTCCGAACGTGATCACGAGCCAGAATAATTGGGCCGGGAACGTCGATACGTCGAAAGGCGGGAACACGCCCTTGGCTGCGGGAGCGCTCGAATTTGCCGCTGTGGCGGCGAAGGCATCTGAGATGAACATCGTGCAGTCCGGAACGTCAGGGCCAAAATGGCGAAGTAGATTTACTCAAAGACCATGCGCGGCTCATCGCAAGGCGAGAACCGCGCATGAAAGAAACTAGACCACGAAGAGCAGCAAAATCGCGACAAGGAACGCGAAAATGCCGAGGCCTTCCGCAAGTGCTGCGCCGATGAACGCGCGACCAAACTGGGCGTCTGCCGCAGAGGGGTTGCGCAGAGCGCCGGAGAGGAAGTTACCGAAAATCGTGCCCACGCCGATGGCGGCGGCGCCCATGCCGATGGCGGCCAGACCGGCGCCGATATACTTAGCTGCTACGGGATCCATGTCGAACTCCTGTTCGATTTTGTAAGAGGGCGACCGTCTGTTGTTGATATTTATCAGTGGCCCGGGTGGATTGCGTCGTTGAGATAGACGCAAGTGAGGATGGCGAATACGTACGCCTGCAGCACCGCGACGAGAAGCTCGAGCGCGGTGAGAGCGACAACGCCGAGAAGTGGCAGCGGCGCAAGCGCAGCCCACGCTCCGGCACCCATCAGCATGGCGACGAATCCACCGAAAACTTTCAACGTGATGTGACCGGCCAACATGTTGGCGAACAGTCGCACGGATAAAGAAATCGGACGCGAGAGGAAGGAAATAACCTCAATCAGCATCACGAACCAGAGCAAAGCCGGCGACACGCCCGATGGAACAAACAGGCGCAGGAAGTGAAGGCCATGGCACCAGAAGCCATAAAGCAGCACGGTCAGGATCACGAGCGCGGCGAAGGCAAAAGTCACGAGAATCTGGCTGGTGACCGTGAACGTGTACGGTACAAGGCCGATGAGGTTCGAGAACAACACGAACATAAACAGCGAAAAAACGAGGGGGAAAAAGCGCATCCCCTCCTGCCCCGCAGAACCGCGCACAGTGGCAGCGACAAATTCATAGGACATTTCGGCCGCCGCTTGCAGGCGACCGGGGATCAACGCCTGCTTGCGCGTGCCATAAACCATCAGGCCCAAAATCGAGAGCACCACGATCGCCATGAACAAGGACGCGTTGGAGAATGACACGTCCTGACCAAACAGATTGATCGGAACAATCTTGTTCACCTGGAATTGGTGGATGGGATCGATTGTGTTTCCGGCGGAAGCAGCCACGTCTTTGCCCTCGATCTTAGTCTCGCCATCGCGCAGCGGCGCGAAAAATCATGAAGAACCACCGTTTCGAGCCTGCGGCCCAGCAGCGATTCGGTATACGTTATAGAAGCCGGCCGCCGTCCCGAACGCCAGAAAAACGATCAAGAACAACGGCTTAGTTGAGAACCAGTTGTCAAGAACCAGTCCGATGACCAACCCGACAATGATGCCCGCTACAAACTCTGATAGCACGCGAACGCCCAGATTCAATGCGCGTCCCGTGGTGCTCGCCGACGCATCGTCTGACGCGCTCTTTCGAGGCTCTTCATTGCGTTTATTCTGAAGAGCGCTTGCGAGCCGCTCCAGACGCGCTTTCAGGGCCTCGTCGTCGCTCCGATCATTTTCGATCATGGGGATCATCCTGTACGTCACGCATAACGCACAATATAGCCGCCCTTGATCCCGAAAGCGCCTGAAAATCAACACCGGACAAGCCGAGCTGCAAACATTTTATTGTTGTTCAGACTACCCTCGCGAGCGGTTTTAACATATTAGCGGGACTACAGCCTGTCAAGCGTAGGTACAGTTTTGCAACGCTTTGTATTTAAAACAAAAAATGAAGAAAGGCGGCAGCTGCGACGTTTTTTCAGATCACATAGTCTTCCACCGGCGCGGCAGCATCAGCGGTGATGTCAGCTTTCTCCTTGGCGGCGATATCCTGCAAGGCAAGCGCCCCGCGCCGGCGCGGGCGGGCGACGTCGATCACGCGCACGGACCTGACCTCGCCGGGTTTGCCGCCCAAAGCCACGATCCGGTCGGCGAGATAGACCGCCTCTTCGATATCATGGGTCACGAACACGATGGTTTTGCCGGTCTGGCGCCACACGCGCAGCAATTCGTCCTGCAAGCCTTCGCGGGTCGCCACGTCCAGAGCCGAGAACGGCTCGTCCATCAACAGGATCGAGGGCCGCACGGCGAGCGCGCGGGCCAGCGCCACGCGCTGGCGCTGACCGCCCGACAATTGCCACGGCCAGCGATCGGCAAGGTCAGACAAGCCGACAAGCCCCAGCGCCTGCATTGCGCGCTCGCGCCGGGCGACGGCTGGCAGGCGCGTTTTCTCAAGGCCAAACGACACGTTGGCGATGACGCGACGCCACGGCAGCAGGCGCGAATCCTGAAACACCAGCGCCATTGGTCGTTCAGCGGCGGGATCGGGCGTCACGACGACTTTGCCCTCGCTCTGCGGGGCCAGCCCCATCAGCACGCGCAGCAGCGTTGATTTGCCAACCCCGGAGGCGCCGACCACCGCCACGAATTCGCCCGGCGCTATTTTCAGATCGAGCCCGCGCAGCACGTGCGTGCGCTTCCCGTCCTGATCGAAAGAGAGCGCGAGGCCCTCAATGTCGATGACGTGATCGGGCAGTTTTGAGGCGCTTACGGCTTCCATCGCAGGAGCCTTCCCTGTGCGGCCATGAAGAATGTGTCCATCAAACCATAGAGGGCGGCCATGGTGAGCATGTAGACGACGACGATATCGGTGGCGAGCAGGCTTGAAGCCTGCATCATGCGGCTGCCCAATCCCGTCACGCCGAAAAGTTCAGCCGCAACGACAGCCATCCACGCCTGCCCCAAAGCGGTGCGCGCGCCGACCAGAATGCCCGGAGTGGCGGCTGGCAGCAGCACTTTGAACAGGCGCTCCAGCGGGCCGGTGAAGCCGAACGCCTTGGCCAGCTCGATGTAATCGCGATCCACGCCGCGAATAGCGCCATGGGTCGCAAAATACACGATCCAGAACACGCCGATGGCGATGATGAACACCGCGCCCGATTGACTGACGCCAAACCAGATAATCGCAAACGGCACCCAGGCTAGCCCCGGAATCGGCCGCAGCACGCGGCTCACCCACGCGAACAGGCCTTCGGCAACGTTCGACATGCCGGTGAGCACGCCAAGCCCGATTCCGGCGCCGAGCCCCACAAGCAGGCCCAGCGTATAATGCGACAGGCTGAGGCCAACCGATTTCAGCCACATGCCGTTTGCCAGCTCGCGCATGAATGCGTCCGGCAGATCGCTTGGCGCGGGCAAAAGCACCCGCGAGGCGAGCCCAAGGCGCGGCATCGCCTCCCACACCAGCAGGAAAGCGACGAGGCCGAGCAGCGGCAGCAGTCTGTACGCAAAACTGCGTTTGGTCATGAGACGCGCTTTCGTTCGTGTTCGCGGATCGAGGCGGCTTACTTAGCCGTCGCCTTGATGAAGTAGGACGCGTCAAACAGACCATCAAGCGGCACGTCCTCGTTGAGCGTTCCCAGCGAGACCTGATAGGTCTGCATTTTCTTGGTCGCTTCAATAATCGCGCGCGGATCGGCCACAAATTTGGTGGCGGGCGAGGCAAGCGCCTTCTCGATCACCGAGACCGCGATGATGCCCTTGCCCAGCGCAGCTTCAATATGGGGCGCGGCGCGCTTGGGGTCTTTCTGGATCAGGTCTATCGCCTTGACCACCGATTCGACGATGGCCTGCACGGCCTGCGGGTTCTTCTGCGCAAACGCGCCCGACACTGCGACCACTGACCCGGGCTGGTTGGGGAACATGTCGCCGCCAAGGGCCACGAGCTTGATGCGCGGATCGCGCGTCTGGACGATGGCGATTGTAGGCTCGCGGATGGTTGCGCCATCGACTGCGCCAGCAAGCAGCGCCTGCTGGGTCGCATCAATGCCCATCGGCACGATCTGCGCGTCGGCCGCGTCCACTTTGCTGGCGACAAACAGCCAATGATTGAGCGTGGTGTGCGGCACCGAGCCGGGCGGCTGGGTTGCGATTCTGGCGGCGCGGCCATTCTTGGCGCGGAAGGCCTTGAACGCGGCGGCGTTCGAGACGCCGGGCGTAAAGAATGCAGCGAGCGGGGCGCCGACGGCCACCGTCATCTCCTCGACCGCCGTCGCCGTCACCACGCGCACGTCAATGCCCTTGGAGCGCGCGACCCCGAGCGGCGAGACGCCCGCCACGTAAACATCGAGCGTGCCGGACGCCAGAGCCTGAATCATGTTCGGGCCGGATTCAAATGTCGTGAAGCGCAGATCCACGCCCGCCGCTTTGGCGAACCCTTCCTTGTCGGCCACGAAAATGGGGGCTGCGCCCAAAATCGGGATGTAACCCACGCGCGCCTGAACATTCTGGGCCATGGCTGGCGCGATTATGGAAACGGAAAACAAGGCGGCGACGGCGGGAAAAAGGATGCGGCGGCTAACGGGCAAACGAGCGAACATGGCGAGGCTCCAGATGAGAAACTGACCTTTGCACATATTTCATGGTTTGAAAATGTATATTTTTTTTATATACATAAATTATAAGTTTAATGTGCCTCTGGACAGTCGCCATGCCCGCTTCTACGGTTGCGATCATCTGCCGAAACAGGCGGGAAACCGGGAGGATAGACGCCCCATGGGTCGGCTGGACCATTGCTACAACATCGCTGACCTGCGCGAGGTCGCGAAAAGCCGCCTGCCCAAGGGCGTGTTCGAATATATCGATAAGGGCACCGAGGATCAGATCTCGCTCGACAACAATCGCGCGACCCTCAACGCGACCAAATTGCTGAACAAGATTCTGGTCGATGTGTCGGATGTGCAGCTCGATGCACAGATATTGGGCGCAAAATCCGCTATGCCTCTCATCATTGCGCCCACCGGCATTGCGGGCCTCACCTGGCACGAAGGCGAGTTAGAGCTGGCCAAAGCCGCCGGGCGCGCCGGGGTTCCGTTCACGCTGGCCACCGGCTCCAACACGCCGATGGAGAAAGTTGCGCAGGAATCGGGCGCCCGCGCATGGTTCCAGCTTTATATGTGGCGCGAGAAGGAATTATCCTACGAGCTGGTGCGCCGCGCCGCCAAAGCGGGCTTTGAGACTTTGGTGTGGACGGTGGACATCGGCCATGGCGCCAATCGCGAGCACAATGCGCGCAACGGCTTCTCGCAGCCCTACAAGCTCAACGCCCGCAGCATCGTTGATATGCTGAAACATCCCGAATGGCTGGCGACCGTGATGGGCCGCTACGTGATGGGCGGGCGCATGCCCGAGCATGTGAATTATCCCGAAAAATACCAGATGCGGATGACGGGAGGCGGCAAACGCGCCGCTGGTCACGCCACCGCCATGCGCGCCGATAGAGTGTCGTGGGAGGACGTGGACCGGCTGCGCGACATCTGGCCCGGCAAGCTCATCATCAAGGGCGTGATGCGCGTGGACGATGCGCAAATGGCCGTGGAGCGCGGCGCCGACGCCATCGTCGTCTCCAACCATGGCGGGCGCAATATGGACAGCGCGCCAGCCACCATTGCGGTATTGCCCAAGATCGTCGCCCATGTCGGCGACAAGGTGGACGTGATCGTGGATTCGGGCGTGCGGCGCGGCAGCGACATAGTGAAATGCCTCGCACTAGGCGCCAAAGCCGTGCTGGCGGGCCGCGCGACGCTCTACGGCGTGGCCGCTGGCGGGCAGCCGGGCGCGGAAAAAGCGCTGGCCATTCTGAAAGACGAGATGAAGCGCACCATGGCCTATGTCGGCCTGCAGCGCGTTGAGGACATCGATCAGGACATCATCTGGCGCCAGGATTAACGAGCGCTGCACGGGGGAAGAGCATGAAAACCACACGCAAGTTTGCTTTCGCAATCATCGCCGCCAGCGCCGCTATCGCCAGTGGGGCGGCGCGTGCGCAAAATCAGGTGATGCAAAATCAGGTGATGGAAGCGATCATTTTCCCCGGCGCCAGCGCCACGCCCATTTATGTGGCGCAGGAGAAGGGCTTCTTCGCGCGCGAAGGCCTTGAAGTGCGAACGACCCCCACGCCCAATTCCGGCTTCCAGATGGGAAACCTGATAGACGGCAAGTTTCAGGTCGCCAGCACGGCGGTCGATAATCTCATCGCCTATCAGGAAGGTCAGGGCTCGGCCAAGACGGAACGCACGCCCGATCTCATCGTCATCATGGGCGGCGCATCGACATCGCTGGCGCTGATGGCCCTGCCCTCGATCAAGAACCTCAATGATCTGAAAGGGAAGGAATTCGCGCTCGATTCGCTGACCACCGGCTACGCCTTCGTGTTGCGGCGGATGCTGGAGAGCAACGGATTTGGCCCCAAGGATTACACGTTCGTGCGCGTGGGAGGCACGCGCGAGCGCTTTGAGGCGCTGAAGGCTGGAACGAAATCAGCAGGCCTGATCAGCGAGCCTTTCACGACGCAGGCCAAAGAAGCGGGCTTTACCTTCATCGGCGATGCAATCCAGAGCGTGGGCCGCTACCAGGCGACCGTGCAGATCGCCAATCGCGATTGGGCCAAGGCGAATGAGAAGGCGACCGTCGGTTATATCCGCGCGATGATTTCTGCGATCGACTGGATTTATGATCCAGCCAACAATCAGGAGGCCGCCAGGATTCTGGCCGCCAAAGTGAAAATTCCGGAAGCCGCCGCGCAGCCCGGCATCAACGGGCTGACAAAGGGACCGGCTGCGCTGGCGCCCAAAGGCGCGCTCGACATCGAGGGCCTGAAGACCGTGATCAGCTTGCGCGAGCAATACGCCACGCCGCAGAAGAAGATGAGCGCGCCGGAAAAATATTACGATCTTTCTTATTATAACAAGGCTATTGGCAAGTAGCCGAAGAACCCCTCATCCGCCCCTTCCTAACGCATGGCGCACCTTCTCCCCTTGCGGGAGAAGGTGACGCGCGGAGCGCGGCGGATGAGTGGTATTCTTCTACTGCCTACTCGCCACATCCACCACCCGCTTCTCATTGGCCGATTGCGCAATCGCCTCCAGCACAGTCACGGCATGCACGGCTTGATCCTGCGCAACGGGAAAAGGCCTGGCGCCTGCGATAGCGTCGGCGAAGGCCTCGACCTCCAGCAATTCAGGGTCGGCCTCAGGCAGCGTCTCGTCAATTTTGCGCCCGTCGGTCGTTTGCAGGCGGAAAGAATTCGAGCCGCGCAATTCGGCCCAGCCCTTCGTGCCGAACACCTGAAAGCGGTGGTATTTCGCCGTTGTTCCGATGGCGGTGAGAAAAGCGCTGGCGCCGTTTTGCATGCGCATCAGCACCGCCGTTGAATCGGCAAGGCCGTTATCGGTGACGTCAAAACGCGACAGCGCATGCACCTGCGATACCGCGCCAAGCGCTTCAATCGTCAGATAGAGCATGTGATCGGCGAGCCCGCCGGGCGGGGAGGAGAGCGGATCGCCCTTCCATTCACCGTGTTTGAAGCGATGATAGCGATGGACGCAGAAATCGCCCTCGGTATGCAACAGCTCGCCTAAAGAGCCCGCTTTCAATTCGTCCCGGAGCATGGCGACGTTAGGCATAAAGCAGCGGTCATAGCCCAGAGCCAGCACAAGTTTGCGCTGGTCTGCAGCGGCTTTCAACGCTTGCGCATCCGCGCCCGACAGCGCCATCGGCTTGACGCCCAGCACCGGCTTGCCCGCGTTCAACGCCTGCAGGGAATGGGCGGCGTGCAAATGCGCCGGGCCGCAGGAAACGATGCCCGCAATAGTGGGATTGGCCAGAACGCTGGCGTAATCGGACGTCAGCACCAGATGTTTGGCGGCTGCAAAATCGCGCACAAGCTCATGACGCGGCGCCACAGCCATCGTGAAGCGAACCTTGTGCGAATGGCCGTTGACGGCCTCAACCAGCCTTTGGCCAAAATGGCCAAGTCCCACAATTGCGATATTCAGCATGTTTTGTTTCCGCCTCGTTCGGGCTGAACCTAAAGGCTTTGTGCGCTTTTGTGTAGACGGGTCATGCATACGCAAGGAGGCGCGCAAATGCCAGACGCTCACGCCGCATCGCCACGCTGGCGCGCCCGCATTATCGAAACGCATGCCTTTGCTTTGGTTGAACAGGAGGCCGGTCAGCACGCGGGGGATTGCCCGCCGGTTGTGTGCCTTGGCTTTCCCGAGCCCGCCGCCTCGCGCATGCTCGACGATCTGGCGCAAAGCTTTCACATGATCGCGCTGGCGCCAGCCGCCGTACCTTTGAGCGCTTCTGAAGAGCTGGACGCCCATGCGTTTGCGCGCGAGGCTTTGGCCTGCGCCGACCGCTTAAGCCTTGCCCGTTTCAGCGTGCTGGCGCGCGGCGACGACAACCATGCCGCGCTCTGCCTGGCGCTGATCGCGCCACAGCGCGTGGCGGGAATGGCGCTGATTGCGCCCGATCTGCATTCGCGCGACGGGGCGGCGCAGGACGCGCAACTGATGGAAAAACTGGCGCAGGTGCGCGCGCCCGTGCTGGCGATGTTTGGCGCGCTGGATCGCCTCGCAAATCCGCACTTGTGGCGCGAGCGCCTGCCCGCATGTCACGTCGTGTTCTTCGCGAACGCCGGATCGCAACCAGATCGCGAACGCCCCCATGCGCTGGCCCGCGCCGCCGGGGCCTTCCTGCGCACGCCCGGCTGAAGGGGCTCCATCTAGGCCGCGCGCGGTCCAAAGGGGGCTTTGTGCAACAATCGACTAAGAGTTAAACAAGCCTGGCACATTGAGGAAACGACCATGAACATTCGCCCCGCCCTGCCCTCCGAGGCAGAAGCCGCCATTGAGCTTGTGCGGCGTTCGATCACGCAGCTTTGCGTCGAGGATCACCAGAATGATTCCCTGACGCTGCAAGGCTGGCTCGCCAACAAGAGCGCCAAAAACATGCGCGCCTGGATCGAAACCCCGGGCTCCTTCGCCTTTGTGGCAGAGCGCGATAGCAGTCTTGTCGGCGTCGGCGTCTACACCGGCGCGGGCGATCTGCTGCTGCTTTACGTCGATCCCGAGGCGCGCTTTTCAGGAATCAGCTCGGCTTTACTCAAGCACATGGAGGACAGCGCGCGGGCGTTACGATTGCCCAGCCTGCATGTCAGCGCCAGTCGGGCGGCGCGGCGGTTCTTTCTGGAGCGCGGCTATCACGTGCAGGCGCAGGACGACGATATTTTCGAATCTGAACTCGGGCCGGAAGACAGCAACGAGATGGCCAAAGCACTCTGAGGATCAAGCGCTTTAACTATTCGGCAGCCACCGCGCCATAGCCCGCTGCGCTGATGCGCGGCGCCTTGCGCGGCAGGCCCAGCCGCTGCCAGACGTCGCTCATCGCGCCCACAAGCGCGGCCACATGCGCGTCGGTATGGGCCGGGGTCGGCGTGATGCGCAGCCGCTCGGCGCCGCGCGCGACCGTGGGATAATTGATCGGCTGGATGTAGATATCGTGGCGCTCCAGCAGCATGTCGCTGGCGGTCTTGCACAATTCGGCGTCGCCAACGAACACCGGCACGATGTGGGACGGGTTCTCCATCACCGGAATGCCTGCCGCAACCAGCGCCGCCTTGGACTGCGCCACCTGCCGCTGCTGGCTGAGGCGCTCGACATCGGACGCCTTCAGCAATTTCACGGCGGCATGCGCAGCGGCGGCGACAGCCGGGGGCAGCGCGGTCGTGAAGATGAACGAGGGCGCATAGCTGCGCACGGCGTCGATAATCACCTGATCGGCGGCGATGTAGCCGCCCAGCGTGCCAAACCCCTTGGCCAACGTGCCTTCGATGACGTCGATCCGGTCCATCACGCCTTCGCGCTCGCAAATGCCGCCGCCGTGAGCGCCGTACATGCCAACAGCATGAACTTCGTCGACATAGGTCATGGCGCTGTATTCTTCCGCCAGCTCGCAAATGCGCTTCACCGGGGCGATGTCGCCGTCCATGGAATAGAGGCTCTCGAAGACGATCAGCTTGGCGCGCGCGCGCCCCGCGGCCTTCAACAGCTGCTCCAGATGCTCCATGTCGTTGTGATTGAAAATCTGCTTTTCGGCGCCCGAGCGCTTCACGCCCTCAATCATCGAATTGTGGTTGAGCGCGTCCGAGATAATCAGGCAATCGGGCAGCAATTGCGCAATGGTTGAGATCGCCGCCAGATTTGAGATCCAGCCGGACGTGAACGCCAGCGCGGATTCCTTGCCGTGCAGATCGGCCAGCTCGGCCTCAAGCTTCACAAGCGGGTGGCTGTTGCCTGAAATGTTGCGGGTGCCTCCGGCGCCGACGCCAAAAGCGTGCGCGGCCTCGCTCATGGCGGCGATCACGTCCGGGTGCTGGCCCATGGCCAGATAATCGTTCGAGCACCAGATCACGACGTCGCGCATCGCGCCGTCCGGCCCGTCCGGGCGCCAGCGCGCGTGCGGAAAGCGCGAGGAATCGCGCTCAAGGTCCGCAAACACGCGGTAACGCCGTTCGTCGCGGAGGCGGTCGATCGCCTGGCCGAAGTGCCGCCTGTAATCCATACTCAAGCCGTCCCCGCCTGGACCGGAGCCTTTTGCTAGCTGCGGCAGCGACCGGAAAACGTGTGCGTTCCCCGGCCTGTCTGGAATGATCATAAAATCACATAAATCTTTTTGGGTCGAGGCGCGAGAGGCGCATCGTCTCAGCCTAAGGGTTGTACGCAGACCGTCTTTGCGTTGGATCAGATTCGAGGTCGTTGCGGCCATAAGACGGCAGCGCCGCAATCCCAAAGATCAATCATGCACCTCCAGCGCCGTCATGGACGGGCTTGTCCCGTCCATCCACGTAAGCGGCGCAAGCCGTGGCTTTGCATGCCAGCCGCGAGGCTCGGAACGGCGTGGGTGGCCGGGACTGATCCCCGATCAAGTCCGGGGACGGCCATGACGTGGTTGGGATGTTGTCCTCGTGCGCAATCTTATTGCCAAGCCACAGAATTTATAATTTCGGCGCCTGTGCCATCCTGTGCGCGAGCGGGGGCTTTTGGCGCAAGCGCGCGGTTGCGGAGGTGGCCCCATGGGCGGTTTGCTCGAAGCATTCCTGAAAACCTTTCTCAGGCGCGGGGAGCTGGAGGTCCGGCTCGCAGATGGGCGAACCTTCGCCTGCGGCGACGGCGCGGGAAAGCCCGCCGCCATCGCATTCCGGGATTCATCGGCTGAGATGCGCCTGTTGCGCGACCCCACGATGGCGCTGGGCGAGCTCTATATGGAGGGCGGGCTCGTCCTTGAGCGGGGCGACCTTTACGATCTGCTGGAGATCGGCCTGCGCAATCTGGAGCCAGGCGAGGCGCACGGGTGGATTCGCGCGCTCGACGGCGTGCGGTTTGCGCTGCGGCGTCTGCACCAGCGCAACGATGCGGGCAAGGCGCGCAGCAATATCGCCCACCATTACGATCTGGGAAACGCCTTCTACGAATTGTTTCTTGATTCCGACATGCAATATTCCTGCGCTTATTTTGAGCATCCCGGCATGAACCTTGAGGATGCGCAACTGGCCAAGAAGCGCCATATCGCCGCCAAGCTCCTCGTCGATCCCGGCCATAGAGTGCTCGACATCGGTTGCGGCTGGGGCGGCATGGCGCTGTATCTGGCCAGCGTCTGCGGCGCCGATCCTGTCGGCGTCACCCTCTCAAACGAGCAATTGGCCCGCGCGCAGGCCCGCGCCGCCGCACGGGGCGCGCCCGCCGCCTTCCGCTTGCAGGATTACCGCAACGTGCGCGAGACCTTTGACCGCGTGGTGTCGGTGGGCATGCTAGAGCATGTCGGAGCGGCTTATTTCGAGGGCTATTTCAGGCAGGTGGCGCGCCTGTTGAAGAAGAACGGCGTGGCGCTGATCCATGTGATCGGGCGCCCGGAGGGGCCGGGCGTCACCAATCCATGGATCGCCAAATATATTTTCCCCGGCGGCTATATCCCTTCGCTCTCGGAACTTGCCCGCGCGATTGAGCGCGCCGGACTGCTCGTCACCGACGTCGAGGTGCTTCGCGTGCATTACGCCGACACTTTGAAAGCCTGGCGCGAGCGGTTCACGGCCCGCCGGGCGGAGGCGCTCGCCATGTATGACGAACGCTTTTGCCGTATGTGGGACTTCTATCTGGCTGGCAGCGAGGCCTGCTTTCGCCTTGGCCAGCAGAGCGTGTTCCAGATTCAGCTCGCCCACGACGTGAACGCAATCCCCCTCACGCGCGCCTACATCCCTGAGCGCGAGGCGCGTTTACAGGATCGGGAGATGCGTGAGCAACTACGAACACCCGGGGAGTAACCTCCGTATTTCCACGATTTTTCCACTGGCGCGCTGCGCCGGGCGCGATAGACTGCATCCATGACCCGCCAGATCAGCAAGGCGGGCGATGGGGAGGAAAGCATGGGAGCGATCAGCAACCTGCGCGCGTCGGCTTTGGGCGCCGCTAATTTAACCGCCGTAATCGGCGCCGCCGCGATTGGCTTCGCGGCGCTGGGATTAAGTCCGGCCTTCGCACAAGCCGCCAGCGCACAATCGGTGGCGATTGATTCCGACGACATCGGCGGCGTGGTGCGCGGCCCCAATGGGCCTGAAGCCGGCGTCTGGGTGATTGCGGAAACCCGCGACCTGCCGGTGCGCTTCATCAAAATCGTCGTCACCGACGATCAGGGCCGCTTTGTTCTGCCAGACCTGCCCAAGGCCAGTTACGACGTCTGGGTGCGCGGCTATGGGCTTGTTGATTCCGACAAGGTGAAATCCGAGCCCGGCAAGCATCTTGCGCTCATATCCAAACCTGCCCCGAACGAGGCCGCCGCCGCGCATTATTATCCGGCGATCTATTGGTTTTCGATGATGAAGATTCCCGGCGCCGACCAGTTTGGCGGTGCGGGCGACATTCCCAAGAACATCACGCAGAATGCGTGGCTGAACCTGATGAAGAACAACGGCTGCGTCGGCTGCCACCAATTGGGGCAATTGTCGACGCGCACCATTCCCAAAGAGTTTGGGCAATTCGCCAGCCATGAAGAGGCGTGGTTGCGGCGCATTCAATCGGGCCAGTCGGGCGAGAGCATGGTCAACATCATTGCTGGCCAGCTCAACAGCGTACCACTGAAATATTTCGGCGACTGGACCCAGCGCGTCGCCAACGGCGAATTGCCGAAAGCAAAGCCCCAGCGCCCAAGCGGCGAAGAGCGCAACATCGTCGTCACGCTGCGCGACTGGATGAACGAAAAACAATATCTGCATGACCTGATCGCCAGCGACCGACGCAACCCGACCGTCAACGCCTATGGCCTGCTCTATGGTTCGCCCGAATATTCTTCCGACGACATGCCGATCCTCGATCCGGTGAAGAACGTCACAACGACTTTCCGCATGCCGGTCGCCCCCGATACGCCAGAAGCGCTTGGGCCGGGGCACGCGGCCTCAAAGGACGCGTTGCAACCCTCCGCCTATTGGGGCGATGAAAAAATCTGGAACACGAAGGCCAACAACCACAACGCCATGTTTGATTCCAAAGGCCGCCTGTGGATGGCGGCCACTGGTCATGCGCCAGCCAATCCAGACTTTTGCAAGAAAGGCTCGGACCATCCCTCGGCAAAGGCGTTTCCGCTGGATCGCACCAATCGCCGCGTGACGATGTTTGACCCCGGGACGCAAAAATATACCGCGCTGCAGACCTGCTTTGGCGCGCATCATCTGCAATTTGGTTATGACAAGAACGAAACCGTCTGGATGAGCGGCGGCGGGCCTGTCGTGGGCTGGATCAACACCAGGCTGCTGGACGAGACCGGCGACATCCAGAAGGCGCAAGGCTGGACGACCTTGGTGCTCGACACCAACGGCAACGGTCGCCGGGACGAGGCGGTGGAGCCCAACCAGCCGGTCGACCCCACCAAGGACAAGCGCATCGTGGCTGGCTTCTACGCCGTGATGCCGCACCCAACCGACGGCTCGATCTGGGGCTCGTTCCGCTCCAATCCCGGCGCGGTCGTGCGCATCCAGCCCGGCGACAATCCTTCCGAAACGGCTCTGGCGGAAATCTACAACGTGCCCATGCCCGGCTTTGGCGTACGCGGCGGCGACATCGACAAGAAGGGCGTGGTCTGGGTGTCTCTGGCCAGCGGCCACATGGGCGCCTTCGACCGCTCCAAATGCAAAGCCCCGCTCAACGGCCCCAAGGCGACCGGCAACCATTGCCCGGAAGGCTGGACGTTTCATAAATACCCCGGCCCCGGCTTTGAGGGGATTGGCGATAACAGCGCCGAGTCGAGCTATTATTCATGGGTCGACCAGCACAACACGTTCGGGCTTGGCGAGGACATCCCCATGTCGACTGGCAATCTCAATGACGGCCTGATCGCGCTCAAGGACGGCAAGATGCTGAACCTGCGCGTGCCCTATCCCCTGGGCTTCTACGCCAAGGGGTTTGACGGTCGCATCGACGATGCAAAAGCCGGCTGGAAAGGCCGCGGCCTGTGGGCGTCCAACGGCGACCGCACGCCGTGGTTGATTGAAGGGGGCAAGGGCACGAAGCCTCTGGCGGCGCACTTCCAGCTGCGCCCCAACCCGCTCGCCAAATAAGCGAACGCGAAAAACATCAGGGGGACGCGTAAACCACGCGCCCCCCAACGACCGTCAGCCATGAACGGATCGAGCTGATCCTGTCCGTCGGCACGGAAAAATAATCGTCCGTGAGAACTGCAAAATCGGCCAGCATGCCGCGCGCCAGAGTTCCACGCTCGCCTTCGGCAAAAGCAAACCATGCGCTGCCTTGAGTCCACAGCCGCAGGGCTTCTTCACGCGAGGGACGCTGGTTTTGCGCGCGCGTCTCCTGGTCGTCAATCGTGCGTCCATCGACCAGCCATTGCAGCGCGATGAACGGATTATAGGACATGACGCGCGTTGCATCCGTGCCAGCGCCCACCTTCATCCCCATCGCCAGCGCGCTGGAGATGGCGGGAACCAGAGCCCTGCGCGAGGCCGACATGGAGCGAATGAAAGCGGGGGCTGCAAAATATGGCGCGTTCTGCGTCAGCCACCCCAGCCCCGATTGATGCAGGCGCGCAAGGGTTTCGGGCTCGGCGTCGTGAATGTGCGCAACCGACCAGCGCAAAGAACCCAGATCAAAATCGCGACCAACCCGGTCGAATACGTCCAGCAGCGGGCCAATGGAGCGCTGGTTGTTCCAGTGAACCGTCATCGCCAGCCCGCTGCGCGCCGCCCAATAAGCAATATCTTCAAAGGCGGCGATGTCGGCGGCGTCAGGCTTTTCGTTATTGTACATGCCAAACGTCACGCGCTCGCCGATGCCGTTGAAACGCAGCCAGCGATCGCCAAAGCCCATGGGGACAAAACGCAGATCGCGCTCAAAATCGGCGCGCTCGGCGCCCGCTGTCTGCGCGCTGACAAAATAAGCGACGCGCAGATTCATCTCGCGCCTGCGCCAGAGCGCAAACAGCGCCGCATAATCTGAGCGTGCAAGGTTGTGTCCGCCCGGATCGATCACGCCGGTGATTCCATAAGCGTTCATCTGCGCAAAGAAAGCGCGCGTGCTGTTGATCGCCTCCTGCAATCCGGGCTTGGGCAGACGCTCCCAAAGCGCCGTGATCGCAGCCACATCCCCGGTGAGCCAACCCGTGGCGGCGCCGCTGTCGTCGCGTTCGAAAACGGTTCCGGGCGGGGGATTTTCAGCATCCACGCCAAGCGTCTGCTGCGCGCCCTGCGAGAGAAACGCAGCCCGGTAGAACGCCTGCACGTAAATGCGACGGCCCGGCGCCGCAGCCTCCATCTCCGCTCCTGTGGGACGGCGATCCTCGATAAACTGCTGCGCCGTCCACCCGCCGCCAACCACGATCCAGCTGTCGCCGTCATCGCGCGCGCCAGCCATGCGCAGCCGCTCCATCGCCTGCCCGATCGTGCGCGCGCCCTCAAAGCTGGCTTCCTGCGCAAAGGTGAGCCCGGCGCGAATGGCGTGGATGTGGGAATCGATCAGGCCGGGAATGATCGTGCGCCCGCCCGCGTCGATGATGCGGGTCGCAGGATCAGCCAGCGCGAGAACGTCTGCATTGGCGCCGATGGAGACGATGCGCTCATGATCGATTGCGAGCGCCTGCGCAAACGGATGGACGTGATCGAGCGTAACGATGCGCGCGTTATGCACGATGAGATCGACGGCGAGCGCGGGCGAGACTGCAAGAAATGCGAATGCCGCAACACTCGCCAGACGCAGCGCCATCAGCGCTTTTCGAACAGGCACTCGACAACGGTCGCAGCGTCCGCCGCTTTCGAGACGCGCCGACGCGTCAGATCGAGCAGATGATAGCCGTCCATCGCGCATTGAATGTCCACGCTTTCAGGATCGACGCTCTTGCCAAAACCGCGCAGGCTGAAGCGCCCCTCGTCGTTCGTGTTCACGAACACCGGCAAAGGCTGGCCCTTCACTTGCGCACGAATGCGTACGCCCTCCAGCGGGCGCATGCCCTTCACATTCGTCGCCTCGCCAAAGAACGGCGGGCCATTTTCCTTGTCGCCCTCAATGGCTTGCAGATCAGCATCGCCCGCGTGCGCGACGGGGACCGCCAACGCCGCCAGGACTGCAACAATCGCCAAACGCAAGGAACGGGGCGCATCCATGAGCTGCTCCATCAACGCAGAAAAAACGAACGCAGAAACCAGAAGAACGCCAGCATGGAAGCCAGCGGAACCGCCCAGCCGATCCAGACCGGCGGACCCATGCGCCGCAGCAATGGCGTGGCCAGCAGCGTCGCCAGAAAGGCGGCCAATCCTGCCGATGCCAGCCAGCCAAACCAGTACATGGCCGGCCCGGTGCGGGCGGGAACGGTTCCGATGTCCCATTGGCCAAGACGGGGATGATAGGTGAAGAGCGCCAGATTCATCTCCACGCAAACCACGTAGACGACGGCGAACAAAGCGGAGAACAGCGTGAAAGCGCGCATTTGCGTCGTCATTGTCCAAACAACCCCCGCACGTTGTTGACGATGTGGCCAGCCACGAACGAATACCAGACGACGACGCATAAAATGCCCGTCACCCATGCGCGCGCGCTTGCAAATTGCGGATCGAGCGGCTGATCGGCGGGCGTGCGCCAGAGCAACCAGTAAAGCGGCAACATGCCAAGACCGATGGCCAGCAATTGCTCCTTGACCTCGAACATCCCGCTGATCGACCACAGCCGCGCGTTCTCGATCCATGTGCGTACGGCCAAACGATAGGCGGGATAAATCAGCCCGCCGAGAACGAAAGTGACGAGATACAAAACGATGTTGGCGTTCGTGTAGAGCCGCGCATTGACGCCGCGAAACGAATTCGCCATCGCCCCGCCGCCTCCCGCACCCGTCCCTTTACGAACCGGCCAGATCGTCGCCAACGCCTGATGCGTCAGCCCGCCGAGCAAAACAACAGCGGCCAGACCGTGCAAGATCAGCATGAAAGTAATCATGCCCCTCCCCATTGTTACGGCGTTCTCTGAAACTGGACAGCCGTTTTTTAAAATCTAGCAGATGCGCAACGCAGGGCAAATCAGACGCGCCTACCAGATTTTCCCGCTCAGCCATTCCGCGCCGATGATGCCGGGCGTCAGCGTGGTGGTCGCCCATGCAAAAGCCGATGTCCAGTTGGCGAACTGGAACGGCACGCGCGGCATTTGGCAGGCGCCCGCAGCCAGCGGCACGGCGGCGCGCAAGGGCCCGAAAAAGCGCCCGCCGAATACGCCCAAAGCGCCCCATTTTTCAAAGAAGCGCCGACCGCGCGGCAACAGGTCAGGGTAATTGCGGATCGGCCACATGCGCGCGATCTGCTCGTGGTAATGATGTCCGAGCCAATACGACAGCCAATCGCCCAAGCCCCCGCCGATGGCGGCCGCCAGCCAGATCGGCCAGAAATCGAGGCCCGCGGCGCCGATCAGCGCGCCCACGCCCCACAAAATGACGGTGGCGGGCACAAGCAGCGCGACCAGCGCCAGAGATTCAGCGAACGCCAGCACAAACACGATGGGCGGCGCCCATGCCTGGTGCGTCTTGAGGAATTCCAGAACGGTCTGGGCAAATTCCGGCATGGACCCTTGCATCGCTCAAACCACAATCGTCAGGCGCTTGGCGGCGCGGGTCACGCCCGTATAGAGCCAGCGATTGCGGTGTTCGCGGAAGGCGAAGGATTCGTCGAACAGCACCACGTCGTCCCATTGCGAGCCCTGCGCTTTATGCACGGTGAGCGCGTAGCCAAAATCGAACTCGTCAGAATTGCGGCGCAGCGCAAACGGCACTTCGTCCTCGCCCTCAAAGAAAGCGGGCACGACGCCGATGCGCTGGGGCTTGGCGGACGGATCTTCCTCGGGCGTCACGGACATGCGCAGCCGGCCGTTGCGCAGGCCCGTCGCCGTCTGCACGCGCCAGACGCCGCCGTTGAGCAGGCCTTTCTTGCGATCATTGCGCAGACACACCAGCTTGTCGCCAGGCTCGGGCGTCGAGCTTGTGCGCCCCAGCAAATCGCGCATGCGCTTGTTGTAGAGGCGGCGCGTGCGGTTGAGCCCGACCAGCACCTGATCGGCCTGCGTGACCGCTTCCGCGTCAATCTGGTCGCGGCGGATGATGCGCGTCTGCCCATATTCGCCCGGCTCCAGCCGCCCGCCCTCGCGCACGATCATCGACAACCGCACGATGGGATCGCCCTCGGCCTGACGATGGACCTGCGTCAACATCGCGTCCGGCTCCGCCTCGGTGAAGAAGCCGCCGCCCTTGACGGGCGGCAATTGCGCCGGATCGCCCAGCACAAGCACCGGGCGCCCGAACGACAACAGGTCGCGACCCAATTCCTCGTCCACCATCGAGCATTCGTCGATGACGATCAGTTTGGCCTTGGCCGCGTCGCTGTCGCCATTAAGCTCGAACGAAGGCTCTTCGCTCTCCAGCTCCCTTGGCCGATAGATCAGCGAGTGGATCGTGCGCGCATCAGGGCACCCGCGCGAGCGCATGACCAAAGCGGCCTTGCCGGTGTAGGCGGCGAAAAGAACGTCGCCCTCCACGCCTTCGGCCACGTGGCGGGCGAGCGTTGTTTTGCCGGTTCCGGCATAGCCAAACAGACGGAAAACCTGATCCTTGCCGCTGCGCCCGTTGAGCCAGCGGCCGACCTGATCAAGCGCGCGCGTCTGGTCGGGCGACCAATCTGTGCTCAAGGCGATTTTCCTAGCAGTTGAAACGTAGGAATCTTCCTACAGGAAACGCGAGAGCCTGTCTTGGGCGCGTGAGCCCTAGGCTGCGGCGCGGGCCGCCGCCAGCGAGGACGCGGCGTCCACCAGCGTCATCGTATAGCCGCAAGCCACGTTTGGCGAACGCTGGTATCGCGTCAGCACGCAATGCAAGACCTCGATCAGCACTTCGCGATCGGCCTCCAGCACGGCGTCGTCGTCGACGCCCGCCGCAAGGGCGATCTCATTGAGGCGCTCGCGGCTTTCCATCGCCTCCTCGACGCGTCCCGACAGAAGATGTCGCCAGATTTTGAAATGGGCCTGAGACAGCGGCCGGGCCAATTCCGGGCGCTCTGTCAAATAGCGGCCATAGGCGCCGCTGATAACGTCGATCACGACGGGGGCCGTCCACTCGGCCAAGTCTGAAGTTGCAGAACCGGATCTGCCCTCAAGAGAAGAAACGCGCATACAAAAAACCTTTACTGAAACTAAACAAAACTGTTACCGGGCAGCACGCAAGAACTAGAACGCAACTATGCGCGCACATGGTTAAAAGCTGGTTTAGGCAATCAGCTCAGGTCAACTTGTCGCGCGCCGCCAGATCGGGAAACAGGCGCATCCACAATCCTGTCACGCCCAGCGCGCCTGTCCCGCCGATGAGCACGGCGGCGACGGGGCCAAAGAAGCTCGCCAGCAGGCCGGATTCAAATTGCCCCAGCTCATTGGAGGCGCCGACGACCATGCTGTTGACGGCGGAAACCCGCCCGCGCATCTCGTCGGGCGTTTCCAATTGCACCAGCGTCAAGCGGATATAGACGCTCACCATATCGGCGGCGCCGATCAGCGCGAGGCAGACCATCGCAACATACATATTGGTCGACAGGCCAAAGCCGATGGTGGCGAGGCCGAAGATCGCGACCGATTGAAACATGCGCAGGCCGACCTTGCTGTTGAGCGCAAACCACGCCAGCGCAATCGCCGTCAGCAGAGCGCCCACGGCCGGTGCGCTGCGCAGCAGGCCAAGGCCCACAGGCCCGGTCTGGAATATATCCTTCGCAAAGATCGGCATCAGCGCGGTCGCGCCACCCAGCAGCACCGCGAACAGATCAAGCGAGATAAGCCCCAGCACGGTTTTATTGCCGCGAATGAAGCGAATGCCCGCCGTCAGATATTGCCAGCTCACAGGCTCGCGTTCGCTTTTTGCGCGCCGCGTGCGGATGGCGAGCAGCAGAGCCACGCAAGATGCAAAGCACAGCGTCGTGATCGAGAACACGGCGCCGGGTCCAAACATGTAGACAAGCCCGCCCACGGCTGGCCCGGCAATGGTCGCCACCTGATTGGCGGATGAATTCATGGCCACTGCATTGGCGAAATGCTCGCGCGGCACCAGTGTTGGCGCAATCGCCGACGACGCCGGGCTGGCGAATGCGCGCGCCGTGCCGATCATGACGACGAGGGCAAAGATCAGCGGCGGGGTCAGCGCGTCATAATAAACCGCCAGCAGCAGGCCGGAGGAGGCGCACGTGGTGACCGTGTAGGCAATCGCCAGCACGAGCCGCCGGTCAAAGCGATCCGCCACATGGCCCGCCACCAGCAGAAACAGAATGTTTGGCAAGAAGATCGCCAGCCCGATCATGCCCAGCGCCAGCGCGCTGCCGGTGATGTCGTAGATCAGCCACGCCACCGCCACGTCCACCATCTGCACTGCGAGCCCGTTGAGCAGGCGCGAACAAAAGAACAGGCGATAATCGCGATGCTGAAACGCTACAACCCGGGTCGAGGCGCGGGTGGAGGCAGAGGAGGAAATAACGGCGATCCCGCACGCGGTTCGGCCGCGCATCCGGGCGCACCATGCGCGCCCGGCGGCAAGCTAGAGGTTTTGGGCGGGGGATGGAAGGCGGATATATCACAGCTACGGCTTGCGCAATTTGCGGGCTGGAAGCCCGCACTCCTTGAGCGCATTTGCTGAACGGCCGGGCTTGGTTTCGTGACAGCTCCATCTGGACCGCGCGCGGCCTCGCGCGCTTCTTTTGCGCCAGTGCGCGCGCGGTCCAAAGCAGGGCCGCTATTTTATCATTTCGCCGACAGCCTCCACGATTTCCTTCGGCGTGGCGTAAATCTCGCGGATCAGCTTCTCCAATTGCTCGCCGGTGCGCGGATCGAGATCGAGGTTTTGCTTCTTTACCTCGGCGATGAAATCCTTGTCTTTCATCGTCGCGTTAAATGCGTCGCGCAGCATTTTCAGGCGCGCCGGGGGCAAATCCGGCGGGGCGACGAAGGGGCGCCCAATCCCCTGGCCTGCATAGAGAAAGCGGATCGCGGCCTTTTGCTCTTCGGTTTTGGCCAGATCGAGAATGAGTGGAATGTCCTTGATCTCGGGATTGATTTCCGTGCCGCCCTGGAAGATCACGTTGACGACTTTCTTGGGAATCCAGTCCGGCTTCTTGCCGTGAACGCTGTCGAGGCTTTCGCAAATGCCGTCGACCTCGCCGCGCTCCATCGCCAGAAATACGTCCGACGACGACGGGAAGCCGGCGATCAGCCTGAACTTCAGGCCCAAGATCGACGACAGCGCCTTGGGATAGGAGCGCGTGCCGGTGCCAGCTCCGGTCTCGCCCAGAATCAACTCTTTGGTTTTCAGATCTTCCAGATTTTTCACCGAGGCGCCCGCGCGCGCGATGCAGACGTTGGTCTCGGTCGTTGGCGTGCCAATCCATGAAATCGTCAGCGGATCGAAGCGCGCGCCAGTCTGGCCGGTGAGGCGGCCAAGCGGGGCGTCACGGGCGATGATGCCCATCACCGTGCCGTCTTTGGGCGAAACCGAAAAAATGGTGTTGGCCGCGTTATAACTGCCCGCTCCCGGCATGTTCTGCGACACGACATTGGGCGTGCCCGGAAGATGGCGGCCAATGTGGCGCGCCAGCGTACGGCCCCAGCGATCATAGCCGCCGCCTGGCCCAAAACCGATCAGCATGGTGAGCTGCTTGCCGTCCCTGAACGGACCGGGATCAGAGCCCTGCGCCTGCGCGGACGATGCGCCCAAACCCGCCAGAACAGCGGCCGCAAGCACGGCGAGATTGCGTGAAATTGCCATATCGATTCCTCCCGGTTTTTGATTTGGCGGGATCGTCACCAATCGCGGGCGTCGTGTCAAATCGGGGATGCAAACTGGACCGCGCGGGCACACGCGCGGTCCATATGCCTGTAAAACTAAATCCGGTGTCCGCCGCGCTTGCGGCCCTGGCCGACGTCGAGAAACAATTCGTCGAGCGACATCTTGCGCTTCATCAGGCCTTGCTCGTGCGAATAGCCCACGACCGTCTCAAGCGTATGCCTATTGCGTTCGCTCAAGCCATATTCCCACGGGTCTTTTCCAAGCAGATCTTCCTGCTCTTCCCAGGCTTCGCGATACCAGACGATGGGCGCCACGCGCGGGTTTTCCATGCGCTGCATGCCAAGCTCTTTTGCGGCCTCGAACGCTTTGTAGAGTTCAATCGGCGCCCACGGATATTGTTCGACGATCTCACGCTTCATGCCCATGACGTGCATGATCGGGAAGATGCCGGTCTTTTTATAATAGCTTTTTTCTTCGCTCTTATAATCGGGCCACAAGCGCGCCGCGTTGGGATGTTTGTCGACGATGGGCCAGATCAGATCGGCGTGCAGCACCGCGTCAAGCTCGCCCGAGACCAGCATGTCTTCGCAATTCTGGTCGTCGCGCAGGCGCGTGAGGCTGAGGCCCTCTGGCGGATCAAACTCCACGTCCTCGTCGTATTCTGCGAACCAGTGCACTGATTTATGCGGCACGCCATATTCATGTTCGAGCATGCCGCGCAGCCACAACACCGCCGTCACCTGATAGGATTTCACGCCGATGCGCTTGCCGATGAGGTCTTTGGGCGTACGGATGCCCACGTTCGCGTTCACAAAGGCAAAGCCATGCCGGAAGCGGCGATGCAGGAACACGGGGATCGCGTCCAGCGGCATGTCCTGATCTCGCGCCACCAAATAAGAAGAGCACGACACTTCAGCCACGTCGAACTCGCGATTGCGCAGGAAGCGCCAATGGCGGGTGGTGGAATCCATGTCGGTGAGAATGGTGAGATCAATCCCGTCCGGCGAAACAACGCCTTCCTTCAGCGCGCGGACGATTTCATAATCGCCGCACGCGAGCGTGAGTTTAAGTTTGCCCATGGCCTTGCGGTTTCCCCTGCTGCGCGGCCCCTTGAGCGGACCAGCCTGTTGGAGGCCATAGAAGCGGGCGCGGGCGCCCTGTCAAGACGGGGCTCAATACGGAATCTTGTCCGCCTTCACGGCCCACGCCGCGAACACCGCGTCAGCCTCCGCGCATTGCATCTGGCGCGTGGAGAGCAGGCGCTCGTGCGGGGCTTTGGGCACTTCGGCATAGATCAGAGCATCGTCGAAGCCCACGGCGGCAGCCTCGTCGCGCGTGCTGGCGAACACCAGCCGATCTATCCGCGCCCAATAGATTGCGGCAAGGCACATCGGGCACGGCTCGCAGCTTGAATAGAGCGTCGCGCCTTCGAGCTTGTAATCGCCAACGGCCTCGCAGGCGCGGCGGATAGCGACGACTTCGGCGTGCGCGGTCGGATCAAGGCTTGACGTGACCTCGTTCCAGCCTTCCGCGATCACAGCGCCGTCGCGCACGATGACGGCGCCGAACGGCCCGCCCGCGCCTGATTCCATGTGGGCGTGCGCTAATTGGGCGGCGCGTTTGATGAAGTGCTGGTCCTTGCCGTCGTCGCGCATGAAGGCTCCATTGGCGGCGCACATCTTTGGACCGCGCGCCTCCGGCGCGCATGCGGGCTGGAAGCCCGCGGTCCATGCGATGAAAGTGGCGAGAGCGGGCGCCTGAATTCCCGCCCCCGCCGGGCCATGAAAACCTTAGAGGGGACCTCATAGCCGCCCTCAGCATAGCCCCTGTACAATGACGAAAGCACGTCGAAAATGAGCACAAGCTAAACATTTTACGCAAAGCCAGTCTTGCGGTTATGGTTGAGTCGTAAAAAGGCGCCCCCCTCTTGCGCCGCCTCTTGCGCCCCCGCTTGGCCAGTGCCAGCCAGCCGTGCCATAGGTTGGGCATGAGCTGGCTGGCCGAATTAAGTCCGGACGAGTGGAGCGCCATCAGGCTCAGCCTGAAGGTGTCGCTGACAGCCGCGCTCGCCACGCTGCCCGTGGCGCTGGCGCTGGCGTTTGCCCTCGCGCGCGGGCGCTTTGCCGGCAAGGCGCTGCTCGACGGGCTGATTCTGCTTCCCCTCGTGCTGCCCCCCGTCGTCACCGGCTATGTTTTGCTGATTGCGTTTGGACGGCGCGGCCCTATCGGCGCTTTTCTCGACGAGAATTTTGGAATCGTCCTCGCCTTCCGCTGGACAGGGGCGGCTTTGGCCTGCGCCATCATGGGCCTGCCGCTGATGGTGCGCACGATGCGGCTGGCAATTGAGGGCGTGGACCGGCGGCTGGAGGCGGCGGCGGGCACGCTGGGGGCCAATCGGCTCCAGACGTTCGTCTTCGTCACTTTGCCGCTGATCTGGCCCGGAATCCTCGGCGGATTCGTGCTTGGTTTCGCAAAGGCCATGGGGGAATTTGGGGCCACGATCACGTTTGTCGCCAATATTCCGGGCGAGACCCAGACGCTGCCCTCGGCGATTTATTCCCTCACACAGACGCCCGGCGGCGATACGGCTGCGCTGCGGCTGACCATGATCTCGATCATCGTATCCCTTGGCGCTGTGCTGGCGTCCGAGCTTCTGGTGCGGCGGGCGGCGCGCAGAAGAGGGGCCGGCAATGCTTAAGGTAAACGTGCGCAAACAGCTTGGCGCGCTCGATCTTGATTGCGCGTTCGAGGCGGGGCCGGGCGTCACGATCCTGTTTGGTCGCTCGGGCAGCGGCAAAACCTCGCTGTTGAGCATGATCGCAGGATTGCTGCGCCCGGACGCCGGCGCCATTTCCATCGACGACGAAGTGCTGGACGATTCACGCGCCGCCTTCACCCCGCCCCATCGCCGGCGCTTTGGCTATGTGTTTCAGGACGCTTTGCTGTTTCCCCATTTGACCGTGCGCGCCAATCTCGATTTCGGGCGCAGGTTCTCCAAAGCCCCGCCCGATCCCGCCGCTTTTGCGCGCGTCATCGAGATGCTGGGAATCGACGCGCTGCTGGAGCGCATGCCGGATTGTCTTTCGGGCGGCGAAAAGCAGCGGGTCGCGATTGGCCGGGCTTTGTTGTCAAACCCGCGCCTGCTGTTGCTGGACGAGCCCCTCGCCGCGCTCGATCAGCAGCGCAAGGACGAGATCATGCCCTATCTGGAGCGATTGCGGGCGCAGACGCGGGCGCCCATCATTTACGTCACCCATTCAATGGCGGAAGTGACGCGGCTGGCCGACAAGATCGTGCTGTTGCGCGATGGCCGGGTGGTCGCCGCCGGCGCCCCTCAGGACGTTTTGCATCGCGCCGACGCGCTCGATTCCTCGGAAGCGGCAGGCGCCGCTGCAATGTTTGACGCCATCGTCGACCATATCGATCCAGACGGGCTCGCCGCGCTGGATTGCGCGCTCGGGCGCATCTGGGCGCCTGCCGATGAATTGACTGCGGGGGCGCGCGTGCGGCTGCAAATTTTTGCAAGCGACGTGCTGATCGCCACACAAAAGCCCTTGGCTTTAAGCGCGCTGAACGTGCTTGAGGCCAAAGTCGCGACAATCGCCGCCCAAAGCCCGGCGGTCGCACAAGTAGAGCTGGCCTGCGCCAACGGGCGGCTCTGGAGCCATGTCACGCACCGCTCCGCCACCGCCCTGAAGCTCGCGCCGGGATTATCCGTGTACGTAATCGTGAAAAGCGTCGCGCTCGATACGTAAGCCTGAGCGGCGCATGGCGAGAAGGTTAAAGCGCCCCCGTATCAAATCCAGGAGCAGCCGCAGCGTGTCGACGAAGGTCAAATTGCCGCACCTGTTCTAAAGTTGACGATGACTAATATAAATATGAGTTATACATTTAATCACTTAACACTAACGGCGGATGTTTGCTTGTTTGAAACACTAGACACAAGCGTCACTTTGATCGCCAATAGGCCTGAAGATTTTTTTCAGGCCCATAAAACGCGCCACCCGGGCGCCTACAATTTTGAGCCGCGCGCCAACCGGCGCAACGATTGGACGGCTACCGCACACGTCATGAACATGGGCGACGCGCGGATGGTCGCCGCCAGCTTTTCGGCCTATTCCGTCTCCAACGCGGGAGATGCGTTTTGCAGAATTTTCATTCCTCTCAAAAAGCCGATGGTTCTTCAGTCCGACGGCGTCAAACGTACCGTAAGCCCCAGCACGGCGGTCATGGCGCCGAACGATGGATTTCGCAGCAGCTATATGGACGACAGCGCGGGCCTGTTCTTCAACGCCAAGCGCGCATCGCTGGCTGAAGCGCTCGAAACTGTGGGATGCGAGCTTGGGCTCGACGCACTTTGGGGCGAGCGTGCGCAAAGCCCACTCTTGCGGCTTGGCGATTTTCGCGCGCAATGGTCGCACTCCATGCGTGCGCTTGGCGCTGGGCCCGTCCTTAAATCAGCGCAATATCTCGCCATCCATCAGGAATTACTGTTGCTGCGGCTGGCGTCCTGCCTTGCGGGGCCAGCGCCGTCCTTGCGGTCCGCGCCCGCTCATGCGCTGCATTTGAGCCGCGCCATCGAATATGTGCGCGCGCATTACGCGAACGATCTGCGCCTCGCCGAGGTCGCCAAAGCGGCCGGCTGCGGCGTGCGGACGCTGCAAATGCTGTTTCAGGCCGAGATGATGTGTTCGCTAACGGGATACATCGCCCTGACCCGCCTCAAAGCAGCGCATGGACGCCTGACGAGGCCGATGACCGGCGACAACGTAACGTCAATCGCGATGGATTGCGGATTCAGCCATCTGGGCGAATTTTCACAGAGCTATTTTCGCGCCTTCGCGGAGCGCCCGTCGGAGACGCTGGCGCGGGCGAGAGGAGGCAGTAGGCAGTAGGCAGTAGGCAGTAGGCAGTAGAAGAACCCGTCATCCGACGTTTGCTGACGCAAACGCCACTTTCTCCCGCCTGCGGGAGGAGGAAGGAGCGCCCTATCTTTCCTTCTCCGCTTGCGGAAGAAGGTGGCGCGCAAAGTGCGACGGATGAGGGGTATACTTCACTACTCCCTAATCGCTACTCGCCCTCTACTTTCCGCCAACCAGCTCGCTCCATGCCTGTTTGATCTGGCTAGAATCGCCGTCTTCCAGAACGTCCTGCAAACGCTGGAAATGCGGATTGGCGAGGAGATCGCGAACGGCGGAGGTGGCGCTGCGCTTGGGGGAGTAAAGCCCCATGTCCGCATCGCCGGAAGGGGGGCTCAACATGGATTGCACGCTTGAAATCAGCGCAAGCTCTTCAAGCATTTTCTGCATCGCCTTGCGGGCGCCGTCCGCATCGCCATCCTGTACGGCGGAGGCGAATTGCGACGCGGCGCCGGCGCTGCCCGAAGCTTTTGCCCCAGCGCTGGCTGGCGCCGCCGGCGGCCTTGTCGTTACGGGCTGAGACAGCGCAGGAAAATCCGTTGCAGCGGCTGAAGACTTGGCCTCAACCGGGTTATTCAACGAGCGTCGGCCTGGGTCGGCGTTAACGCCGTAGGCGCTGGACAGACCAGTAAAGTTCACCGCCACAACCAAAATCCCTTACTAAACGCACAACACGCGAGCGACGCCGCACCGGAGCTGCAAAGCTGACCGACGCCAGCACACTCGCCGCCTCGCTTTGGGTTGTCCAATTCTTAATACAAACTTAAAGGCAATATCTGTGGACGGCTGTGGGCAAGTATCCTTTAGCTCTCATCCGCAATAGATGCGCTCAAGATACTTTTGGTACAGACTTACCTGAGCGCTTTGTATTCGGACAGCATGTCTTTGAGCGCGAGCGTGTACTTGCACATTAACTTGATGCCGCTCGCGGTGACGACGACGTTCTTAACGCGCTGATCGGAAATCTCGGTCTCGACTGCAACGAAGTTCAGCTCCTGAAGGCCGCGCAGATGCTTTCTGATGCTGACTTCGGTCGCCGCCAGATCCTTGTAAAGGGAGGATACGCTTGCGCTGCCGCCGTTGGCGGTCAGGTAGACGATAATCTCGAACGAGGTTTGGGCGGTCGTCGTGAAATAGAGCCGTTCCAGTGACGCAACCGACAATCGTACCTGCGCCTGTTTGTGAACCAGCGTGTCAGCACCCTTCGGCTCCTGCCCCCTCGTCATAATTATCCCTTTGGTTGATCCATTCGCACCAGCAGAAACTTGGCGCACAGGCGGGACAAAATAAAACCAAAAGGTTTATGGCGATCTGTAGCGAGGCTTCGAGACAAGGCCATTGCAAATCAATGCTCTGTGAAAAAAGAGCATAATTGTCGCAAAATGTTTTGGGTTTCTGCGCACAGCCAGTGGAGACGCTTCAGGCGACGTCGAGGGCTGATGGTGCTGCGAGACAGGATTGAACTGTCGACCTCTCCATTACCAATTTATGAAGCGACCAATAAACCACTGTAGTAGAGGAGTTTTAGAGAAATTAAAAATATACGTTTATGATCCGTTTATAAACGGGCGCCTATAATCAGAGGCTTGTGACTTAATCTTAGCTTTCAAAAAGAAGGGTATTTTGAACCACCTCCGTTAAAAAATTAAGAGGTTCAATATCATTCCGATTCTGAACTCAGCGTAAGATTTTTTCCATAGCATCCCTCTGTTTTATGCTTTATTTCCTATTCCAAGCCGCTTAAATGAGGTTGCTGTTCACTAGCCAAGAGGAGAACAGCATGTCCATTCTCAAGTCCCTCACATTCACTGTCAGCCCGCAGCAAGTCGCTCGCAATCCCAAACTAATTCGGCGTCAGAAGCTC
>CAMCMI010000005.1 GCA_945875875.1 Rhizobium sp. Q54
TCAACGCCGATGGCGATCACTTCCGCGCCCAATTCCCAAAGCGCCTCCGGGGCCACGCGATAGCCCGCGCCATTGGCGCAATCGATGACGACGCGAAGGCCTTCCAGCGACAGGGCGCGCGGCAAAGTGAGCTTGGCGAATTCGATGTAACGCGCACGCACGTCGTCCACGCGCCGCGCCCGTCCAAGATCGCGCGAGCCCGCCAGTTGCGGGCCAAGATCGGACTCCATCAGGGCTTCGATCTCGTGCTCGACTTCGTCGGAGAGCTTGTAGCCGTCCGGCCCGAAGATCTTGATGCCATTGTCCTCAAATGCGTTGTGCGAGGCTGAAATCATCACGCCCATGTCTGCACGCATCGAGCGGGTGAGCATGGCTACAGCCGGGGTTGGCACCGGCCCCAGCAACAGCGTGTCGATGCCCACCGACGTGAAACCCGCCACCAGCGCGTTCTCGATCATATAGCCAGACAGACGGGTGTCCTTGCCGATCACCACCCGGTGGCGATGGTCGCCGCGACGGAACACTAGCCCCGCCGCCTGACCGACCTTGAGGGCGAGCTCAGGCGTAATCACTCCGTTTGCGCGTCCGCGAATGCCGTCGGTCCCGAAATAAGTCCGCATGCTGATCGTCCCGTAAAAGTTTGCCGTTGCCGGGGGGCGCGCCCAGCCTTGCCGCATGCAGATCCCGCACAACGCAAAGCCAAGGCCATGACACCGTTATCACGATATACCACAATCGCGCTTGCGGAACCTCCCGCACCATGGACGTGCCGACCGTTGACGCACTTGCGCGTCGTCTCGGCGGGTTTTGCAAGAGATTTTGCGAATATGACGAATTTGCCAATCTGAACGGCGCACGTATAAACCAGCCGAATGATACTGCCCGATCGCGCAGAGAGCTCACGACAAGACGGGGATGTGGAATGGCCGGCCATAGTCAGTTTAAGAACATCATGCACAAGAAGGGCAAGCAGGACGCGATCCGCTCCAAGCTCTTCTCCAAATTCGCCCGCGAAATCACGGTGGCGGCGAAAATGGGCATGCCAGACCCCGCCATGAACCCGCGCCTGCGGCTGGCCATTCTGGCCGCGCGCTCGGAAAATATGCCCAAGGACAATATCGAGCGCGCGATCAAGAAGGCGTCGGGCGGCGACAGCGAAAACTACGACGAAGTGCGCTACGAGGGCTATGCGCCCGGCGGCGTGGCCGTCATCGTCGAGGCGTTGACCGACAACCGCAACCGCACGGCTGGCGAAGTGCGCTCGTTCTTCACCAAGTCCGGCGGCGCGCTGGCCGAAACCGGCGCGGTCGCCTTCATGTTCGACCATATCGGCGAAGTTGAGTTCGAGGCAAAAGTCGCCAGCGAAGACGCCATGATGGAAGCCGCCATCGAGGCAGGCGCCGATGACGTCACGTCTTCACCCGAAACCCATCTGGTGACGACCTCGCTCGAATCCCTTTCGGAAGTGACCAAGGCGCTGGAGGCTAAATTCGGCGAGCCGAAAAAATCCAAACTCGTCTGGCGCCCGCAAAACACCATCGTGGTGGACGACGAGACCGCTGAAAAAATCCTGAAACTTGTTGGCAATCTTGAAGACAACGACGACGTGCAGAACGTCTACGCAAACTTCGAGATTTCCGAGGCGCTGATGGCCAAACTCGGCGGCTGATCGGCAAACAAAGCCGATGCGAGGCCCCTGCGAGGGGCTTTGCCTTTCCCCTAGATCGTGACCTCTAGATCGTGACTTGCGCGCCAAGCTCCACGACGCGATCAGACGGTATCGAGAAGAAGTCCGTGGCGTTGGTTGATTGCCGCGACAGGGCTATGAACAATTGATCCTGCCAATTGGGCATGCCGGAGTTAACCGATCTTTTCAGCGTGCGGCGGCCAAGAAAGAACGACGTCGTCATGATGTCGAACTTCAGGCCTGCCTTGCGCAACGAGGCCAGCGCGGCAGGCACGCGCGGGCTTTCCATGAAGCCGTAATGCAGCGTGATGCGCGTGAAATCGTCCGACAGCTTTTCCGTCTCGAAACGGGCGGATTCGGGCACGCGCGGCATGTCCTCGGTTCGCACGCACACAATCATCACGCGTTCGTGCAATATCTTGTTGTGCTTGAGATTATGCATCAGCGCGGCGGGCGCAACTTCAGGGTTGCTGGTCAAAAAGATTGCGGTTCCCTGCACCCGCGTCGGTTTTGATTTCTCCAGCATGCGGATCAAATCGCGGGTGGGAATGGAATCCCGGTGCGTCTTTTGCTCCAGCATGCGCGTGCCGCGATTCCACGTCCACATGATCGCGACCATCGTAGCGCCGATCAGCACCGGCACATAGCCGCCCTCAAACAGCTTCAGCAGGTTGGACGTGAAGAACGCCATTTCGATGACGAGAAAGCCACTGACGAAAAGGGCCGAGCCCCAGGCGTTCCAGCCCCACATGCGCCAGGCTATGAAGAACAGCAGGCAGGAATCGACGACCATCGAGGCGGTGACGGCGATGCCGTAGGCGGAGGCCAGATTGCTGGACGAGCGGAACAGCAGCACCAGCAGCAACACGCCGATCAGCAGCAGGCGGTTCACGCGCGGCAGGTAGATCTGCCCTTCCTGCGTGTCCGACGTGTGATGAATCTCAAGGCGCGGCAGCAGCCCGAGCTGGATCGCCTGACGCGCCAACGAATAGGCGCCGGTGATGACGGCCTGGCTGGCGATGACGGTTGAAACCGTGGCGAGCAAAACAAGTGGCAGCAGCGCCCAGTCCGGCGCCATCAGATAGAAGGGATTGGAGATCGTCTCGGGCTGCGCGATGATGAGCGCGCCTTGTCCCAAATAGTTCAGCATCAAGGCCGGGAAGACGAAGAAAATCCAAGCCGCCTGAATCGGCTTGCGTCCAAAATGGCCCATGTCAGCGTAAAGCGCCTCAGCGCCGGTCACCGCCAGAAACACGCTGCCCAGAACCACGAAGCTGATGAGGCCGTGAGAGAACAAAAACTCGAGCGCGTTGACCGGATTGAACGCATGCAGAATTTCCGGCGCGTCGCCGATGTGGTAGATTCCAAGCAGGGAAATAACGCTGAACCATACCAGCATGATCGGGCTGAACCATGTCGACACGCGCGCGGTGCCGCTGCTTTGCACCGCAAACAACGACACCAGAATGACGATCGTAATCCCCACGACATAAGGCTCGAACAGCGGCGTCACGAGCTTCAGCCCCTCGACGGCCGAGAGCACAGAAATTGCCGGCGTGATGATGGCGTCGCCGGTGAACAGCGCCGCTCCCGCAAGGCCCAGAACGAAAATGATTGAGCTGCGTCGCCCGAACGCCTTCTGCGCCAGCGCCATCAACGCCAGAGTCCCGCCCTCGCCCCGATTGTCGGCGCGCAGAACGAAGATCACATATTTCAAGGTGACGACGAGAAACAGCGCCCAGATCAGCATCGATACGACGCCGATCACCTCGTCTGGCGTCACCGCTCCGCCTTTGGTGGCGTGGACCAGAGATTCACGCAGCGCGTAAAGCGGGCTGGTGCCGATATCGCCAAACACGACGCCCAGCGAGGCGAAGGCGAGCGTCGCCAGATTGGCGCCGCCGCCATGCGACCCAGCCGGTGCTGGTTGAGGCTCTGGCTGCGTCTTTGAAGAGGGCTCCGTCAGCATGATAGGGCCTTGTGGAATCCTGTTTTGGTCCAAACGGACCCATGCGATACAACTTGGGATCAACTCGCCCAGCCCCCGCAGCGAGCGGCGTATAGCGCGTTTACCCAATCTCCACAAATCGCTTCGGGTCGCTATCGGTATTGCAGGCTCGCCCGCGCGCTGCCATCACAAGAGCATGACAGGCCGCACGACAGATCCGATGACATTCGACGCCCCTTTACCTATTGACGAGGTCTTGCCGCAAATCACGGCGGCGCTTGCGGAAAACCCGCGCGCCATTTTGGTCGCCCCGCCGGGCGCGGGCAAAACAACGCGGGTTCCGCTGGCGCTGATGGGCGCCGGTTTCGTCGGCTCGGGACGCATTCTCGTGCTGGAGCCAAGGCGCCTTGCCGCCCGTGCCGCCGCTGACCGCATGGCCGCCACGCTTGGCGAAAAGGTGGGCGAGCGCGTCGGCCTGCGCGTGCGCATGGAATCGAAAACCTCCGCCCGCACCCGCATCGAGGTCATTACCGAGGGCGTGTTTACCCGCATGATCCTTGACGACCCCGCGCTTGAGGGCGTGAGCGCCGTCCTGTTCGACGAATTCCACGAGCGCTCGCTCGACGCCGATCTTGGCCTGGCGCTGGCGCTCGATTCGCAAGCGGGATTGCGCGAGGATTTGCGCCTCCTCGTCATGTCGGCCACGCTCGACGGCGCCCGCGTCTCCTCGCTGATGGAGAACGCGCCCGTCATCGCCAGTGAGGGCCGCGCTTTTCCTGTGGATACAATTTATCTTGGCCGCGATTCGAGCCTCGACGTCGTAGAGGCTGTGACCCGCGCCATTCTGCGCGCGCTGGGGGAGGAGAGCGGCTCTGTGCTCGCCTTCCTGCCGGGGCAAGGCGAAATTCTGCGCACCGCCGAGCGGCTTGCCGAGCGCGTGCGCTGGCCCGACGTCGATATCGCGCCTCTGTTTGGCGTGATGGAGCGCAGCGCGCAGGACAAGGCCGTTGCGCCAGCGGCGCCGGGGCGTCGCAAGATCGTGCTGGCCACGTCCATTGCCGAAACCTCGCTCACCATTGAGGGCGTGCGCGTGGTGGTTGATTGCGGCCTCGTTCGCACGCCACGCTATGAGCCTGACGTTGGCGTGACCCGGCTTGAGACCATCCGCGTCTCCCGCGCCGCCGCCGATCAGCGTCGCGGCCGTGCGGGCCGGACCCAGCCTGGCGTTTGCTATAGGCTTTGGGAAGAGGCGGGCAATGGCGCTTTGCAGGCCTATGCGACGCCGGAAATTCTTTGCGCCGATCTCTCAGGCCTGCTGCTGGATTGCGCGCAATGGGGCGCGCGCGATCCCGCCAGCTTGCGCTGGCTCGATCCCCCGCCCGCAGGCGCGCTGAACGAGGCCCGGGCTTTGTTGATGCGCCTTGGCGCACTCGACGGTGAAGGCGCCGTCACCGCACAGGGCCGCAAGCTGCGCGCTCTGCCTTTACCGCCAAGGCTTGCGCGCATGGTGACGGGCGCCGCCGACATCGGGCTCGCCAGACTTGCCGCCGATCTGGCCGCATGCGCCTCCGAGCGCGGCCTTGGCGGCGACGATGTTGATCTTGCCGAGCGCGTTCGCCGCATGCGCTCTGAGCGATCCGAGCGCGCAAAAGCCGCGCGCGCCATGGCGGACGGCTGGAGCCGCATGGCTGCGCGCGCCAGCGATGCGATGCAATTCAACGATGATGATGTTTCCGAATGCGGTCGCCTGCTGGCGCTGGCCTGGCCCGACCGCATCGCCAAAGCGCGCGGCGGCGCAGGTGAATTTTTAATGGTCAACGGCCGCGCCGGCGCAATTGAGCCTCATCGAGCTTTGGCGCGCGAGCCTTATATAGTCGTGGCCGATCTCACTGGCCGCGCTGGCGCCGCGCGCATCGTGTCAGGCGCAGCTATTTCTCTCGACGAGATAGAAACAATTGCAGGCGCAGCGATTGAAGCGCGCGAGGAGATTGCGTTCGAGCGCAGCGATGCAAGCGTAAAAGCGCGCCGCGTGCGCAGACTCGGCGCTTTGGTTTTAGCTTCGCAGCCTATGTCGGCCAAAGGTCCGGAGGCTGCGCGCATATTGGCTGAAGGCCTTGCTGCGCAGGGACTTTCGCGCCTGCCATGGAGCAAGGCGCAAAAACAATGGCGCGACCGCGTCAACTTTTTGCGTCGCAATGGGGGCGAAGAAGACTGGCCCGATCTGTCCGACGATGCGCTGGCCACCAGCGCCGCGCAATGGCTTGCGCCCTTTATTGAAGGGCGCTCGTCGTTTGCCGCCATTCAGCCCGACGATCTTGAGCAAGCCTTGCGCGCCTTGCTGCCGTGGGATTTGCAGCGACGGCTCGACATTGAGGCGCCGACGCATTTCGAGGCGCCCACAGGATCGCACATCGCCATTGATTATGAGTCCGACGGCGCGCCGGTTCTGGCTGTGCGCGTGCAGGAACTCTACGGGCTCAGCGCACATCCAAGCCTTGCGCGCGGGCGCGCTCCGTTGACGCTGCATCTGTTGTCTCCCGCCCATCGCCCGATTCAAATTACCCGCGATCTGCCCGGCTTCTGGCGCGGCTCATGGGCGGCGGTAAAGTCGGATATGAAAGGCCGCTATCCGCGTCATCTGTGGCCCGACGATCCAGCGAGCGCTGCGCCAACCACGCGCGCCAAACCAAGAGGCACATGATGATTTTGCGTGACGCATTGCTCGAAGACTTGCCCGCTATCGCCGCCATCTATGCCCATCATGTGCGCAGCGGCACAGGCTCGTTCGAGGAAGAGCCGCCGGGTGTTGAGATCATGATTGAACGCTGGCGCGCAGTCACAAATCGCAATCTGCCGTGGCTTGTGGCGGAAGTTGACGGCGCCATTGCAGGCTATGCCTACGCGCGCCCCTATCATGAGCGCTCCGCCTATCGCTTCACGCTGGAAGACGCGGTCTATGTCGCCGCCGGCGCAGCGCGCGGCGGGTTGGGCCGGGCGCTGCTCTCAAACGTGCTCGACCGTTGCGCCAGCGACGGCTATCGGCAAATGATCGCCATCATCGGCGACAGCGCAAACGCAGGCTCCATCGGCCTGCACGCGTCGCTCGGCTTTCAGCATGTGGGCACGCTTCGCAACGTCGGCGTCAAGTTCGGGCGCTCGCTTGATTCCGTACTGATGCAGCGCGAGTTGTCTTGCTGAACTTTGTTCCCCAAACGTTCTTGCGCGACGCTGCGGCATTAGCTAGGCTTGAAGCTTGTTCGGGGGAGCTGGCCATGGTCGTGCGGGTCGAGACGATAGCGTTCGAGGGCGTTGAGGCCCGGCCCGTGGACGTGCAGGTGCAATTGTCCAATGGCGCGGTGGCCTTCGCAGTCGTCGGACTGGCGGACAAGGCAGTGGGCGAATCGCGGGAGCGGGTGCGCGCCGCGCTCAACGCTTCGGGGCTGGCTCTGCCAGCCCGGCGCATCACCGTGAACCTTGCGCCAGCGGACATGCCCAAGGAGGGCAGCCATTATGATCTCCCCATAGCGCTCGCCGTCATGGCCGCCATCGGCGCCATTCCCGCCGACGCGCTGGCGGGTTTTACAATTCTGGGCGAACTCGCGCTCGACGGCACGATTACGGCGGTCGCTGGCGTCTTGCCCGCCGCCGTCAGCGCCAATTCGCGCGGTCATGGCCTGATTTGTCCCGAAGCTTGCGGGCCGGAAGCGGCCTGGGCCTCAAGCGACATCGAGATTCTGGCGCCGCGTTCGCTCATTCAGCTCGCCAACCACTTTCGCGGCACGCAAGTCATGTCGCGGCCAGCGCCCGCCATTCGCGCGCAAGGAAAAAGCTATCCCGATCTGCGCGACATCAAAGGTCAGGAAAGCGCCAAGCGCGCGCTCGAAGTGGCGGCGGCGGGAGGGCATAACCTGCTCATGAGCGGGCCGCCGGGATCGGGCAAATCCATGCTGGCGGCGCGCCTGCCCTCGATCCTGCCGCCGCTGTCGCCGCGCGAATTGCTGGAAGTGTCGATGATTCACTCGGTCGCTGGCGCGCTGGCTGGCGGTGAATTGACGGACCGGCGCCCGTTTCGCGCACCCCATCATTCGGCCTCGATGGCTGCGCTGGTTGGCGGCGGCGCCAACGCGCGGCCCGGGGAGGCCTCGCTGGCGCACAATGGCGTGTTGTTTCTCGACGAGCTGCCGGAGTTTCAGGCGCAAGCGCTCGATTCGCTGCGCCAGCCAATGGAGACCGGCGAGATCGCGATTGCCCGCGTGCATCATCGCGTCGTCTATCCCGCCCGTTTTCAATTAGTGGCGGCGATGAACCCGTGCCGCTGCGGCCATGCGGACGATCCGGGCTTCTCATGCCGGCGCATGCCCAATGAGCGTTGCATCGCCACCTATCAGGGGCGCATTTCTGGCCCGATGCTGGATCGCTTCGATCTGTCGATCAACGTGCCTGCGGTGAGCGCGTCGGATTTGATTTTGCCGCCGCCGACGGAAGGCTCGGCGGAGGTCGGCGCCCGGGTGGCGCGGGCGCGCGACATTCAAACGCGCCGCTTCGCCAGCATCGGCCTGCCCCATATTGCGTGCAATTCCGCGGCTCCGCCCAATGTGCTGGAGACGATTGCGCCGCTCGATTCAGCCGCTGCCGCGCTGCTGCGCGAGGCGTCCGACCGCTTGCGGCTGACGGCGCGCGGGTTTCATCGCGTGCTCAAACTTGCGCGCACGCTGGCCGATCTTGAGGGCGCAGAAAACATCGGCCGCCAGCATCTGGCCGAGGCGCTTGGCTATCGCGCCAGAGGCCTCAACCAGTCGCAAGCCGCGTGAGGCGCCGCAATGACGGCGCCTCAAACTCGCTCAGCCCCAGACCTCTTGCGCCGTTTCCACCACCAGCCGCAGCTTGTCCATCTCTTCGGCGACCGAAAGCTTGTTGCCGCGCTCGCCGCTGGCGAACCCGCATTGCGGCGACAGAGCCAGCCGCTCCAGCGGACAGAATTTGGAGGCTTCTTCAATGCGGCGCTTGAGATCGTCTTTCGTCTCCAGCGCGCCCGATTTGGTGGTGACAAGGCCCAGCACGACGGTCTTGCCGGCGGGGACATAGCGCAGCGGCCTGAAATCGCCGGCGCGCGCGCTGTCGTATTCCAGAAAATAAGCATCGACGTTGATGCCGTTGAACAAAGCGTCGGCCACCGGCTCATAACCGCCTTCAGCCACCCACGCGCCTTCAAAATTGCCGCGGCACAGATGGATCGCCTTGGTCATGTCGGCAGGGGCTGCGGCCAGCGCATCGTTGATGATCTTCGCATAGGTCTGCGGCAGCTTGTCGGGGTCTTCGCCAATGGCTTGCGCTTCGGCGCGCATCGCTGGATCGCACAGGTAGGCGAAATTGGTTTCGTCGATTTGCAGATAACGGCACCCCGCATTCGCCAGATCGGCGATTTCTTCGGCGTAAATGCGCGAAAGGTCGGCGTAGAAATCCTCCATGCGCGGATAGGCGGCGGAATCGACGCCGCCGCGACCGGCGCGGAAATGCAGGATCGAGGGCGAGGGGATCGTCTGCTTGGGCGTCTTGCGCGCGACCGATTTCACGTAAGCAAAATGATCGACGAAAATCTTTTTCGGGCGCGACAGCTTGCCGGTGATGTGAAACGCCGACAATGGACGCTCGATGTCGCCCTCAGCGGTGCGGAACGTGGCGTTGGCGCCAGTCTTGACGGAGGCGACGTTTTCAAACGACAGCAAAAAATCAGAATGCCACAGAGTGCGGCGAAACTCGCCGTCGGTGACGACCTGCAACCCGATGTCTTCCTGCATCCGCACCACCTCAGCGATGGCCGCGTCTTCCATCTGCGTCAGCTCGGCGCGGGTCACTTCGCCCTTGCGAAAACGTTCGCGGGCCGCCAGCAGCGAGGGCGGACGCAACAGGCTCCCCACATGGTCGGCGCGGAACGGTGGCGCATCGCGGTGCAGGCTCATCAGGCGCTTCTCCCAAAATTCCGGCCTCGCGCCGGTTCGCGTGCAGATTGGGCAGCGCGGGCGCCTGCGTCAAGCCGATCCATGTTCAAAGCACCCATGAAGCGCAACGCTATTTCAACAGGTGACGTTCAAGCTGCCTGTGTTTTCAAAAAGGTGCCCGCGATGGACGAGCCCCACACCGAAGTTTTAAGCCTGCGCGAGGAGAACGCCCGGCTGTTGGCCGAGGTCCGCGCTTTGCAACAGGCGGGAACGGCGGCGAAAGAAGCCAGCGCGGCCAAGACGCGGTTTCTGGCGATGATGAGTCATGAAATCCGCACGCCGCTCAGCGGGATCATCGGACTTGCCGACCTCCTCGCGCTTGGCCGGCTCGATCAGGAGCAGCGCGCCTATAATCAGGCCATCCGGGGCGCGGGTGCGTCGCTGATTTGTCTGCTGGACGAAATTCTCGATCTGTCGCGCGCTGAGGCCGGTCATCTTGATCTTGAAGACCGACCTTTTGAAACGGCGGCGCTGGTGGAGGGGGCCGCCGAATTGCTGGCCCCGCGCGCGCAAGGCAAGGGTCTTGAGATCGCCAGCTATATCGCGCCCGGGGTTCCATCCACGCTGATGGGCGACGCCGCGCGCCTGCGCCAGATCGTGCTCAATCTGACGGGCAATGCGATCAAGTTCACGCAAGCCGGGGGCGTGGGGATCAGCGTGTTTGTGCGCAACGGCGCGCTTGTGTTTGAGGTCGCCGACACCGGCCCCGGCCCCGGCGTACCCGAAGATCGCCGCGACGCGATTTTTGAAGATTTTGAACAGGCTGATTCCAGCTCCGCACGTGCGCACGAGGGCGCAGGACTGGGGCTGGCGATCTCGCGCCGCCTTGCGCAGCGCATGGGCGGCTCGCTGGAGCTGGCGCGATCAGGCCCGCAAGGCAGTGCATTCATTTTCACATGCCCGCTGCGTGCCGCCAGCGCGCAGTCTCATCACGTTAAAAATCAGTCCGGCCAAAACGTGCTTCTGGTTGGCGCCAGCGCGTTCGAGCTGCCGTTTATCGCTGCCCGCGTGCGCGATTCTGGCGGGCGGGCGGTTTGCGTGGCCGATGTGGCGCAGGCCGCGATTGCGTTGACGCAGGAGCCTTGCCCCGGTCTGGTGATCGTGGATTGCGCGCTCGGAGTCGAGGCTGTCGGCATGGTCGCAAAACTCAGCCGCAAAGCTGGCGCGCCGCGCGTCCTCACCGTGTTCTCGCCCTATGAGCGCCGGGCTTTGGGCGCGCAGGCGCTGTCTGCAACGGACGGCTGGCTGGTCAAGCCCGTGCGAACGGCCACCTTGCAGGCACGCTTGCTGGAGCAAAATGATCTCGCAGAAACCCCGGCGGCCGGACCGGATCAGCTCCCTTTGGCGCACAAAAATATCCTTCTGGCGGAGGACAATCCCGTCAACGCTCTGGTTGCGCGCAAACACCTTGAGAGCCTTGGGGCCAGCGTGGTTCACGTGGAAGACGGGCAGGCGGCGGTAAGCGCTGCGGCGCAGGCGCGAACCGGCGAGGCGCCTTTGTTTGACGCGATCCTGATGGATATGCGCATGCCCAAGCTCGACGGCCCGTGCGCCGCACGGCTGATTCGCGAAGCGGAGGCAGTTCTGGGCGCTGCAAGGGTGCGCATCGTCGCCCTCACCGCCAACGCTTTTGAGCAGGACCGGCGCGAATGTCTTGCGGCCGGCTTTGACGATTTTCTCACCAAGCCTTTTGAGCCCATGGCGCTGGCGCGTATCCTCGTGTCATAAAACCGTCTGCAATCGCTGCGTAGAAGCAATCAGGTCAAGCGGGGCGGGAGCAAGTTGATGATCCTGAACGGACAGGCGCACGCTGGCGCCATTCTCATGCGCCTCGCCCGCATCCAGAAGACCGTGCGCGATCTGCATGGGTTGCCGCAGACGCTGGCCCGATCAGGCCAGTTTGAGCTCAAACTGGCTGTCACGAAGAAGGAAATCAGCAAGGCGCAAAAACTGCGTTATCGCGTTTTCTTTGAAGAAGGACATGCAATTCCCGACGCCTATACCCGCCTGCGGCGTAGGGATATTTGCCGCTTTGATTCGATCTGCGACCATTTGATCGTCGTCGATCACGCATCCCCAAAGCGCAAGGTCGTGGGCTGCTATCGCCTGCTCCGGCAGGAGGTCGCGCAGGCTAACGGCGGCTTCTACAGCGCGCAGGAATTTGATATCGCGCCGCTGCTCGCGCGCCATTCGGACAAACGCTTTCTCGAACTCGGCCGCTCATGCGTGGCGGCGGAATATCGCGGCAAGCGCGTGCTGGAATTGCTCTGGCGCGGCTTGTGGCTCTACGCAAGCCATCACGCCTGCGACGTGATGATCGGCTGCGCCTCTCTGCCAGGGTCTGACGCGAACCTGCATCAGGGCGCGCTGGCGTTCCTGCGCGATCACGCGGCGGCGCCCGCTGAATGGCGCGCCAGCGCTTTGCCTGCGCGCCGTGCTAACGTGATTGCTGAAACACAGGTTGAAGCTCGCCGCACGCTGGCCGCTTTGCCGCCGCTGGTGAAGGGCTATCTGCGCGTCGGCGCCTATTTTGGCGACGGCGCCGTAATTGATCGCGAGTTTGGAACGACGGACGTTTTGGTCATCGTGCCGATGGATCGGATCGACCCGCGTTATGTTGATCATTTCAGCGCGGGAGCGCTGGCGGCTTGATGGAGCATAGCGCCTCTGATGGCGGGGCGCTTGCGAGGCTCGAAGATGCGCGCGGGGATGCGCGCGGTCCAGATTGCGTTTAGTCCTTCAGCATTTCTGCGAAGGCCTCGCGGTAGGTGGGATAGGCCAATTGCACGCAGAGCTTTTCTTTGATGGTTGCATTGGAGACGCGCTTGCACTCGCTGTAGAAACTGCGCGCCATGGGGGATAATTGCGCGGTCTCGAAGTCGATTTCCTGCGGCGGCTCCACGCCCAGCAAGCCCGCCGCGTAAGTCACCACGTCCTGCGGCGGCGCGGGCTCGTCGTCGGCCACGTTCCAGACGTCGCCGGCGCGCTCATATGCAAAGGCGGCTTCAATCGTGCGCGCAATGTCCTCGACGTGAATGCGGTTGAACACCTGTCCCGCTTTCACGATGCGCTTGGCTGTGCCCGCACGAAGGTTCACGAGGGCGTTTTGTCCCGGCCCGTAGATGCCTGCCAGCCGTAACACATGCACGGGCAAATCGCGTTCGGCGCCAAGTTTGCGCCATTGCTCCTCGGCGTGCAGGCGCCACTGGCTGCGCGGAGTGGAGGGGCGGGGCGGCGTACGCTCATCAATCCACGCGCCGCCATGGTCGCCGTAGATTCCGATGGTCGAGAGATAGACGATGCTTTTCAGATTGGGCGATACGCGCAATTGCGCCGCAAACGCAGCCAGGGCAGGATCTCCCTCTGCCGCAGGGGGAATCGAAACCAGCACGCGATCAGCGTCAGACAAGGCGCCAGCGAGCGTCTCGTCAACGCACTCCGATCCAAAGCAATGCGCGTCAAAACCGTGCGCGCGCAAAGCCTCGCGTTTATCGCTGGAGCGCACGGTGCAGGAGATGCGCGCATAATCGCTCTTGCGTGTGCTCGCAAAATGCAGCGCGCTGTAGCCCATGCCGAATATGAAAAGTTTCATGGACTGATATTTCCTTCGTTCATCCACTCAGCGCGCACATCCTCATCGCGCTCAAGCGGCAGGCGCTCCGCGCGCAAGCTTGAAACTTCATCTTGCGGCAGAAGCTGACTCAAAGCCCAAACCGCCATGCCGCGCACCATGGGGTCGTCGTCGTCGATCCGCGAAAATGCATGGGGCGCAAGGCTGGCGTCAGCGCTGGCTCCGATCGCGCACAGCACGTTGCGGATAAAACGCTTGTGGCCGATGCGTTTCACCGGCCCGCCAGCAAACAGCACGCGAAAGCCTGCCTCATCCAATTGCGCAAGATCGCCAAGTTTGGCGTTTGCTAAGTCCTCCCGCGCTTGCAATTTCATTTCGTGCGCGCTCCGGGCGAATTTGTTCCATGGGCAAGCGGCCAGACAATCGTCGCAACCATAAATACGGCCGCCGACGCCTTTGCGAAATTCGCGCGGAATTTGGGCTTTGCTCTCGATGGTCAGATACGAGATGCAGCGCCGCGCGTCGATCTGGTAGGGTGCGGGAAACGCCCCTGTCGGGCAGATGTCGAGGCAGGCGGTGCATGAGCCGCAATGGTCGATTTCGGGTTCATCGGGCTCCAGTTGCAGCGTTGTGAAGATCGAGCCCAGAAACAGCCATGAGCCATATTCACGCGACACGAGATTGGTGTGCTTGCCCTGCCAGCCGATTCCAGCGCTCTGCGCCAGCGGTTTCTCCATCACCGGCGCGGTGTCGACGAAGACTTTCACCTCCGGCGTGCCTTCGAGATCCGATAGAGCGCGGCCTTCCTTCACGAGCCATTGCGCCAGCATTTTCAGACGGCCCTTCACCACGTCGTGATAATCGCGGTTTTGCGCATAGACGGAGATGATCGCGCGCGAGGGATCATGGGGGCGCGCAAGCGGGTTCTCTTCGGGGCCGTAATTCATGCCCAGCACGATGATGGAGGCCACATCCGGCCAGAGATTGCGCGGATCTGCCCGCCGCTCAGCGGTTTGCGCCATCCAGTCCATGTCCCCGTGGGCACCGGACTCGAGCCATAAGCGCAGACGCGGCGCGGCGGTTTGCAGGGAATCGGGCGCGGCGATTGCGCACGAATCAAACCCAAGCTCGCGGGCTTTGGCGGCGAGCCGGGCCTTGAAGCGCGCGCTCAGAAGTCGAGGTCGGAATAGGCCGGCGCCGGGGTCAGACCCGGCAGCCGGTCGGCCAGGATCGCGCGGAACGACGGGCGCGATTTCATCCGCGTGTACCAGTCCTTTGCGGCCTCGTCCTCGCTCCATGGCGCATCACCCAGAAAATCCACGCAGGAAATGTGCGCGGCGGCAGCCAGATCGGCATGGCTTAACTTATCGCCCGCCAGCCATTTCCGCTTCGAGGCGAGATAGCCGATATAGCGCATATGATAGCGCACGTTTGCGCGCGCCGCCCGCACGACGGCCATGTCGGGCGGGCCGCCGCCGCCAAGCTCGGCTGGCATGAAGCGTTTGTGGATTTTCTCCGTCACCAGCGGGCCGGAGACTTCCTCATAAAACTTGACGTTGAACCATTCGGTCAGGCGGCGCACTTCCACGCGTTCCGCCGGGTTTTCGGGCAGCAGGCGATGATCGCCCAAAGCCAGACCGCGGGTCTCGTCGAGATATTCGGCGATGACGTTTGCGCCGGGCACGATGAAATCGTTTTGCTCGACCAGCACCGGCAGATCGCCGGAGGGATTGGCGATCAGGAAATCACGGCGCCGCTCATAGGGCTTTTCCTCGATCAGCTCCGGCTCGAAGCCATATTCGCTCATCACCGCCCGTATGAAGCGGGAGCGGGGGCAGAGTGGATAATGAAACAAATTCGCCATGCTTCAACGCAATCCATTACTCAACGCGCCGCACGGGGCGACCATTTACTCAATGCGTAACAAAGCGCCAAGCGCGTTAACCTTTGGTTTACGCGGGCGCGTTTCTGCTTTTATCGCCCCAGATTTCCACCAAAGATTATCCTTGACCAATTATGGCTTGCAAAATGCCCCAGCGTCACCGGTGTTTTCTGGTTTCCACAAAGCGCAAACGCGCTAGACCTTGAGCCGTAGGGTCGCAGATTTGAGTCGCAGCATCGGTGGCGGCAACCTTGGCGCAAAGGCTTATTCATGATTTGGGACGTCATCAAGGCATTAACGCTTGGGGCCGTTGAAGGCTTCACCGAGTTTCTTCCCGTGTCCTCAACGGGGCATCTCCTGCTGGTGGGGCATTTTCTGGGCTTTGAATCGAGGGGCCACACGTTCGAGGTTCTGGTTCAGCTGGGGGCGATCCTGGCCATTGTGATCGTCTATTTTCGCAAGATACTGCAGATTATCGTTGGCTTGCCCAACGATCCGGCTGCGCGGCGCTTTGTGCTGGGCGTGCTGGCGGCTTTTTTGCCCGCCGCCATCATTGGCGCCTTCGCGCATTCATTCATCAAAGAGGTGCTGTTCAATCCCTATATCGTCTGCGTGACGCTGGTCGTGGGCGGCTTTGTGCTGCTTGCGGTGGATCGCATGAAGTTTGACTTCAAGCACAGCGACGTGATGGATTTCTCCTTGCCGATGTGCCTGAAGATAGGCTTCTGCCAATGCCTGGCCATGGTGCCGGGCGTGTCGCGTTCGGGCGCGACCATTGTTGGCGCGATGTTCATGGGCGCGGACAAGCGCGCGGCGGCGGAATTTTCGTTCTGGCTCGCCATGCCCACAATGGCCGGGGCCTTCGCCTATGATCTGTTCAAGAATTACAAGCTGCTGGAAGTCAACGACGTGGTGACGATCAGCATCGGCTTTGTGGCGGCGTTCTTTGCCGCGCTTGTTGTCGTGCGGGGATTTCTGGCGTTCGTGTCGCGGCGCGGTTTCACGCTGTTTGCGTATTGGCGCATTATCGTTGGCTCGCTCGGTTTTATCGGGCTGCTGCTGACGGCCTAAAGTCTTTTATCGGACGAAGTGCAAAGATCGGCTATGACGCAGCGCTCGCATTCAGGCCGCAGCGCCTTGCAGACATAGCGTCCGTGCAGGATCAGCCAATGATGCGAGTGCAGGCGATAGGGGCCGGGCACGCGTTGCTCAAGCCCCGCCTCAACGGCTTCTGGCGTTCTGCCGGGCGCAAGCCGCAGGCGGTTGGCGAGCCGGAAGATGTGGGTGTCGACCGCCATCGTCTCATGGCCAAACGCCATGTTGAGCACGACGTTGGCGGTCTTGCGGCCAACGCCGGGCAATTGCACCAGAGCGTCGCGATCAGGCGGGACTTCTCCGCCATGGCGCTCGATCAGAAGGCGCGACAATTCGACCACGTTTTTGGCCTTGGTGCGATAAAGCCCGATGGTTTTTACATATTCGCGCACTTTCTCCTCGCCCAGAGCCAGCATTTTTTGCGGCGTGTCGGCGATTTTGAACAAAGGCCGCGTGGCTTTGTTGACGCCCACGTCCGTGGCCTGCGCCGACAGCACGACGGCGACCAGAAGTGTGAACGGGTTGACGTATTCCAGCTCGCCCTTGGGCTCGGGCAGCGCTTTTTGGAAGCGGGCGAAGATTTCCTCGATCAGCGCGCTTCCCGCCGCTCGCACCAATGTCTTGCGGGCGCGAACTGCCTGCATGGCTTTGGTGGCGCCGCGCGGGCGGGGCAGCGTGGCCGGGATGGTGATCGCTGCAGCTTTCGCGCTCGATAGTTTGGCGGGGGCGCGACGTTGGGGCGCGGGGGACTGTTTGAGCGAGGGCTTTTTCACGGGCATGGCGGCACTATAATAGATCGCGAACCGGAGCGTCAGAGCCTTGACCCAGCCAGACCCCTGCGACGCACAACTTTTCGCCGCCCGCCTCACGCCCCATCGCTCGTTGAGCCAGAGCCATTTCCGGGTGCTGATGATGGTGTTTGCGGGCGCCGCCTTCGTATCGGCCCTGCCGTTTGTTTTTCTGGGCGCGTGGCCGGTGATGGGGTTCATGGGGCTGGACGTCGCGTTGTTTTATTTCGCATTTCGCGCCAATTACCGCGCCGCCCGGGCGTTTGAAGAGGTGGTTGTGACGCCGCTGGAATTGTCGGTCGCCAAAGTCACCCAGCACGGGCAGTGCAGCGAATATTTCTGCCATCCCGCCTTCGTCCGGCTGGAGCGTCAGGTTCACGAGGAATATGGGGTTGAGCGCGTATCGCTGGTCTCGCGCGGACAAGCGCTTGAAGTGGCGAGCTTTCTGGGGCCGGACGCAAAGGCGCGCTTTGCCGACGGCCTGTCGGGCGCGCTGGCCGAGGCGCGCAAGGGGCCGAGGTTTTCGTAAGGACAAAGATTTTCTGGAGAAAACGTTTTCGGGTGGCGCCGGGCTCATCCGGGCGCCATCCTGCCAGAATGAAAACGCTCTCGAACGCGCCCGCCCTGTTTGAGCCCGAGCCAGACACCGGTCCCGCGCGCGAGTATCTGCGAGATTATCTGCTCGTGCGCGACGCGATTGAATTTGTGTCGGGTCACTGGCGCGAGCAGCCTTCCCTGGAGGCGATTGCGGACCACGTCGGCCTGTCGCCTTGGCTTTTGACAGCCCTGTTCCGGCGCTGGGCGGGGCTCACCCCCAAGGCTTTTTTGCAGGCTCTGACGCTCGACCACGCCCGCACCCTCTTGCGCGACTGCGCTTCCGTGCTCGACGCCGCCTATGAGGTCGGCTTGTCGGGGCCGGGGCGCCTGCATGATTTGTTTGTGACGCACGAGGCGATGAGCCCGGGCGAATACAAAAGCGGCGGCGCGGGGCTGGAGCTTGCCTACGGCTTTCATCCCTCGCCATTTGGAGAAGCGCTGGCGGTGATGGCGCCGCGCGGGCTCGCGGGCATGGGTTTTGTGGATGAGGCCGGGCGGCAAGGCGCTTTGGACGATATGATGCGCCGTTGGCCCGGCGCCCGTTTTCGGGAAGACACGGCGCTCACCGCCCCAGCCGTTAGCCGTGCGTTTGATCCAGCGCTGTGGCGGCCCGATCAGCCGTTGCGGATCGTGTTGATCGGCAGCGATTTCGAGGTGCGGGTGTGGGAGAGCCTGTTGCGCATTCCCATGGGCGGGGCCGCAAGCTATGGCGCAATAGCCAGATCACTTGGGCGCCCAAAGGCTGCGCGCGCTATTGGCGCGGCTGTCGGGCGCAATCCGGTTTCCTTCGTTGTGCCGTGTCACCGCGTGCTTGGCGGGTCCGGCGCTATCACCGGTTATCATTGGGGCCTGACGCGCAAGCGCGCGATGCTTGGCTGGGAAGCGGGCAAAAAAGAATAGGCCCTAGCGTCCCACAGGCGCGCCCAATTGCATCGCGGGCCCGCGTGAAGGCGCAGGCTTTCTGGCCGCGCCGGCTTCCTCGGCCTCAAACGCAGCCGGATTCTGGCGGGCTCGCAGGGCAATCGCCCATGCCTCGGTGATGCGGGAGGCACAAAAGCCATGCCGCGCCTCGCCTGCATAATCCTCGCAACGCTCGGAGCGGCGCGAGGAAAAGCCCGCCTGTTCGGAGGCGATCATCCGCACCAGCGCGCGGTCCTTACCGGCAGCCGCCATCAGGGCGCGGTAATTGGCCTGCGCGTTTTTCTCGGACGCGCCACGGATGCGCTCGTTCTGGGAAATGTCGGCTGCGCTTATGGAATCGCCGGCAGGCCCCCAGAAACCGGCGGCATATCCCCGGCAATCGGCGGCCCTGAACTCGCAAAAGCCGCCCGTTGGCGAGCTTGCGGTGAAATCGCCGACGTTCATCTGCACGGCGCCGTTATGGATCTCGATCGAGAACGGACAGGCGGGAATGGAGCCTTCAAACCGGCGCAGGCCCTGAGTTCGGCGCAGGGGACGCAAAACGAACGGCCCGCCAGTCACCTCGATCTGGCAGGCCTCGCCGCGCGCAGATATTTTCTCGCCTGCAAGCACGAGTTTTGAAATCACGAAATCAGCGCCCTTTAGCTGAAACGCCAGATGGCCGTTTTCTCCATTCAGCCGTAATTCGCGACCAATGACGCTGGATTCATGGGGCGCGCGCACCGCCACGCCCTGCTCGATGGGCTGGCCTGAGACCCCGACAGCGCCCTGCAGTTGAACCTGAGCTATAGCCGGGCCTGCCGCAAGCTTCAGGGCTACGACGGCGAAAGCGACACTCAAGTGGCTGGAGCGCATGAACATCTATAAACGCGACACTTTCTGGAACTCCGGACGCAGGACGCTTCTGCTGGCGCGGATATCTATATCTACGCTTCAGTATATCATCAGCTTCTTAATAAACTTGTTAAAGATCGCGCGCGGCAAGCCACGCAGCTTTGGGCCGGCGCGCCTTTCCTCTCGATCTGTCCTGTTTGCCCTCCACAATGTCTTGCGGGAGAAAAACGCCTGCATATATACCGGCCAGCCTTGCGGTTCGCCGCGGCGATCACAATCTTGGGAAGCAACGGGGACCGGGCGAAAGGTTAAGCGCGCCGCGCGCTGGCCTCGCTCATGAAACGGACCGCTTCGGGGTCCATGGGTTCTGCGTAGAAAAGGAATTGAATATGGCAAAGGTCATCGGCATCGACTTGGGAACCACCAACAGCTGTGTGGCTGTGATGGAAGGCTCGACCCCCAAGGTCATTGAGAATTCGGAAGGGGCGCGCACGACGCCCTCCATCGTCGCCTTCACGGATGAGGGCGAGCGTCTTGTGGGCCAGCCCGCCAAGCGTCAGGCCGTCACCAACCCCGAGCGCACCTTTTTCGCGATCAAGCGCCTGATCGGGCGCCCGTTCGCCGATCCGATGACGCAGAAAGACATGGGCCTCGTGCCCTACAAGATCGTCAAGGCCGGCAACGGCGATGCGTGGGTCAAGTCCGACAATCAGGAATATTCACCCTCGCAGATATCCGCCTTCACGCTGCAAAAGATGAAGGAGACCGCCGAGGCTTATCTCGGCCAGACCGTGACGCAGGCCGTCATCACCGTTCCCGCCTATTTCAATGACGCCCAGCGTCAGGCCACCAAGGACGCTGGCAAGATCGCGGGCCTTGAAGTGCTGCGCATCATCAACGAGCCCACCGCTGCGGCGCTGGCCTACGGCCTCGACAAGAAGGGCGCTGGCACCATCGCCGTCTACGACCTTGGCGGCGGCACGTTCGACGTCTCGATCCTCGAGATCGGCGACGGCGTGTTTGAAGTGAAGTCCACCAACGGCGACACGTTCCTCGGCGGCGAGGACTTCGACATGCGCCTCGTGGAATATTTGGCCGACGAGTTCAAGAAAGAGCAGGGCATTGACCTGAAGAAGGACAAGCTCGCCCTTCAGCGTCTCAAGGAAGCGGCTGAAAAGGCCAAGATCGAATTGTCGTCGGCGGCCCAGACCGACATCAACCTGCCCTACATCACCGCCGACGCCACCGGCCCCAAGCATCTGGCTCTGAAGCTGACGCGTTCGAAGTTCGAGGCGCTGGTGGACGATCTGATCCAGCGCACAATCGAGCCCTGCAAAAAGGCGCTCAAGGACGCTGGCCTGACCGGCGCCGAGATCGACGAAGTGGTGCTGGTTGGCGGCATGACCCGCATGCCCAAGGTGCAGGAGATCGTAAAATCCTTCTTCGGCAAGGAGCCCCACAAGGGCGTGAACCCTGACGAAGTCGTGGCCATCGGCGCGGCTGTGCAGGCGGGCGTTCTGCAAGGCGACGTGAAGGACGTGCTGCTGCTCGACGTGACCCCGCTGTCGCTGGGCATCGAGACGCTGGGCGGCGTGTTCACGCGCCTGATCGACCGCAACACGACGATCCCGACCAAGAAGAGCCAGGTGTTCTCGACCGCCGAGGACAATCAGACCGCGGTGACGATCCGCGTGTTCCAGGGCGAGCGCGAAATGGCGGCTGACAACAAGCAGCTTGGCCAGTTCGATCTCGTGGGCATTCCGCCCGCCCCGCGCGGCATGCCGCAGGTTGAAGTGACGTTCGACATCGACGCCAACGGCATCGTCAGCGTCACTGCCAAGGACAAGGCGACCTCGAAAGAGCAGCAGATCCGCATTCAGGCCTCGGGCGGCCTGAGCGACGCCGACATCGACAAAATGGTGAAGGACGCCGAGGCCAACGCCGCTGAGGACAAGAAGCGCCGCGAGCTGGTCGACACGAAAAATCAGGGCGAGGCTCTGGTGCATTCGTCCGAGAAGTCGCTGGCCGAATTTGGCGACAAGGTCGGCGAGGCCGAAAAGACTGCGATCTCGGACGCCATCACCGCGCTCAAGACCGCGCTTGAGGGCGAGGACGTGGAAGCTATCAAGGGCCGCAGCAACGAACTGGCGCAGGCTTCGATGAAGCTGGGCGAGGCGATGTACAAGTCGCAGCAGGCGGAAGCGGCGGCCGAAGCCGAGGGCGGCGAGGGCGCGCAGGCCAAAAAGGACGAGGACGTGATTGACGCCGACTTCAAGGAAGTTGACGGCGACAAGAAGAAGGGGGCGTAACAGCCCGGCACGGAAAGGCCCTTTCCCGCAAGGGAGGGGGCCGTTTCAATTTCGCCCGCTTTATGAGCCCACTTGCGAAAGATGCAGCCGCAAGGGTAGTTGAGGGTCGACGCCAGCTTCACGGGGCAAAAGTTTGCCCGTCGCGCCCCTTGCGCCGCAAGTCAGAGAACCGGACCGCCTATGTCCAAACGCGATTATTACGAAATTCTCGGCGTAGCCCGCACCGCGACCGAGGCCGAGATGAAGGCGGCGTTCCGCAAATCGGCGATGCAATGCCATCCCGACCGTCATCCCGGCGATTCAGCCGCCGAGATGAAGTTCAAGGAACTCAACGAGGCCTATCAATGCCTTTCCGACGGCCAGAAGCGGGCCGCCTACGACCGCTTTGGCCATGCCGCGTTTGAAAACGGCGGCGGGCCGGGCGGCTTTGGCGGCGGCGACGGGTTCGGCTCGTCGATGTCGGATATTTTCGAAGACCTGTTCGGCAATATCATGGGCGGCGGGCGCGGGCGCCAGGGCGGCGGCAATGGCCGCGAGCGCGGCGCCGATCTGCGCTATAATCTGGAGATTAATCTGGAGGACGCCTTCAGGGGCAAGCAGGCGCAAATTTCCGTGCCGACCTCCATTTCCTGCGAGCCCTGTTCGGGCAGCGGCGCCAAGGCTGGCTCGAAGCCGCGCGCCTGCGCGACCTGCGCCGGGCAGGGCCGCGTGCGCGCCCAGCAAGGCTTTTTCGCCATCGAGCGCACCTGTCCCGCCTGTCAGGGTCGCGGCCAGGTGATCGACAATCCGTGCGCCTCGTGTTCGGGCGCCGGGCGCGTCAGCCGCGAGCGCACGCTCTCGGTCAACATTCCCGTCGGCGTTGAGGACGGCACCCGCATCCGGCTGGCTGGAGAGGGCGAGGCGGGCCTGCGCGGCGGGCCGTCGGGCGATCTGTATATTTTCCTGTCGCTGAAAGCCCATCCGTTCTTCCAGCGCGACGGGGCTGATCTTTATTGCCGCCTGCCGATTTCGATGGTGCAGGCGGCCCTGGGCGACGAAGTCGTCGTGCGCACAATCGACGGCGGCGAGGCGCGCGTAAAAGTGCCTGACGGAACGCAATCGGGTCGCCAGTTCAAGCTGCGCGGCAAGGGCATGCCGGTGCTGCGCTCGCGGGACGTTGGCGATCTGTACTTGCAGGCGGTGGTCGAGACGCCGCAGAACCTGACCAAGCGCCAGCGCGAATTGCTGGCCGAGTTCGAGACCGAATCCTCCAGCAAGACCCATCCCGAAGCGGCGGGCTTCCTGACCAAGATGAAGGATTTCTTCGGCAACCTCAGCGGCGCATAGGCAGGGCGCCAATCTGGACCGTGCGCGGCCCCCCGCGCATCTTTGGGGCGCCGAAATCTCTTGGGTCGCTGAAAAAGGAGCGCGCGAGGCCGCGCGCGGTCCAGATTCAGTTCAGCGACAGCTGCAGGGTTTCCAAAGGGCCAAAGCGGGCTTTGCTCCGCACGGCCAATAGGGTAAAGCGGCGCCATGATTATCGCCATCGACGGACCGGCGGCTTCCGGCAAGGGCACCATCGCACGCCGACTGGCGGCTCATTTCAGTTTAGCCCATCTCGACACCGGCCTGTTGTATCGGGCCACCGCCCGCGTGCTGCTCGACAACGGCGCCAGCCTTGAGGATGCAGGCAAGGCGGAAGCGGCTGCACGCGGATTGGCTTTGCGCGATTTTGACGAGGCTCGCCTGCGCGGGGCGGATATGGGCGAGGCCGCCTCTGTCGTGGCCGCCATTCCGCAGGTGCGCGCGGCTTTGATGGACTGGCAACGCCGGTTCGCTGCGCGGCCGGAGGGCGCGGTTCTTGACGGGCGCGACATCGGAACCATCATCTGCCCGGACGCGCAGGTAAAACTCTTCGTCACCGCCAGCCCCGAGACGCGCGCCCAGCGCCGGGCGCTTGAATTGCGCGGCCGTGGCGAGAACGTGGATTTCGCAGATGTGCTGGCCGACATCCGCCGTCGCGACGAGCGCGATTCTGGCCGTTCGTCGGCGCCGCTGGTCGCAGCCCTGGACTCGATCCTGCTCGATACCAGCGAGATGGACGTCGAGACGGCGGTGCGGGCGGCGATTGCGGCGACGAATGCGCGCGCGGGATAAATCTTAAGCGAGGCTTTACTAAAATAGTCGATCAATGCTGCTCTTGTCGGAGCGCAGCATGTCGATGTCTGAAACAGCCTTGCCCCGTCGGCTCCTCGCTGCGCGCGCGGGTCTTATGTTGCCCGCCTTTGCGGGCGCGCTTTTGTTGTCGGCTCTCCTGCTGTTTTCCGTGCAGCCGATGTTCACCAAGATGATGCTGCCCTCGCTTGGCGGATCGCCCGCCGTCTGGTCGGTGGCGATGGTCTTTTTCCAGATCATGCTGCTGCTGGGCTACCTTTGGGCGCACGCGCTGACGCGTTTGTTCTCCTTGCCAGCGGCGGCGATTGCGCATCTGTGTTTGACGGCGACGGCCTTTATTGTGTTGCCGCTGGCATGGACGGCGATGAGCGCGCCATCAGCGGAAGGCGCGCAGGCGCTTTGGCTGGTGGGCGCGTTTGCGATCTCCGTCGGCCTGCCGTTCTTTGCGCTGGCGGGCAATGGGCCTCTGTTGCAGGCGTGGTTTGCGCGCTCGGGCCATCGTGCCGCGTGCGATCCGTACTTTCTTTATGCGGCTTCGAATGCGGGATCATTTGTTGCGCTGCTCGCGTATCCGCTTTTGATCGAGCCGTTCTTTGGTCTGCGCGTGCAAAGCCTCGCATGGACATGGGGCTTTGCTGGCCTGCTGCTGGTGCTGGCTTTGTGCGCGGGGCTTGTGCTTGGGGCGCGAAGTTCCGATAGCCATAAAATCCTTGCGCCGCAGGCCAAGGCCACGATTCTGTGGCGCGCCCGGCTGGCGTGGATAGGGCTCTCCAGCGTGCCCTCTGGCCTTCTGGTGGCGGCGACCGCGCATATCTCGACCGACATCGCCGCTGCGCCCTTGCTGTGGGTTGCGCCGCTGGCCCTGTTCCTGCTCACGTTCATCATTGCGTTCCGTGACAGGTTGCCCGTCTCGCATCGTGTTCTGTTTCTGGCGCATGCTGTGACGGGGGCGCTGGCCCTGAGTTCGTTTCTGGGGGCGGCGACAAACATCCCCTTGCAGCTTGCCGTGCATTTGCTGCTGCTGTTCGTCGCCAGCCTGTCGATTCATCACGCGCTGTATCAACGCCGCCCGGACCCCGCCGCGCTGACGGATTTCTACGTGTGCATGTCGCTTGGCGGCGCGCTTGGCGGCCTGTTCGCAGCGCTTGTCGCGCCCGCGATTTTTTCTGGCGTGCATGAATATCCAATCCTGATCGTGGCGACGTTCCTGTGTCTGCCCGGCGTCTTTGCGTGGAGCCCCCAAGCGCTTCGCACCGCTGTCGGTTTCTCGATCTTTGCAGGGGTCGCGCTGGTCGCGCTTCATTTTGCAGCCGATTCCGGTCTCCTGAGCGATGCGATGTGCGCCGCCCTGATCGTCTCGCTTGCGGCGCCAATGCTGATCCTGCGCGAGCGCCCGGCGCTGGCCGCCGGTTTTGCCGGGCTTGCCGCGCTGGCCTCGCTCATGCCGGGCGGATCAGTCGCGGATGAGCGCGCCTATCGCTCATTCTTTGGGGTGCACAAGATCGGCCTGTGGCAGGAAGGTAAAACGCGCATCCTCAAGCATGGCACAACCGTTCACGGGTTCGCCCGCGTGCTCAACGAGGATGGATCGCCCGCGACGCAGCGCCCGCGCCCTAACGGCTATTACACGCTGGATGGTCCGATGGGCGAGGCGATCCGCTCGGTCCGCCTGCAGGCAGGCGGGCGCCTGAATCACATCGCCGCCATCGGCCTTGGGGCTGGCACGCTCGCCTGCCATCTGCGCGAGGGCGAGGCGATGACGTTCTACGAGATTGATGCTCTGGTGGTGGAGCTTGCGCGCAATCCCAAATTGTTCCCCTTCCTCACCGCCTGCGCGCCGCAGGCCCCGATCGTGCTGGGCGATGCGCGCCTCACCATCGCCTCGCAAACAGAGCGCAGCGATCTGATCATCGTCGATGCCTTCTCCTCGGACGCGATACCGGCTCATTTGCTGACGCGGGAAGCTGTCGCGCTTTATCTGACCAAGCTTGCGCCAAACGGCGTGATCGTGCTGCACATCTCGAACCGGGCGATGGACCTGCGGGCGACGCTGGCGCGGGTGGCCGCCGAAATTGGCCTGATTGCGCTGCACCGCTTCGACATTGCGGCGATGAACGAGGATTACCGTTCCGGCAGCCGGGTCGTTGTTCTGGCGCGTGAACGCGATGACATCGGCGCGTTGGCGCTCGACGGCGGGGCCTGGAACCAGCTTCAGCCCGACATGTCGCGCCGGGTCTGGAGCGATGATTATTCGACCATTCTCACGCCCGTGCTGGATATGATCCGGGATAAGCAAAAGGCCGACGGGCATTGACGCAGGCGCCTCCCCGTGCGTTCTCACCATGCGGGTAGCGCCCGCAATCAGACGCCGCCGGAGAGCCTCGCATGTCGTTGAAAACGCCGCTGACCATCGCCGTTCAGATGGACCCCATCGAGGCCATCAACATCGCAGGCGATTCCACCTTCGCGATGTTGCTGGAGGCGCAGAAGCGCGGGCATAATATCCTTTATTACACGCCCGATCGCCTTTCGATGATGGGCTCGGTCGTCATCGCGCAGGCGCAGCCTTTGCAAGTGCGCGATGTTGTCGGCGATCATTTCACGCTGGGTGAGAGGCGCCGCGTCGATCTTGGGGCGGAGACCGACGTCGTGCTGCTGCGGCAAGACCCGCCGTTTGATCTTGCCTATGTCACCACGACGCATCTTCTGGAGCGCATTCATCCGCAAACGCTGGTGGTGAACAATCCCGCCAGCGTGCGCGATGCGCCTGAAAAGCTGTTCGTGATGGAATATCCCGAGCTGATGCCAGCCACGCTGATCACCCGCGACAGGTCAGAGATCGAGGCGTTCCGCAAGCAGCATGGCGACGTGGTGATGAAGCCGCTCTACGGCAATGGCGGCGCTGCGGTGTTCAAGGTCGCGGTGAAAGACCCCAATTTTGGTTCGCTGTTTGATTTGTTCTCGGCCACGTTCCGCGAGGCCTGGGTGGTGCAGCAATTCCTGCCGCGCGTCAGCGAGGGCGACAAGCGCATTATCCTCGTGGACGGAAAAGCCATGGGCGCCGTCAATCGCGTTCCGGCGGAAAACGACATCCGCTCCAACATGGTGCGCGGCGGGGCTGCGCGCGAAACCGATCTGACGCCGCGCGAGCGCGAGATTTGCTATGCAATCGGGCCGGAATTGCAAAAACGCGGGTTGATTTTCGTTGGAATCGACGTCATCGACGGCCATCTGACAGAGATCAACGTCACTTCGCCCACGGGCCTGCGCGCCATCCAGCGTCTCGGCGGGCCCGACCTTGCCGCCGCGTTGTGGGACTCGATTGAGTCAAAGCTTTAGGCGGGCTTAATCCATGGACCGCGCGCGTCCTCGCGCGCATCCGCCTCGCTCAAATGTGCTAGATGTAACTCATGACTTTTGCAGCCAATCTTGCATCTGACCCCGCCCCCCCGCCAGCCGCGCCGCGCCGCGCCAAATCTCGCTTGGCCGCCCGCATCGCGATTCTTGATTCGGCCGCCTTGCAGGCGCGCATAGACGCGCACGCCGCCAGCTTTGGCGATGACAGGCTGGGCTTGCGTCAGGTTGTGGTCGAGGAGCTTCGCGCCGCTTTGGCGGACGGTCGCGACAAAGCCCGCATTGCGCTTGAGGGCAATGGCGACGGGCTTGCGTGCGTGACCAGCCTGTCATGGCTCGAAGACGAATTGATCCGCGCGATCTATTCCTTCGTCGTCACGCATATGTATCCGGCTGAAAATCCCTCCTCCGCCGAGCGGCTCGCGATTGCCGCAGTGGGCGGTTATGGGCGCGGCACGCTTGCGCCGGGCTCCGACATCGACCTGCTGTTTCTGCTGCCCTACAAGCAGACCGCCTGGAGCGAGAGCGTCATCGAGGCGATGCTCTATGTGTTGTGGGATTTGCGCCAGAAGGTCGGCCACGCCACGCGTTCGGTGGACGAATGCCTGCGTCAGGCGCGCGACGACATCACCATCCGCACGTCGATCCTTGAGGCGCGGTTTATTCTGGGCGACGAAATTCTGTTTGAAGAAATGCGCACGCGGTTCGAGACCGAGATCGTGCGCACGACGGCGCGCGAATTCGTCGCCGCAAAACTGGCCGAGCGCGATTCCCGCATCGCGCGCGCCGGCGCTTCACGCTATCTCGTCGAGCCCAACGTCAAAGAAGGCAAGGGGGGCTTGCGTGATCTGAATACGTTGTTCTGGATTTCAAAATACGTCTATCAGGTGCGCGAATCCGAAGACCTTGTGAAGGCGGGCCTGTTCACGCAGCGCGAGTTTCGCACCTTCCGAAAGTGCGAGGAATTCCTCTGGACCGTGCGCTCGCACCTGCATTTCCTCACAGGGCGTTCCGAAGAGCGTTTGACGTTCGACCAGCAACGCCAGATCGCGGAACGGCTGGGCTATGTCGCCCATGCCGGTTTGTCGGCGGTCGAGCGTTTCATGAAGCATTATTTTCTGGTGGCCAAAGACGTCGGCGATCTCACCGCAATCGTTTGCGCGGCGCTTGAGGAAAAACAGGCCAAGCCGCGCGCCATGCTCAACCGTTTTGTGGGCCGCCTGCGCCGCCGCTCCGGCGTGAAGCTGGAAAGCGACGCGTTCACGGTCGAACATGATCGCGTGACTGTGGCCGCTGCGGACGTGTTCGAGCGCGATCCTGTCAACCTGCTGCGATTGTTCTGGCTTGCCGACCAGCACGGGCTGGCGGTCCATCCCGACGCGGTGCGGCTTGTCACGTTGTCGTTGAAGCGCGTGGATGAAAAGCTGCGCAACAATCCGCTGGCCAACAAGCTGTTTTTAGAAATCGTCTCGTCGCGCAATTCGCCCGAGACGATTTTGCGGATGATGAACGAGGCTGGCGTTCTGGGCCGCTTCATCCCCGATTTTGGCCGCATTGTCGCGATGATGCAGTTCAATATGTATCATCACTACACCGTGGATGAGCACCTGCTGCGCGCCATCGGCATTCTCGCCAATATCGATTCCGGCCGGCTGGCGGAAGACCATCCCGTCGCCAGCGAAGTCATCCCTTCCATCAACAGACGCGTGGCTCTTTACGTCGCGCTGTTCCTGCATGACGTGGGCAAGGGGCGCCCGGAAGATCATTCGGTGGTGGGGGCCGAGATTGCCCGCAAATTGTGCCCGCGTCTTGGCCTGTCGAGGAGCGATACGGAGACCATCGTCTGGCTGATCGACAATCATCTGGTGATGTCGAACGTGGCGCAAAGCCGCGATCTGTCTGACCGCGTCACCATCGAATCCTTTGCCCGAACCGTGCAGACGCTGGAGCGCCTGCGCCTGCTGCTGGTGCTCACCGTGTGCGATATTCGCGCCGTTGGCCCCGGCGTCTGGAACGGCTGGAAGGGCCAATTGCTGCGCACGCTCTATTGGGAGACCGAGCTTGTGTTGTCGGGCGGCCATTCCGCCATCGACCGCAAGCAGCGGGTGGCTTACGCGCAGGACGAATTGCGCCGCGCTTTGCCGCTTTGGTCCGATCCCGATTTTGACGCCTATGCGGCGCGCCATTATCAGGCCTATTGGCTCAAGGTCGATCTGCCGCACAAGATCAGGCATGCCGAGCTTTTGCGCGTGTGCGAAAAGGAAATGCGCTCGCTGGCGACGGAAGTTTCGACCGATTCTTTTGCGGGAATCACCGAGCTGACCGTGGTGGCGCCCGATCATCCGCGCCTGCTTTCGATCATCGCCGGGGCCTGCGCCACGGCTGGCGCCAACATCGTGGACGCGCAGATTTTCACCACCACGGACGGGCTGGCGCTCGACACGATTTCGATCGGACGCGCGTTTGATCTTGACGAGGATGAGATGCGACGCGCCGAGCGCGTGGCCAAAGTCATCGAGAAAGCCCTGCGCGGGGAGATCCGTCTCACCGACGCCGTGGCCGAGAAGGCGGGGGGCGCGCGAGAGCGCGAGAAGACGTTCGATCTGGCGCCAAACGTGGCCATCGACAACAATCTGTCGTCGCAATACACGGTCCTCGAAGTGTCGGGCCTTGATCGTCCCGGCCTGCTGTTCGACCTCACCTCGACGCTGTCGCGGCTGAACCTCAACATCGGCTCCGCCCACATCGTCACCTTTGGCGAAAAGGCGGTGGACAGTTTCTACGTCACCGATTTGACGGGATTGAAGGTGACGAACGCTGCGCGCCAGGCTGCGATTCGTCGCGCGTTGACCGAGGCGTTCGCGCCAAAAGAGACTGCAAAACCGCCCGCCCGCCGCAAGGTCGCCGAGGGCGGCTGATATGGCGAAGGGCGATTAAAGAGCTGCAAGCTTGATTTTTGCCGCTCGCAACCTGATATCGAACCTGGCTTTGCGCCCATGCGCGCACATTCTATTGATGAGATCATGATGACTGACAACAAAGACCAGCACGAGCAATCATCCGAATCCACCCCGCAGGGCTTTTCAGCCGAGACCGTTGAGGGGCAGGATCAGGCGCAAAATCCGTTTGCAGTGCTTGAAAAGCTCAATGCGGAAAATGCCGAGCTGAAGGATCGCGCTTTGCGTAACTTGGCCGATATGGAGAACCTGCGCCGCCGCACCGAGCGTGAGATCGCCGACGCCAAGGTTTACGGCGTGACCAAATTCGCCGCCGACATGGTGGGCTTTTCCGACAATCTGCGCCGCGCCGTCGAGAGCGTACCCGCGGACGCGCGCGAAATCGACGCGGTCAAGACGCTGGTTGAGGGGCTGGAGCTGACCGAACGCGATTTCCTGTCGCGGCTCAATCGTTACGGCGTGCGCAAGCTGGAACCGCAGGGTCAGAAGTTTGATCCCAATATGCACGAAGCCCTGTTCGAAATCCCTGATCCCAGCGTTCCCGCCAACACCGTATTGCAAGTGGTTGAATCGGGCTTCGCCATTGGCGAGCGTTGCCTGCGCCCCGCCAAAGTGGGCGTGTCGCGCGGCGGCCCCAGGCTTGTGAGCGGCGAGGATGCGCCCGCCAACGGCGGTTGAGCGGGTATTTTCCGATCTATCTGGAATGGCTTGGCGTGGCGGTTTTCGCGCTCACCGGCGCGCTGACGGCTGCGCGTAAAGGCATGGACCCTTTGGGCTTCGCCTTGCTGGCGACGGTGACGGGCGTGGGCGGGGGAACCCTGCGCGAAGTGCTGCTGGGCCGCCCCGCGACCTGGATCGCCGATCCGACCGCGCCAGCGATCTGCATCATCGTCGGCTTTGCGACCTTTGCGATTGGCCGCAGCTATACTCCCACGCGCAAAGGCGCTTTCCGCATGCTGATGTGGGCGGACGGATTGGGGCTGGCGATTTTCGCCGTCAGCGGCGCGCAGACGGCGCTTCTGGCCTCCGCCCATCCCGTCACCGCGATTGTGCTGGGGGCGTTGACCGCAACTTTTGGTGGAATCGTGCGCGACGTGCTGGCAGGCGAGATACCGCTCGTCCTGCGCCGTGAAATCTATGTCACCGCCGCGGCGTTGGGCGCTGGCGTCTATGTCGGACTTGAGCAATTGGGCCACGAAGGCGCTCTGGCTGCGCTGGCGGGGGTTGCGGCGGGCTTTACGCTGCGCGCTCTGGCCATCGCCCGCGATTGGTCGATGCCGGCCTATCCGCCGAGCGCGTAGGAGCTGCCTGTCTAGTAAAGCCCAATGCAAAACGCGCGTCATCCCGGCCGTCGCCGGGATGACGTAGTGGCCTCACACCTTCGTCACCCGCCGCAGCGTCAAATTGATGCGCCCGCCCTGCGAAAGCAGCGTAGACGTGCCGCCATAGATTTTGTCGACGCCGTGGAACGCCAGCCTTGAGGCGCCGCCGATCAGCACAACGTCGCCCGAATGCAGACGCAGCGAGCGGGTGGGGCCGGAGCGAACTTCTCCTCCAAAACGAAACAGGCAGGAATCCCCCAGCGAAATCGAGACTACGGGGGCCTCCAAAGCCTGTTCGTCGCGATCCTGATGCAGGCCCATTTTGGCGCTCGCGTCATAAAAGTTAACGAGGCAGGCCTCGGGCGGGTGGACGTAGCCGCCCGCCGCCCACGCCTCCAGCGCCAGCTCCGGGATGTCGGGCCAGGGCGCGTCCGTCTCGGGATGGGTTGGCTGGTAGCGATAGCCGCGCGCGGCGTCCGACACCCAGCCCAGCGATCCGCAATTGGTCATGCGCACGGAAAACGCCTTACCGGTGCGCGGCATGCGCGGGACGAACAGCGGCGCGGCGGCGACAATGGCGCGCAAATCGGACACCAGACGCTCCTGCGCGTCGCGTGAAAAGAATTCGGGCAGATGCACAAGCCCGGGAGCAAGTTCAAGCATGGGCGTGATATAGAGCGGCGGCTCGCAGTTTCAAAACCCCGGGTGCGGCCGCTGACGATAATCCTTCCGCTTTCTTGACGCGGAGGCGGAAGTCGGCGACTTATTCAAAACAAGGGCAGAAGCGTCACCACGCGGATGAGGTTTTGTGCGTACGCAAATAGATCCTCCCGAGGGCTCAGGCCGCTCGCGCGCCAATGGCGCGTTTCATCAGCGGTTTGCTGACGAGGCGCGCTTCA
>CAMCMI010000006.1 GCA_945875875.1 Rhizobium sp. Q54
GCCAAGACCGTCCTGTTCATCAAGCGCGGCATGGGCGCAGGCTATGCAGGCGTCGAGAACGAGCTGTTCTTCCGCGACAACACGATGATGCTGTTCGCCGACGCCAAGAAGATGGTCGAGACGATCGTGAAGTCGTTGGGGCATTAGGGACGAGCAGGGAGAAGGGGAGCCCCTCATCCGCCCCTTGCTGACGCAAGGCGCACCTTCTCCCACAAGGGGAGAAGGAAGAAAGGATCCGCCATTGCTGATCGTGTGCGCCCTTCTCCCCTTGCGGGAGAAGGTGGCGCGCGGAGCGTGACGGATGAGGGGTCTTCTACTCGCTACTGCCTGTTGACCGCCGCCCCGCCACTCGCCACCCACCAAGGAGCGCGCCTTGCGGATTTTCAGGTCATTCCTGTTCGTCACTTTTACGGCTTATATTATCTCCGCTTTGTTGCTTGTTTTTGTGCAGCGTTCTCTGCTCTATCATCCCGATCCTGCCGATATGGAGCGCGAGCGCGGGCTTTTGCCGGGCGTGGAGCGATTGATTCTCAAATCGGAGGACGGCGAAACGCTTGTCGCCTGGTATCGGCCCCCGCGCGACGGGCGCGTATTGTTGCTTTATTTCCATGGCAACGGCGGCAATCTTGGTGACAGGGCCGAGCGATTTCTGGCGCTTATGCAGAACGGTGACGGCCTTTTGGCGCTCAGTTATCGCGGCTATGGCGGCTCGACGGGCGCGCCCACGGAAGCGGGATTGCTGCTCGACGCCAATGCGGCCTATGACGCGGCGCTCGCCAAGGGTTATCGGCCAGAGCGTATCGTGGTCGTCGGCGAATCTCTGGGAACCGGCGTTGGCGTTGCGCTTGCCGCGCGCCGGGTCGTTGGCGGGCTGGCGCTGGAGGCGCCGTTCTCGTCGGCTGTGGACGTCGCCCGTGCGCTCTACTGGATGTTTCCGGTGGACCTGTTGATGCTCGATCAATTCCGCTCGGATTTGCGCATCGCCGACGTCAAGGCGCCCGTGCTCATCTTGCACGGCGAGGGCGACAACGTGGTGCCCATCGTCTTTGGCGAAAAGCTGTTTGAGCTTGCGCGCGAGCCAAAAGAATTTGTTCGCGTATCTGACGCCCGCCATCTGATGCTGGCGGAACCGCGCGTGCTGGCGCGTTTCTTTGATTGGGTGGAGAGAAGGCAGTAGTGAGTAGTGAGTAGGGAGTAGGGAGTAGGGAGTAGTAGCCCCCTCATCCGTCGTTTGCTGACGCAAACGCCACCTTCTCCCGCAAGGGGAGAAGGAAGAGGTGCTCTATGCTGATCGTGTGCGCCCTTCTCCCCTTGCGGGAGAAGGTGACGCGCGTAGCGCGGCGGATGAGGGGTATTATTCTACTCACTACTCACTACTCACTACTCACTATTCGCTACTCGCCCCCACTCCCCCTCAAATCCCCTTACGCCCCAATGCCCGCCCGATCTCATCCAGGATCATCGGATCGTCGATGGTGGCTGGCGCGGTCCATTCGTCGTGATCGGCGATTTTCTTCATTGTACCGCGCAGGATTTTGCCTGAGCGCGTTTTGGGCAGACGGTCGACTACGACGGCGGTTTTGAAGGCGGCCACTGGCCCGATCTTGTCGCGCACCAGCGCGACGATTTCTTTTTCAATCTCGGCGGGATCGCGGTCAACGCCTGCCTTGAGCACCACAAAGCCCAGCGGCGCCTCGCCTTTCAGGGCATCCTTCATGCCGATGACGGCGCATTCGGCGACGTTGGGATGGGAGGCCAGAACCTCCTCCATGCCGCCGGTGGACAGGCGGTGGCCGGCGACGTTGATGATGTCGTCGGTGCGGCCCATGATGTAGAGATAGCCGTCGGCATCGCGATAGCCGGCGTCCGCCGTTTTATAATAGCCGGGAAATTCGGATAAATAGCTCTCGGCCATGCGCTCGTCGTTCTGCCAGAGCGTCGGCAGGCAGCCCGGCGGCAGCGGCAGTTTGACGACGATGGAGCCCATGCGCCCGTCCTCGACCGGGTTTGCGGCTTCATCGACGATGCGCACGTCATAGCCGGGCATCGGCACGGTGGGCGAGCCGTGTTTGACGGGCAAAAGCCCAAGTCCCACAGGGTTTCCCACGATTCCCCAGCCGGTTTCCGTCTGCCACCAATGGTCGATCACCGGCACGCCAAGGATCGTCTCCGCCCATTCGACGGTTGCCGGATCGGCGCGCTCGCCCGCCAGAAACAGCGTGCGAAGACTTGAGACGTCGTAGCGCGCAAGATGTTTGGCCTCGGGGTCTTCTTTCCGGATTGCGCGGAAGGCGGTCGGCGCGGTGAACAGAGCTGCGATTTTATACTCGTCTACCATGCGCCAGAAGGCGCCTGCGTCCGGTGTACCGATGGGCTTGCCCTCATAGACGATGGTCGTGGCGCCATGCAGCAGCGGGCCGTAGACGATATAGCTGTGGCCGACGACCCAGCCCACGTCCGAGGCCGCCCAGAACGCTTCTCCGGGCTCGATTCCATAGAGGTTTCTCATCGTCCATTTCAACGCGACCATATGGCCGCCGTTGTCGCGCACCACGCCTTTGGGAATGCCCGTGGTGCCGGACGTGTAGAGAATATAAAGCGGATCGGTCGCGGCCAGCTCCACGCAGGGCGCGGCTTTTCCAGCCTCGATGGCCGCTTGCGTCAGGCTCGCCCAATCGTAATCGCGCCCTTCGATCATCTGCGCAAGCTCTTGCGGGCGTTGCAGCAGAAGCACTTTTTCAGGTTTTGCGGCGGCCAGCTCAATCGCCTGATCGAGCAGCGGCTTGTATTTCACGATGCGGCCCGGCTCAATGCCGCAGGAGGCGGTGAGGATGAGCCTTGGGGTCGCGTCATTGATGCGGGTAGCGAGTTCCTTGGCCGCAAAGCCGCCGAACACGACCGAATGTACGGCGCCGATGCGCGCGCAGGCCAGCATCGCCATCACGGCTTGCGCGATCATCGGCATGTAGACGATCACGCGGTCGCCTTTGACGATGCCCATGTCCTGCATGACGGCGGCCAGCGCCGCCACTTCGTCGCGCAATTGCGCATAGGTGTAGATGCGTTTGGAATCGGCCAGCGGGCTGTCGTAGATCAGCGCAGGCTGATCGGCGCGCCCGCCTTCAACATGGCGATCTAGCGCATTGTAGCAGGTGTTGCAGGTCGCGTCGGGAAACCAGTGGCCATAGACGCCGCCATCGGGATCGAAGATCTTTTGCGGCGGCTTGATCCAGTCGATCTCGCGGGCGGCCTGCGCCCAGAATGCATGCGGGTCAGCCTGCCAGGCGCCATAGACTTCCAGATAACGGCTCGACATAGCATCCTCCCGGGGTTCTGACGGAAAAGAGCTTTCACCAGATTGCGCCCGCAAATCAATGCGCAGCCTCTTAGCTTTTGGGCGTAAGGCAAAGGGCGAGCTTAACAGTTTGTTCAGTACGCGCGCCCCATGTTGGGGCATTGCATATCGAGAAATTGACATGACCTTCGTCGGCGCAATTATCCCCAGCAAGCTCCGCATGCCTTCACCGCTCGCCAGACAGATCGGCGTCTTCGCCATGGTCGGAGCGATGGGCTTTTGCGTCGATGTGTCCGTGACGCTTTTGCTCACGCAGACGTTTGACGCCTCTCCCTATTGGGCAAAAATTCCCGCAATCATATGCGGCCTTCTCGTGACGTTTTTCCTGAACAGGCGGTTTACCTTCTGCGCCCGCGCTGGCGACGGAATGGGCGAATTCAAACGCTATGCAGCGACGTGCCTCGCCGCTCAATCGACGAATTATCTCGTTTTCTCCTTGGTGTTTTTCGCCCTTGAGCGAATGATCCCGTTGACCCGGGTCTGGCTGCCCGAGAGCGCGCCCATCATGGCGGCGGCGGTTGTCGGCTCGGGCCTGTCGGCGGGCGTCACGTTTGTGATGGCGAAATTTTATGCCTTCCGGCGGGACTGATTTTCGTTTCGGTTTAAGGCCGGGCGGCCTAAAGCTTGAACCATGATTACGGATTGGCAATTCTACGCCTTCGCTGCTCCCGCCGTGATTTTGGTGGGTTTGGGAAAAGGCGGGTTTTCCGGCCTTGGCCTGCTCTCGTTTCCGCTTATGGCGTTGGTGGCCCCGCCCATTCAGGCGGCGGCGATCATTTTGCCGATTCTCATGCTTCAGGATCTCATCGGCGTTTGGGCGTTTCGGCGCGAGTATTCGCGCGAAAATCTCAAAATGCTGATCCCCGGCGCTTTGGTTGGCCTGTTTGTAGGCTATCTGTTTGCGCGCACGGTCCCTGACGCAGCCATCTTGCTGCTGGTGGGAGTGATCTCGACGCTGTTTGTGGTTTTTACGTTTGTGGGCGCGCGGCGCGGGCAGGTTGATCCACCGGCCCCGAACGGCTGGAGCGCAACGCTTTGGGGGGGGATCAGCGGGTTCACCAGCTTCATCGCCAATGCGGGCGGGCCGCCGCTGCAGGTTTATCTCCTGCCGCAGAAATTGTCGCCAAGGCTCTACGCAGGCACGGCGACGATGTTTTTCACCGTCGTGAATTACGTGAAGTTTCCCGCCTTCATCCAGCTGGGCGAGATGACGAGGCAAAACATGCTCACGTCCGCGGCGCTGTTCCCGCTGGCTGTGGCGGCAGTGCTGTCGGGCATATGGCTTGTTCGGCGCGTGTCGGCGGAGCGCTTTTATAAAATTGTCTATGCATTCACGTTTATCGTCGGCCTGAAATTGATCTGGGACGGCGTCAAAGAGCTGGCAAGCTAGACTGGAAGCTGAACTATGGTTTGTTATTTTTATGTGATTGTTTGTATATTTTTACTTTATATTTTTTAACGGAAGCGCATTCTTCGCCAATGACATCTCGTCGTGTGGACGGTCTCAAATGGTAAAGCTTTCGCAGGATTGTCTTGAGGCGGCGCGCGATCATCTTCTGCGGGCGAGCGCGGAAATGGCGCAGGCTTCAGCGGCGCTGGACGCGGCCTGCGCCCATGCCGAGGGAGACGCGCAAGGGCGCCTCGCGTTGATGGCCGAAGTCGTGGGCACGCAAAAGGATCTCGCAGCCGGGCTTGCCGTGCTCGCCCGCGCGGCGCCCGACGAGAGTTTCGATCTGCTGATGGCGAGCATAGCTTTTTCCCGCGCCGATGTGGCGCGGGGGTCGCATTGAGGGGCGCGCAGACCAATCAGGCTGCGTCGCAGAACGCTTGAACGGAAGAGCTAGTGAACTGTGGGGGAGGGCGCACGCAATTTCGTGATCTCGTCCTTTAAAAGCAGCTTTTTGCGCTTCAGTTCGGCGACTTTGACAGGGTCTGTCGAGGGCTGGAGCCTTGCGCTTTCAATCTCTTTTTCCAGAGCCTTGTGACGGCGTTCAAGTTCAATGAGATGGTTCTGCATCGACATTATATCCAACTCCCATGGGTTGATGGATGACAAGATCATGACACAAGATTACGAACCCACAAGATGATTACGAAAATTTTGCTTTATGTTTTGGTCAGGTAAAAGTGACTGGTTTGTTGCGGGCCATCGCCGCCTTGACCCTTGGGCGCGCTTCCGCTAGGCTCATAAAATAATTCAGGTGGGGGAAGCTAGCGGCTTCGTCTTTTCCGGGGACTAAAATGTACGGCTTTCTTGTAGTACGCTTCGCGCCAGGACCGGGACGGCAATAGCCGTTTTCCCGTAATGGCGCGCGACCAGGGCCCCTTCGAGGGCCTTTTTTATTGCCTGAACGCCAGCGAAATTCGAGCAGATTAAATACGAGCAGATTAAATACGAGACGGAGGCGAATATGTCCAAGCAGATGACCGGCGCAGAAATGGTGGTGACGGCCCTTAAGGATCAGGGCGTCGATACGGTGTTTGGCTATCCCGGCGGCGCGGTTCTGCCGATCTATGACGCGCTGTTCCAGCAGGATTTCGTGCAGCACGTGCTGGTGCGCCACGAGCAGGGCGCGGCCCATGCGGCGGAAGGCTACGCCCGCTCCACCGGCAAGGTTGGCGTGTTGCTGGTTACGTCCGGCCCTGGCGCCACGAACGCGATCACTGGCTTGACGGACGCTTTGCTCGATTCCATTCCGCTGGTTTGCCTCACCGGGCAGGTGCCCACGCATCTCATCGGCTCGGACGCGTTTCAGGAATGCGACACGGTCGGCATCACGCGCCATTGCACCAAGCATAATTATCTGGTGCGCTCGATCGAGGATTTGCCGCGCATTCTGCATGAGGCGTTCTATGTCGCGCGCAGCGGTCGCCCTGGTCCGGTCGTGGTTGATCTGCCCAAAGACATCCAGTTCGCGCTTGGTACGTATTCGGCGCAGAAGAACGTGCAGCACAAGACCTATCAGCCCAAGCTGAAGGGCGACATGGACAAGATCCGTCAGGCCGTGGAGATGATGGCCGCCGCCAAAAAGCCCGTGTTCTACACCGGCGGCGGCGTCATCAATGCTGGCCCCATGGCGTCCGAACTGTTGCGCGAGCTGGTGAAGCTGACCAATTTCCCCGTCACCTCGACGCTGATGGGCCTTGGCGCCTATCCCGCTTCGGGAGAAAACTGGCTCGGCATGCTCGGCATGCACGGCACGTATGAAGCCAATCACACCATGCACGATTGCGATCTGATGATCGCGGTCGGCTCGCGTTTTGACGACCGCATCACGGGCCGTCTTGACGCCTTCTCGCCGGGGTCGAAGAAGATCCACATCGACATTGATCCCTCCTCGATCAACAAGAACGTGAAGGTCGATCTGCCGATCATCGGCGATTGCGCGCATGTGCTGGAAGATATGGTGCGCCTGTGGCGCAGCGAGGCCAAACAGGTCGATCAAACCGCGCTTGGCGAATGGTGGGAACAGATCAACGAATGGCGCGCGCGCAATTCGCTTGGCTTCCACAATTCCAAAGCCGTCATCAAGCCACAGCACGCCGTGCAGCGCCTTTATGAACTGACCAAGAATCGCGACACGTACATCACGACCGAAGTCGGCCAGCATCAAATGTGGGCGGCCCAGCATTATCATTTCGAGGAGCCCAATCGCTGGATGACGTCCGGCGGCCTTGGCACCATGGGCTACGGCCTACCGGCGGCCATTGGCGTGCAGATGGCGCATCCTGAATCGCTGGTCATCGACATTGCGGGCGAGGCCTCGATCCTGATGAACATTCAGGAGATGTCGACCGCCAAGCAATATCGCCTGCCGGTGAAGATCTTCATCCTCAACAACGAATACATGGGCATGGTGCGCCAATGGCAGGAATTGCTGCACGGCGGGCGCTATTCCAATTCCTATTCGGAAGCGCTGCCCGATTTCGTGAAGCTGGCGGAAGCCTACGGCGCCCACGGAATCCGCTGTTCGGACCCCGCCGATCTTGATCGCGCGATCCAGGAAATGATCGATTATCCCGGCGCCGTGATCTTCGATTGCGTTGTGGCCAAGGAAGAGAATTGCTTCCCGATGATCCCGTCGGGCAAGGCGCACAACGAGATGATCCTGCTCGATCTGTCCGACGACGCCGGGCTCGAGATCGGCTCGATCATCGACGAGAAGGGCAAGATGCTGGTGTGAGGCGTGGCTTTTGCCCGCCGACCCGCCATCCAGACACATCGTTAAAGAAAGACACGACAATGAACGCCATCGTAGCCCTCTCGCCCTATTCCTCGTCCGCTGGCAAGACCAACCACGAGCGCCATACGCTTTCCGTGCTGGTTGATAACGAGCCGGGCGTACTCGCCCGCGTCGTCGGCCTGTTTTCAGGGCGCGGCTATAATATCGAGAGCCTTACTGTCGCAGAGGTCGCGCACGTCGAGCGCTGGTCGCGCATCACCATCGTCACCACGGGCTCGCCCGCCGCCATCGAGCAGATCAGCCACCAGCTGGAGCGCATCGTTCCGATCCACAAGGTGGTGGACCTGACGCTTGAGGGCCGCGCCATCGAGCGCGAGCTGGCGATGATCAAGGTGCGCGGCAAGGGTGAAAACCGCGTCGAGGCTCTGCGCCTTGGCGAGGCGTTCAAGGCCAAAGTGATCGACGCCACGCTGGAGAGCTTCATTTTTGAACTCACCGGCGCCCCGCAAAAGATCGATGATTTCGTCGAGCTGATGCGCCCGCTGGGCCTTGTGGAGCTGACCCGCACCGGCGTCGCCGCTATCGCGCGCGGGCCTGAGGCAAGCTGAAGACGCGTGCCGCCCGCCGTCACGATTGAATGGATCGTCAGCGTGGCGGCTTTTTGCTTTGCCGGCAGCCTGACGCCCGGCCCCAATAATTTGATGCTGCTGGCGTCCGGCGTGAATTACGGGTTCGCCCGCACGCTGCCGCACATATTGGGCGTGGTCCTTGGCTATGCGCTTCTGCTTAGCGTCATGGGCCTCGGGCTGGGGCGGGCGTTCGTCGCGTTTCCTCTCGCCCATGTTGCGCTGAAAATCGCGGGCGGCGGCTATCTCGCCTGGCTGGCGTGGAAGATCGCCAATTCCGGACCAGCGCAAGTTGAGCACTACAAGGCAGGGCGCCCCTTCACATTTGTGCAGGCCGCAGCGTTTCAATGGGTCAACGTCAAGGGCGTGCTGGTGGCGATCAGCGCCCTGGCGGCTTTCACGAGCCCACAGGCGCCGGGCGCAACACTGCCGGCGCTGGTCGCCATCGCCGCGCTCGCCTCCTGCGTGTCAGCCGTGACTTGGGCGGCATTCGGGTCGGGCCTTAGCCGCTGGATTTCCCATCCGCGCGTTTTGCGCCCGTTCAACGTTGGAATGGCGCTGCTGCTGCTGGCCTCGCTGTGGCCGATGTTGAGCTAAGGCAGGTTAACGGCCCCATCTCGCCAAACTTCCTTTGACGGATGGGCCGCGCCCGCCTAGAAGGCTTCCGCATAGTTTTGCGGGCCAGATCGCCAGTCTGGCGCGCGCGCCCCGGCGGGCCGGGCGTCCGCTCATATAAGGAACACCAAAATGCGCGTCTATTATGATCAGGATGCCGACATCAACCTCATCAAGGGCAAGAAGGTCGCGGTCGTCGGCTACGGCTCGCAGGGCCATGCCCATGTGCTCAATATGCGCGAATCCGGCGTGAAGGACGTGGTCGTCGCCCTGCGCAAGGGCTCGGCCACCGCCGCCAAGTGCGAAGGCGAGGGCCTCAAGGTCATGGAAGTGGCCGAAGCCGCCAAATGGGCCGACGTCATCATGATGCTGACGCCCGACGAATTGCAGTCCGACATCTACCGCGAGAGCCTTGAAGCCAACATGAAGCCCGGCGCAGCGCTGCTGTTCGCCCACGGCCTCAACGTTCACTTCAACCTCATCGAGCCCCGCAAGGACATCGACGTCCTCATGGTCGCCCCCAAGGGCCCCGGCCACACCGTGCGCGGCGAATACCTCAAGGGCGGCGGCGTGCCCTGCCTGATCGCAATCCATCAGGATGCGTCCGGCAACGCCCATGATCTCGGCCTGTCCTACGCTTCGGCGATTGGCGGCGGTCGCGCGGGCATCATCGAGACCACCTTCAAGGAAGAGTGCGAGACCGATTTGTTCGGCGAGCAGGCCGTGCTTTGCGGCGGCCTCGTCGAGCTGATCCGCGCCGGCTTCGAGACGCTGGTTGAAGGCGGTTATGCGCCGGAAATGGCCTATTTCGAGTGCCTGCACGAAGTGAAGCTGATCGTCGACCTCATCTACGAGGGCGGCATCGCCAACATGAATTACTCGATCTCGAACACCGCTGAATACGGCGAATACGTCACCGGCCCGCGCATCGTGACGGCCGAGACGAAGGCCGAAATGAAGCGCGTTCTCGACGACATTCAGACCGGCAAGTTCACGCGTGACTGGATGCTGGAGAACAAGGTTCACCAGACCTCGTTCAAGGCCATCCGCGCCCGCAACAACGCCCACCAGATCGAGGAAGTCGGCGCCCGCCTGCGCGCGATGATGCCCTGGATCGGCAAGAACAAGCTGGTCGACAAGGCGCGTAACTAGGCCCCGCTGAACCTTCCTTCTCCCCTTGCGGGAGAGGGTGGGTTTTGCGTCAGCAAAAGCTAAGATGAGGGGTTGTATACGCGAGCAAGACACCCCTCATCCGTCGCGCGTTGCGCGCCACCTTCTCCCGCAAGGGGAGAAGGAAGGTCCGGCGCTCTTCCTTCTGAGGGGACTTGGATCGATGCGCCGCCGCTATTTCATTCTCGATGTTTTCACCGGCGCTCCATTCTCCGGCAATCCCCTTGCCGTCGTGCGCGATTGCGACGATCTCGACGCAGCGCAAATGCAGACGGTCGCCGCCGAGTTCAACCTGTCTGAAACGGTCTTTCTGCAAAGCCCGCGCGATCCGGTGAATACGGCGCGCGTGCGCATGTTCACCACAAAGCGCGAGCTGCCCTTTGCGGGCCATCCCACGATTGGCGCCGCCGTGCTGATCGGGTTGATGGACGCGGGCAAGATGATCGCGGCGCAACCGGTCGACATCGTGCTGGAAGAGCAGATTGGCGACTTGCGTTGCACGGTGCGACGCCAGAAAGACAAACCCGCCCGCGCCATGTTCATGCTGCCGCGGCTGCCCGAGCCTGCCGGAGAGGCGCCGGACCGCGAGGCGCTGGCGTGCGCTTTGTCGCTGGCGCCCGGCGATATCGGCTTTGAAGGCCATGAGCCCAGCGTGTGGACGGCAGGCGTCGGCTTCACCTTCGTGCCGGTGGCGAGCCGCGATGCGCTGGCGCGGGCAAAGCCTGACATGGCGCATTGGAGCGTGATCGGGCCAGCCGACCATCCCGCCGCTTATGTTTATTCCAAAGAGACGTTGAGCGAGGCCCATCACGTGACCGCGCGCATGTTTGCGCCCTCGCTTGGCATCGCCGAAGACCCCGCCACCGGATCGGCGGCGGCTGCGTTTGCAGGCGTTTGCATGGCGTTCGAGGCGCCGCCCGACGGGGAGCACACAATCGTCATCGAGCAGGGCTACGACATGGGGCGCCCAAGCCAGATCGTGCTGGGCCTGCATGTGGAGCAGGGCGCGTTGACCGGCGCCAGCATCGGCGGCGCGGCGGTGCTGATCGCTGAAGGCCATATTGAGATATGAGCGATAGCGAAATTACGTTTGCGCAGGTCAATCACATTGAAAGCGTCTATCGCGAACGAGACTGGGCGTTCGCGCACGAGCGCGCCTCCGATATTGATGCGCATTGGGCGAGCCTGCGCGCGCAAAAGCCCGGCCTGTTCGATGGCCGCGTGTTGCTGATGGATGCTTGGCGTGTTGAAGGCGACGCCTTTCATACGCAGCATTTCAGCGCTGATTTTCGCGCCTTTGTCGCTCTACGCGATTTTGGCTTTCCGGATGCCGGCGTGCGCAATTGCTTCGCCGCCGCAGCGCTTGTCTCAATTGACGGCGCTTTTGTGCTGGGGCAGATGGGGGCGCATACCGCTAACTCTGGCCGGATTTATTTTCCCTGCGGCACGCCCGACATGGGCGACGTGCGCGAGACGCCGGGCGGCTTCAGCGTCGATCTTGCGGGCAGCGTTCTGCGCGAGCTGGAAGAGGAAACCGGCCTGACGCCCGGCGACGTGAGCGTTGAGCCCGGCTGGACGCTGGTGTTTGAAGGCCCGCGCGTGGCGTGCATGAAAATCGTGCGCTCAAACCTGCGCGCCGACGCATTGAAGTCGCGGATAGAAGATTTCCTGCGCAATCAGAAAGAGCCCGAATTTGTGGCGCTGCACATCGTGCGCGAGATGGCTGATCTGAAGCCGGACGCGATGCCCGGCTTCACGCAGGCTTTTCTGACGATGATGTTATCGGGTCAGCCCGGATAGCCGTTGCGCAGACGGCTGGCGCGCACCATGGCGCTGGCCTCGCCGGATCGACCTGCGGCGCAGGCGGCGGCTGCGGAATCTATATCGACTTTGATGCGGTCATAAACGGATCGCGACACGTGGCCCGTGTTCAGATCATTGTCCTGAATGGCGCGCCAGCGCGCGACGTCGCCCGCGCAGCCCGTGCCTTCGGGCAGCCGGAAGTTTGTGGGCGTTACGCCGGGCGCCGCGCCTGTTTGCTGCAAAGGCGGCTGCGATACAGGCTGCAAGGCGGCTGCGTTTGGCGCCGGCGTTGAATTGCAGCCAGCGACAAGCACGGCGACGATGGCGAGCGCTGCAATGCGATTTAACTTCATGCCCGGACTCCGCGCGTTCGATCCTTGCGAATCGTGATCCGTGAAATTAGTCCAAGCGGGCGACGAGCTCAATCTGAACTATGCAGCTTGGCTTGTTTGAACGACAGCTTGCTCCATTGCGCAAGCGCGGCCATAATCTTCGCGCTCTCGAGGCAGACCTGAAAGTCCAAGCATGCGCAATCGACTGACACATGAAGAACGCATTGCATTCGAGGCCGAGCTTGAAGCGCTGCAGGAGGAGCATCGCGATCTTGACGCAGCCATCGCCGCGCTTCAGGCCGCTGGCGGCGCCGATCAATTGCAGGTGCAGCGGCTCAAGAAGCGCAAACTGGCGCTGCGTGATCGCGTGACATGGCTGGAAGACGCGCTGACGCCAGACATCATCGCCTGACGTGATCGCCTGAGCGCCGCCCCTGCTTGCAGCATGGCGCCCCTTCGTTTATCCCGCCTCTCTTGTATCCCGCCTCTCTTGCAGCCCGAGATTGAGCCTTGACCCAACAAGCTAAACCCGTCGCCATCATCATGGGCTCCCAGTCTGACTGGGCGACCATGCGCCATGCCGCCCAAACGCTTGAAGCGCTTGGCGTGCCCTATGAGGCGGCCATTGTGTCCGCCCACCGCACGCCCGACCGGCTGGTGGCGTTCGCAAAAAGCGCGCGCGACAATGGCTTCAAGGCGATCATCGCAGGAGCGGGCGGGGCGGCGCATCTGCCGGGCATGACGGCGGCCATGACGCCGCTGCCGGTGTTTGGCGTTCCGGTTGAATCCAAAGCCTTGTCTGGTCTGGACTCGCTCTATTCCATCGTGCAGATGCCCGCAGGCATTCCAGTCGGCACGCTCGCCATTGGCCGGGCAGGGGCCGTCAACGCTGCGCTGATGTGCGTGGCCGTGCTGGCGTTGAACGATCCCGCGCTGGCGGAGCGCTATGATTCATGGCGCTCGGCGCAAACGCAATCTGTGGCGCCGGCCCCTGTGGACGATGAGAACGGCGGCCATAAATGAGTCCGGCGCAATCGCTGATCCCCGTCACGCCCGGCTCCACCATCGGCATTCTTGGCTCGGGCCAACTCGGGCGCATGTTGGCGCAAGCGGCCGCGCAGCTTGGATTGAAGACCCACATTTACGCGCCCGACCGTGGACCCGCCTTCGACGTCAGCACGTTTTGCACGCTTGGCTCTTATGAGGACGAGGCGGCTTTGGCGACGTTCGCCGAATCGGTCGCCGTCGTCACCTACGAGTTTGAGAACGTGCCCGCCGGCGCCGCCGCGATTCTGAACGCCCATCGCCCGGTCCTGCCGGCTCCCGATGCGCTTGCGATCACGCAGGACCGTTTGAGCGAGAAGAATTTCCTGAACGGACTGGGTATCGCCATCGCGCCGTTCCGCACGGTGGACGATGTGGGCGGACTCGCCCGGGCGCTCAACGAACTGGGGGCTCCCGCAATCCTCAAGACCCGGCGCTTTGGCTACGACGGCAAGGGCCAGGCGATGCTGCGCGAGGGGGCTGATTTACCTGCCGCCTTCGCCAGCCTTGGCGGCCTGCCTGCGGTGCTGGAGGCAGTGGTGCCTTTTGCGCGCGAAGTGTCGGTGGTGGCTGCGCGCGCAGGCGACGGATCGTTCTCGGCGTTCGACGTGTGCGAGAACCAGCACGAGAATCATATCCTCAGCCTCACTCGCGCGCCCGCCCGAATTGGCGCCGATACGGCGACCGCTGCGGTCGCAATGACGCGCAAGATCATGGACGCGCTCAAGTACATCGGCGTGATAGCTGTGGAAATGTTCGTCGTCGAAGAGGGCGAGGGCGCAAGCCTGCGCGAGCGGCTCGTCGTCAACGAAATCGCGCCGCGCGTTCACAATTCCGGCCACTGGACGCAGGACGGCGCTGTAACTTCGCAGTTTGAACAGCATGTTAGAGCCATTTGCGGCTGGCCTTTGGGCTCTACGCGGCGCCATGGCCAGATCGAAATGCGCAATCTCATCGGCGACGAAGTCCATCGCTGGCGTGACCTCCTGGGCGAGAGCGGCGCTTGCGTGCGCCTTTATGGCAAGCATGAGGCTCGCCCGGGCCGTAAAATGGGCCACGTGACTCGAATCATTGGGCCTTGAACTCCCGGTCTCGCTGGACAGCAGGCGTTGGTTCTGCTACTTGCGCGGTCTGAATACGGGGCGTTTTCGCCTCGCACATCATTTCTCGAACTGGCCAACCTCCGGCGCAAGTCCGGATCAGCCTTAAGACAGGATCGACGCGTGCAAGTTCTCGTCCGCGACAATAACGTTGACCAGGCCCTGAAGGCGCTGAAGAAAAAGATGCAGCGCGAGGGTATCTTCCGCGAGATGAAGCTCCGCGGCCATTATGAGAAGCCCTCCGAGAAGCGCGCCCGCGAATCGGCTGAGGCCGTTCGTCGCGCCCGCAAGCTCGCCCGCAAGAAGATGCAGCGCGAAGGCCTGCTGCCGATGAAGCCGAAGCCCGTCATGGGCGCTGGTGGCGGTGGCGGCGGTGGTGCTCGCTAGATTTTAACGTCGCCTTAACTGCGAACGTGTTGACTCTATACGGCGCCCCGGGATTTCCTGGCGGGCGCCGTATCGTTTTTGGGGCCCGCGTCTATTGGCGGTGATGATGGACTGCCTGCGGCAGTCCTATTGTCGCCGCAAGAATGCGGGATGTGTGATGCGGGATGTTTGCGAAATCTGCGCAGGCGTCCGGAATCAGGCTTCAGGATTTGGTCCTCATGGTTGTGTCGTCTGCGTTTTCTTTTGATCGTCCCGCCCGCTTTGACCGCAGCGCTGCTGCGCGTCGCTCGCTCGCTCTTGCGCTGGCAGCGTGCGGGTTTGCGCTTGGCGGCTGCACGATGGCGGGCCTTGGCGCAGGGTCAGGCCGCCCGTCATCCCAGGTTGTGGAATCCATCGAGGATTGCGCCTCAAACCAGATCAACATCGCCTCGCTGACGGACGTCATCAAACGCACGCCCAACGATCCGCAGGGCTACAATACGCGCGGCGCCGCCTATGCGCGTTGCGGCAATTTCCGCGAGGCTGTGGCTGATTTTGGTCAGGCGATCAAGGTCGATCCGGCGCATTTCACCGCCTATACGAATCGCGGCCTCGCCAATCGCCAATTGGGACGCAATGATCTGGCCATGGCTGATTTTACGGCGGCGATCGATTCCAACCCGCGCCATGCGCCCGCCTTCATTGCGCGCGCCAATCTGCTGCGCGCGCAGAACAAACTTTCCGAGGCCATGGAGGATTTGACGCAGGCGATTCGGCTGAACCCCGAGAACGCCCAATCCTTCCATGCGCGCGGGCTGATCCATCAGCGCAACGGCGACCATGTGCGCGCGATCACTGATTTCGACAACGCCATCGACCGCGATCCATTCGTCTCCGCGCCCTATCATGCGCGCGGCCAGAGCCTCGTCGTCGTCGGCAAGCATGAAGCCGCCATTGAGGATTTCAACGCGGCGCTAAACGTGAACAATCAGAATTCCGATGCGTGGTCGGGCCTCGGCCTGGCTTATGAGCGCATGGGCAACAAGCAAAAGGCTGTTGAATCCTATCAGCGCGCGCTGACGGTGAATTCGAATAACCAGCAGGCCCGCGAGGGTCAGTCGCGCGTTTCGCGCGGCTGAGTCAGGGGCTTTTGTAAAGTCTTGATCGCACGCAATATCCGTTCCGGCGTGGCCGGCGCGTCGAGCGCGATCTGAGCCCGCGCATCCGGCGTAAAGGCGGCCAATGCGTCGCGGATCGCCAGCCACACCGACATCGCCAGCATCAACGGCGGCTCGCCCACGGCCTTTGAGCGGAAGATCGTATCCTCGCGATTGGGTGCGCCTTCCAGAATATGCACGCGGAAATCAGGCGGAACGTCGCGGCTGCCGGGGATTTTATAGGTCGAGGGCGCGTGCGTGCGCAGGCGACCCTGATTGTCCCACCACAGCTCCTCCATCGTCAGCCAGCCCATGCCTTGCACAAAGCCGCCCTCGATCTGGCCCATGTCGATGGCCGGGTTGAGCGAGGCGCCGCAATCGTGGATCACGTCCGTGCGCAGACAGCGCGTCTCCCCGGTCAACCCGTCGATCTCGACTTCGGAGGCGGCGGCGCCATAGGCGAAATAATAAAACGGATGGCCCTTGAGCGTCTTGGCGTCCCAGTGAATTTTCGGCGTCGCATAAAAGCCTGTGGCTGACAGCGAAACGCGCTTGAGCCAACACGCGCGCGCAAGCTCGCCAAAGCTCATCGCATGATTGCCGGAGCTGACGCGGCCATGGCGAAACTCAATTGCCTGCGCCTCTACGCCCCAAAGCGCGGCCGCCACTTCCCCCATGCGCCCGCGTATTTCCAGCGCAGCGCGGCGCGCAGCAGCCCCGTTCAGATCGGAGCCGGACGAGGCGGCGGTGGCCGACGTATTGGGCACTTTATCTGTGCGCGTGGATGTCGGCGTCACGAAATCCATCGGCACGCCAAACGTTTCCGCCACCACCTGCGCGACCTTGGTGTAGAGCCCCTGGCCCATTTCCGTGCCGCCGTGATTGGCCTGGATCGAGCCGTCCGTATAGACGTGCACGAGCGCGCCGCCCTGATTGAGGCTTGGCATGTTGAAGCTGATGCCAAACATCACAGGCGCGGTCGCCAGCGCGCGTTTGACATGGACGCTGCCAGCATTGAACGCGGCAATCTGTGCGCGCCGCGCTTCAAGATCGGCGTCCTGGCTGAGTTTCGCCATCAGTTCGGCGGCGATCATGTCGCCCACGATCTGCTCATAGGGCGTGGTGAGGCCGCGCTCGGGCGACAGATAATTGCGGGCGCGAACGACATCGCGATCAAGCTGCAAATGGCGCGCGATGGCGTCGATCACAGCCTCGCCCGCCAGCATGCCTTGCGGTCCGCCAAAGCCGCGAAAGGCGGTGTTGGAGACGGTGTTGGTCTTCAGCGAAAGGCCGAGCAAATCTGCGTTGGGGATGAAATAGCAGTTTGAGACATGGCACAAAGCGCGCGTCACCACGGCGCCGGTAAGGTCCGCCACATTGCCGCCGCGCGCCGCCAATTGCATGCGCAGGCCGAGAATAGCGCCCGTATCGTCAAAGCCGACTTCCCAATCGGCGCGGAAATCGTGCCGCTTGCCGGTGATGATCATATCGTCGTCGCGATCCAGCCGCAGCTTGACGGGCCTTTGCGTTTTATGGGCGCAGATTGCGGCTATCGCGGCGATGATGGTGGGCTGGCTTTCCTTGCCGCCAAACCCGCCGCCCATGCGCCGCACCTCCGCAATGACGGCCGCTTGCGGCACGCCCAGCACCAAAGCGACGTGCTTTTGCACTTCGGTTGGATGTTGCGTCGAGGTCCAGATATGCCATTGCCGACCCTCTTGCGGGATCGCCATGGCGATATTCGTCTCCAGATAGAAATGATCCTGCCCGCCAATTTCAAGCGAGCCTTTCAGAGTGTGGCGCGCCGATGCCAACGCGCCCTGCGCATCGCCGAAAACCAGATGCTGCGGCGGGCAGACATAGCTCTGCGCCGCAAGGGCTTCGTCCAATGAGAGCAGCGCGGGCAGGGTCTCCCATGTCACGTCCACAAGATCGGCGGCGCGGCGCGCGGCTTCATGGCTTGTGGCGACAATTGCGCCGATGGGACAACCGACGTAATCGGCGATTTCTTGCGCTAACGCGGGCTCGCCGTGTTGCGCAGGGCCAACTTCGTTCACGCCGGGAATATCTTCGGCGCTCACGAAGGCGATCACGCCCTCTTGCGCCAAAGCGCGCGTAGCGTCGATGCGCAGAATGCGCGCGTGCGCATGCGGACTTTTGACGATGGCCGCGTGCAGGCAATCGGATGTTTCGGCCATGTCGTCGAGATAGATCGCGGCGCCCGTCACATGCTGGCGCGCGCTGTCGTGGGCATGAGAGCGGCCAACGATGTCGAGGTCGTTCATTGGCGCGCCTCCGCTGCGATCAGGCGCCAGCGCTCGAACAGGTTTTGCGCCGTTTGCAGGCGATAATCGGCGCTGGCGCGAAAGTCGCTCAATGGCTGAAAGTCCTGTGCCAGTGCGTCCGCCGCGCGCTCAAAGCTCTGCGTCTCAACCAGCGCAGCCTCCGCATGGCGGGCGCGCAGAGGCGTTGCCGCCATGCCCCCAAAGGCGATGCGCGGCGCGTGAATCAACCCGTCGTGCAGGCTGAAGGCAATCGCGCCGCACACGGCGGAAATATCCTGATCGAACCGGCGCGAGATTTTATCGACGCGAAACAGCGCGCCGCGCGCAGGCTTTGGAATGCGTACGCTCTCGATAAATTCGCCGGGCTGCAAAGCCGTGCGGCGATAGCCGGTAAAGAAATCATCGAGCGCCAGTTCGCGCACGCCCGCAGCGCTTTCCAGCCGCACGAAGGCGCCCAGAGCCAGCAGCGCCGGCGGCGTGTCGCCAATAGGCGAGGCGTTGGCGAGGTTGCCGCCAATGGCGCCCATTGAACGAATTTGCCGCGAGCCCAGCCGTCGCAGCAGCACTTCAAATGAGGGATCGAGCGCAGCCAGATGCGGCAAAAGCTCTGCGTAAGTCGCGGTCGCTCCTGCAATGATCTCTGTGTCAGAGACCTCAATGCGCCGCAGCTCCGGCACGCTGGCCAGCGAGATCAAATGCGGCAGGCGTTGATGCCGCTTGGTGACGTCGAGTGCGAGATCCGTGCCGCCGGATATGATCCGCGCGTCAGGGTTTTGCGCCAGCTCGCGCGCCAGCTCGGCCTTCGTGCGCGGCGCCGTAAAGCGCCCCTGCTTTGTCACGCAATCGAGCGCGCCCGCATTATTGATGGCGTGCAGCGCAGCGACAATCGCAGGCGCCATCGGCGTAAAGCGATCAATTCCACCAGAAGAGAGCGCATTGCGCGCCGCGTCCACAATCGGGCGATAGCCGGTGCAGCGGCAGAGATTGCCAGCCAGCGCATCGTGAATGGCCTCCGTCTCCGGCGCCTCGCCTTGCCGGAAAGCTGCAAACAGCGACATGACAAAGCCCGGCGTGCAGAAGCCGCACTGGCTGGCGTGCCGCTCCACCATGGCCGCCTGCACGGGATGCAAAAGCGCGCCGTCCGCCAGACCCTCTACTGTGACAAGCAGCTTGCCGTGAATTTGGCCCACCATCAAAATACAGGCGTTCGCCGCCCGCCAGTTGAGAGCGCCTTCATGCGCGTCCGCCAGCACGACGGTGCAAGCCCCGCAATCGCCCTCGGCGCAGCCCTCTTTCGTGCCAGTGAGTCGGCGGTGCGTGCGCAGCCATTGCAGCACGCTGAGATCAGGCGGCGCTTCCGCCGCAACCTCGGTGAGTCCGTTCAGAAGAAACCGAACCGAATTGCTCATGAGCAAAGGATACCCGGGTTTCAGCGAAAGGGAACATACTTTGAAAATAAGCGCTGCAGTCTGGACTGCGCGCGTCCCCGCGCGCGCTTTCTTGCAGCGCCCCGAAGATGCGCCCGGGGCCGGGCGCGGTCCAAAACGCCAAGAAAAAGCCCGTTGTCGCGCGGGACGACAACGGGCCAGCCGGCAAACCGAAGAGCGCAAGCCAGACAAGCGATGCGAACGACGGTCCCGCGTCAAAATTTATGATGAAACAATCCGGTCGATATTACCCGAACGAATCCCGTCAAACACGGTACAACTATAGCTAGGCTACGTACTCGGACTTGGCAATAGGCTACATAGCCAATCTTCCGCTTTACCCACAGCTCCGGCGGCCATATCTGGTTTAATGATGAAACTTCACGATCAGATCGACGTCGCCGTGATCGGCGCAGGGGCGGCGGGTGTGGCGGCGGGCCGGGCGCTTCTGGCGCGCGGCCTCAGCGTGCTCGTGGTCGAGGGCCGCTCGCGGGCGGGCGGGCGTGCGTTCACCGACAATTCGAGCGCTGGCGGCTGGCCTTTGGACATGGGCTGCGGCTGGCTGCATTCGGCGAACCGCAACCCGCTGGTCAGCGAGGCCCGCTCGCTTGGCCTGCATGTGGATGAAACGGAGCCGCCGTGGCGCTCGCAGCGGCAGGGAGAGAGCTTTGCGCCGGGGGAGCAGGAGAGTTTCCGCGCCGCGCAGGCTGCGTTCTACGAGCGGCTGGAGGCGGCGGCGCTGTCGCCGCAAGACGATGCGGCCTCGCAGCATCTGGCGCAGGGCGAACGCTGGAACCCGCTGATTGACGCAGTCTCGACCTATATCAACGGCACGGAGCTGGACCGGCTGTCGGTGAAGGATTACGACGCCTACCTTGATACTGGGATCAACTTTCGCGTGCCGGAGGGCTATGGCGCGCTCATCGCCCGCCTCGCGCAGGGTCTGCCGATTGCCTTCAATACAAAAGCGCAGGTCATCGACCATAGCGGGCGCTTGCTCAAACTGGCGACGAGCGCAGGACCCGTTGAGGCGCGAGCGGTTCTTGTCGCTGCGTCCACAAACATCATCGCATCGGGCGCCTTACGCTTTAGCCCTGCCTTGCCCGGCAAAGTTGCAGCCGCCGCGCATTTGCCGTTGGGCTTGGCGGACAAAGTGTTTCTGGAGGTGGAGGGTGCGCACGATCTGCCCGAGAACGCGCGGCTGTTCGGGCGCACGGATCGCGTCGGCACTGGCGCCTATCATTATCGCCCGTTCGGGCGCCCGTTGATTGAAGGCTATTTCGGCGGCGCATGCGCGCGCGAGCTGGAGGAGGGCGGGCTGGCCGCCTTCGCCGATTTTGCAATTGAAGAACTTGTCGCGGTGCTGGGCGGCCAATGGCGCAAGCGGCTGAAGCCAATTGCGGCCAGCGGCTGGGCGCGTGATCCGTTTGCGCTGGGCTCTTATTCGCATGCGCTGCCCGGCTATGCAGACCAGCGCGCGGTTCTTGCGGCCCCTCATGAGAACCGCATCTTCTTTGCGGGCGAGGCGACGCATCCGCATTTCTTCTCAACTGCTCATGGCGCGTGGATGAGCGGAGAGCGTGCGGCGGACGAGATTTGCGCCAGCCTCAACGCGCTCTGACCATGCCGGAGTCTACAAGCTTGCGATGGAAAGCCAGCACCGCCGCGCGGTCCGGACATGCCGAATAATGCCCGTTGCAATGAGCCATGAGCGCAAGGCGCGCACGCCATGAACCGGGCATGGGCAAGCCGGCTTGCTCGAACACGATTGCGCCCAGATAGGCGGCGTCCAGAACCTCGATCTGCGGCAGCGCGGGCGGCGTAAAATTAAGCGCGTCCATTGCATAGTAAGTTTCAAATGCGGGCGAGTTTTCGGGGAGATTGCGGTTGATGGCCTCGATCTCCTCGCTATCCCAACCGAAGAACTTGCGCGTGGCCAGCGGTTGATGATCGCCATATTGCACGATCAGAAAACGCTCATTGGGAAAGCGCTGCAACAGCGCTGCGCGAAAGCTCTCGTAATCTTCTTTCGACATGGCGAGCCGTCGCAGATATTCGTGCATCTCCGCGCCTGCGCCCGGCGCGCCCGCGACTTTTCGCTCAGGCCAATAGGTCACGTCATAGGGCCAATGGGCGGCCATGGTTTGCAAAAATACAAACAGCGGCTTTTGCGAGCTTTGCGTGTGGCGTGCAATCTCTTCCAGGGCGTTGGAATAATAAAACCGGTCCTGCTCCATGTCGCTGGACGCACCTTGCGCTTTTATATCGAAAATCTCTTTCAGGCCGAGTGATTCAAAAAACCGCGTCGAGCCAAAAAAGCCCTTCAAATAGGGATAAAACATCACATTGCGATAATTGCAGCGCACCAGAACGGCAGGCAGGGAATCATCGATTCGTCCCGCCATGTAAATCTGCACGAAATGCTGCATGCCGCCAAAATAGCGGCTCGCCATGCCCGTCAGTACTGAAAACTCCGTCAGCCACGAACCGCCGCCATACGTTTCCACACGCAGCTTGTGGACGCGTCCATCATGCGACTGAAAAAACTCCGCCAGTTTTGGATCGTAATCAAGGTCCCTGAACGGCATCGGCGGCGTAACGGATTCCTGATGGATCAACACGATATGCGGCGGCTTGTCGGAAGGCGCGCAAACCGGCGCCCGTTCAAGCCGCGCGACGGCGCCCTTGCGTTGCCCGACGTCGAACAAAAACCCCCGTCGCAGAGCCTCGACCGTCTCTGGCCAAGACGAGTAGAATGAGGACAGATTGCGGTCCGCCCATGTGTATTGCATGTGCCTTGGCTCGCCTTTGAGATCGGCGAAGACGGCGCCAAGTGCTGCGAAGATAAAGAAGGCGCCCGCGCAATAACGACGCGAGACATTTGTCCGCTCATGGCGCCACAGCATCGGCAGGGCGGCGAGCGTCAGCAAAGCCAGCGCGAGGACGATCAGCGCCTGCGGTTGCGCGCCTGCAATCTGCCCAACCGGAAAGCCCCATTGGGCGCGATCAAAGATGTCCCACGCATGCAGAATAAAGTCGCTTCGCTCGCGTTTGATATGGGCGATGGCGGCGACAAGCGCTATCAGCGCGCAAATCGCGCTTGCGCTGAAGAGGGCGCGCCTGCTGAAGAAGGCGATTCCGGCGACGATTGCGCCGCTCACGGCGCCCGCGTGCAGATTTGTCAGATGGCCCTCAGTACTAGCGATGTAAAGCACAAGCGCGACAAGCAACGCGGCGCTGGCGATGCGCGCGCGGCGTGAAGCTGAAGGCGAGGTGTTTTTCAAATTATACTCCACGCTGCGCATATGAGCGAAAGAGCGAGGGCGGCGCGGGTCTTCATGTCTGGCTCCTAAAAGGCGCGCCATTGTGCAGCACGCGCAGGCGCGAGGGAAGGCTGCTTGCTTGACGGCGCGCCATTTTCGCCTGATCCTGCGCTGGAGCGTCGCCCCATCGAGGCGGCCCACGAGAGGAAACGTAAATCTGGACCACGCGCATCTTTTGTAGCCAGCAAAAGCGGGCTGGAAGCCCGCGGTCAATAGCAACAAGAGCGCCTGGGGACGGGCGCGGTCCAGATGCAGCCCAATCCCTGAACGCGCTCAAAACGGAGTTATTTATGAAATTTGTTTTCGCAATCGCCCTTGCGGCGGCTTCTCTCGTCGCCCCGCATTCCAGTTTTGCGCAAAGCTGGCCGGATCGTCCCATCAAGCTCATTGTGCCGCAGCCGCCCGGCGGTGGCTTCGATACGGTTGCGCGCATATTGGCTGATCGGATGGGGCCGTTGCTGGGCCAGCCTGTTGTCGTCGAAAACCGCACGGGCGCAGGCACTCTTGTGGGTACGGAAGCGGCTGCGCGCGCGCCAGCCGATGGCTATACGCTGCTGCTGGGCGCGCTTTCCAACATCGCGCTCAATCCGGGGCTCTATGCGAAGCTGCCCTATGATCCGTTGAAAGATTTTACGCCGGTCGGGCTGGCGGTGACGTGGTCCTATACGCTGGTTGCGCGCAAGGATTTGCCGCAGAAAGATTTTAAAGAGCTGATCGCTTTTGCGCGCGCCAATCCTGAAAAAGTCACCTATGCGTCGGCTGGCAAAGGCTCGGGCCAGCATATCGCCACGGCGGTGATGGAGAAGCTTGCGGGCGTGAAGTTTACCCATGTTCCCTATCGCGGCGCACAGGCGGCGTATCAGGATATTCTGGGCGGCCGCGTGGATATGTTCTTCGACATTTCATCCACCGCGCGTGCGCAAGTCGAGGGCGGAACGGTGCGCGCGCTCGCCGTCTCCTCAAAGGAGCGCCAGCCGTTCCACGCTGACGTACCAAGCGTTTCCGAGACCGGAATTGCGCCGCTTGATATGGAAAGCTGGTTCGGCCTGTTTGCGCCCGCCGCCATTCCGGCGCCGGCTTTGGCCAAATTGCGCGCCGATCTCGCGACAGTCCTTGCGCGTCCCGACGTTTCGGAATTGTTCGCAAAAACCGGTGGCCGGGTGCTGAAGCTGTCGCCGCAAGAGGCCGAAAAGCTGGTGCGTAGCGACGTGGAGCGCTGGACGAAGCTGCTCAAGGAAGCCGGCGTCAGCGCGGAGTGATCTTTGGACCGCCGCTATCTGGACCGCGCGCAGTCGTCACGCAAGCAAGAGCGGGCGGGGCCGCCCGCGGTCCAACCAGTTAAGGCGGGGTGGAGCGGGCGGCGTAATCGGGCTGGTCGAGGGCGGCTTCAATCTCGGCGATCAGGCCGTCGGGTTCGAAGCGCAATTGCACGCGACCGCGCAATTGGCCGCCGATCACGTTTTCGAGAAGCCTTGAGCCAAAGCCGCTGCGAGAGGGCGGCGTTACGGGCGGGCCGCCGCTTTCGCGCCAATTGACGTGGATCCGGCGGCCTTTGTCTCCCTTGCTCATGCTCCACGCCACGCGCAATTTGCCGCTCTCTACTGACAGCGAGCCATATTTGCCCGCGTTGGTGGCGAGTTCGTGGAACGCCATGCCCAGCGATACGGCGACTTCAGCGGACAGGTCGATCTCGGGTCCCTCAAGCGTGATGCGATCGCCTGCAGAATCGGCGTAGGCCTCCAGCTCATTGGCCAGAATGCCTTTGATCTGCGCCTTCTGGAAGGCGTTTTCCGTCAAGAGCGTATGGCTGCGCGCCATGCTCTGAATGCGGTCGCGCAGCTTACGTTTGTAGTCTTCGAGACTTGACGCGTTGCGCCCGGAAAGATTGGCGACGGCCAGCACGGTGGCCAGATTGTTCTTCACCCTGTGATGCAATTCTCGCACGAGAAGCGCCTGCCGCATTTCAGATTGTTTGCGCGCGGTGACGTCGGTCGTGAACCCGGTCACGCGCAGCGACTGGCCGTTTGAATCAAACTCGGCGTAGCCCGACGTCTCGAACCACATGGTTTCGCCGCCGGGCCGGATATAGCGGTATTCGATCCGGTAATCGGGATGCTGGGGCGTCACCTCCATCGACGTGCGCCAAAAGCGGTCCTGATCTTGCGGGTGGATGCGCGCGCGAAACGCCGAGCGCGAATAAATCTCGGGCGCGTCGGCGCCAACGCCCATGAGCGCCGCCGCCGAGGCGCTGCGCACGATGGCGTCGTCATGGCGAGTCCATTCAAACGAGAACATGCCTGCGGCCCAGAGGGCTTTTTCAAGCCGCTCTTCATAATCGTTCAAGCGCTCGCCCGCCTCGCGCAAGGCTTGTCCGATCTCGTTGACCTCGGCGACAGGGGTATGAATGGGATTGGTGCGTTTGCGGGCGCCAAGGTCCGCGCCGGCGGCGCTAAGCGAGCGCAGCGAACTTGAGATGCGGTCGCCTACGCCCCACGCCAGCGCGGTAGAGCCCAGCAGCGTGACGATGCCCATGCCCGCGAGCACCACGAAAGCTTCGATTAACGGCGTATCGACATCGTTGCGGGGCACGCTCGACATGACGATCCAGCCGGTGATGCTGGACGTGGTCCATGCCGTCAAAACCGGCTGACCGTCAATATCAAAGGTGTTGGCGACGCCGGTTGAACGCGCTGGCACAAAGTTCGCGGGCTTGCCGGAATAGATCTCATGGTCCCTCGTGCGCGCGACGAACACGCCCTGCTGGTCAAGAATGGATCCAATGTGCCGCAAAGGAAGACTGACCTCGGAAAGCAGCAAGCGCACGTCCTCCAGCTCCATCGCCACGCCGAGCAGGTATTTGGTTTTCTGTTCGCGCAGAACCGGCGTAATGATCGTAACCATGCTTCGCTGGCTGACCGGACTTGGAAAGACGCTGGAGACGACGGTTTGCTTTTCATCTTTAACGCTTGCGTCTGCGGGCAGAACGAGGCGGGGCAGGGGCTCTCCCCACGGGATGCGCGCATTGACGATCTGCTGGCCGTCGGTGTCGCGCAGCACAATGTTGCGGCCCATGATATTGCGCATTTCAACTGCGCGCCGATGAAAATAGCTCAAGTCGGGCTCATCCAGATTGCTGGAGCCCGCAAGCACGCGCAGCGCCTCGATCAGTCCGCTCACGCGCAGATCGACTGCGGCAGCCAGGTTGCTGGCCTCAACGGCGGCCTGCTCCTCAATGCGCAAGCGCTCGGCGCCAGCGTAGCGCATCAGCACATAGCCGGTGAACACAAGGTTGGGGATCACCAGCGCCAGAACGAGGGCCAGCAAATAGGTGCGCGTGCTGAAGGCGGGGCGCTTGTCCGGCATCGTCTTCTCCAGGCTAAATCTTTCCAGGCTGGTCTCCCTTTCGCGCCCCACGTTCTGCATCGCCGAAACGTCCTGCATTGCCAAAACGTCCTGCATCATAGCGTCATCTCTGAAGCATGGAGTTTAGGCGCGCGCGCGGGAAAGAAAAGCTGAAGCTCGAGCGCAGACCGTTTCGCCAATCTCCGTTCCGCCAATCTCCTTGCCACGAGCGGTTCTTGTCGTTTATGAATAAGGCATCCTTTTGTCTGGATAGCCGGTGAGGATTATTTTGGCCCATTGCGCCGCACAGCAGCCCGTCACGCAAACGCGCCTTTTTGCGCGGTCGTCCGGCTGCGCCCTCGCCGCATTGCTGCTTCTTAGTCGCCCCTGAGGGCCGGCCGGGCTTTTGCCCTGGCGCTCAGGGGATTGCAGCCGGACCATTCGCCAGACCCTTCCCCAGCCAGTTTCTTTATAGCGCCATGCGCGGCGAAAGCCCCGGGCCAGCCGATCCAGGAAAAACAAAATGTCCGCAGAAATAATCGACATCAATTCCGCCCAGCCTGCCGCTTCCGACAAGCAGCGCGTGATTATTTTCGACACCACCTTGCGCGACGGCGAGCAATCGCCCGGCGCCTCGATGACGTTTGAGGAAAAGCTCGAAGTCGCCGACATGCTGGACGAGCTGGGCGTGGACGTGATCGAGGCGGGCTTCCCCATCGCCTCCGAGGGCGATTTCGAGGCCGTGAGCGCCATCGCCAAGCGCGTGCAAAACGCCACCGTTGCAGGGCTGGCCCGCGCGTCCGCCAAGGACATCGACCGTTGCGGAGAGGCCGTGCGCCACGCCCGCAAGCCGCGCATCCACACGTTCGTGTCCACCTCGCCGCTGCACATGAAATACAAATTGCAGAAGGAGCCTTCCGAGGTTCTGGAGATGGTGATCTCGCAGGTCACCCGCGCGCGCAATCTGGTCGACGACGTGGAATGGTCGGCCGAAGACGGCACCCGCACCGAGCACGATTTTCTGTGCCGCTGCGTCGAGGCCGCCATCAAGGCCGGCGCCACCACGATCAACATTCCCGATACGGTTGGCTATACCGTGCCCGACGAATACGAGGCGATTTTCCGCATGCTGCACGAGCGCGTGCCCAATGCCGGTAAGGCGATCTTCTCCGTGCATTGCCACAACGATCTCGGGCTGGCGGTCGCCAACACTCTGGCGGGCCTGGCTGGCGGCGCGCGGCAGATTGAATGCACTGTCAACGGCATTGGCGAGCGGGCGGGCAATGCGGCGCTGGAGGAAGTGGTGATGGCGTTGCGCACCCGCGCCGACGTGCTGAATTATTCCAACGGCGTGGATTCAACCATGCTGATGCGCGCCTCGCGGCTGGTGGCGGGCGTGACCTCGTTCCCGGTGCAATACAACAAGGCGATCGTTGGCCGGAACGCCTTTGCGCACGAAAGCGGCATCCATCAGGACGGCATGCTGAAGAACGCGCAGACATACGAGATCATGACGCCCGAAAGCGTCGGCGTTTCCAAGACCTCGCTGGTCATGGGCAAGCATTCGGGCCGCCATGCCTTCAAGGAAAAGCTGAAGGAGATGGGCTATACGCTGGGCGACAACGCGGTCGAGGACGCCTTCAAGCGCTTCAAGGATTTGGCCGACCGCAAGAAGATCATCTACGACGAAGACCTTGAGGCGCTGGTGGATGACCAGATCGGCCATTCGGGCGAGCGCATCAAGGTTGAGGCGCTGACTGTGATTGCGGGCACGATGGGGCCGCAAACCGCAACGCTGACGCTCGACATCGACGGCCAGCACGTTACCAAACAGGCGGTTGGCAACGGCCCGGTGGACGCCATCTTCAACGCCATCAAGGCGCTTGCGCCCCACGAGGGCAAGCTGGAGCTGTATCAGGTCCACGCCGTCACCGAAGGCACGGACGCGCAGGCGGAAGTCTCTGTCCGCCTGTCGGAAGAGGGGCGTTCCGTCACGGGTCGCGGCGCCGATCCCGACACCATGGTCGCCTCGGCCCGCGCCTATGTGGCCGCGCTGGAAAAGCTGATGGCGCGCCGCCAGAAAGGTGCGCCTGCGCCGATCACAGGCCGCATCAAGCCTTAAGCGTCTCCGGAACCTTCCTGCGTCTTCACCCTTGTCATGGGTTAACGCAGGAAGGTTTAGGGAGGCTTTTATGGACCCGACAATTCATCCCGAACATCACGCGCTGGTGGCCAGCGACCGTGTATCGGGCACAGACGTCTTCGACGCCGATGGCGAGAAGATCGGCTATATCGAGCGCTTTTTCATCGAGAAAATCACAGGGCGCGTCGTCTACGCACTGATGAGCTTTGGCGGCTTTCTGGGCGTGGGCGAGGATTATTACCCGCTGCCGTGGAGCAAGCTGGATTACGACACCAGCCTTGGCGGCTACCGGATCGACATCACCGAAAGCGAACTTGAAGGCGCGCCCAAATGGATCGAGGGCCAACTGGTGGAAGATCCCCAATGGGCTGAAAAGGTTCACGACCATTACGGCGTTCCGCCCTATTGGATTCCGTGATGGTGCCTTTTATTTATAGTTAAGACTGTGTTAATATCCCTCCGGGTTTCTGAGGGGGATTGAATGCGCCGAATTCTTTTAATCGCGCTGGCTGTCGCCAGTCTGGGCGGCTGCGCAACGGTGACGCGCGGCACCACCAACAATGTCCAAATCGTATCCGAGCCAAATGGGGCCAGCGCGCGCACGTCCTTCGGGCATCAATGCACCACGCCGTGCACGCTGTCGGTCTCGCGCAAGGATGAGTTCTCGGTGGTGGTTTCGGCGCCTGGTTATGAAGAGCAGCGGGTGGACGTGAAAACTAAGCTGGCTGGAACAGGCGCCGCAGGATTTGCGGGCAACATCGTTGCAGGCGGCGTCGTGGGCATGGTGGTGGACGCCAGCACCGGCGCGACGCTGGAGCATTCGCCAAACCCGGTCTCGGTGATGTTGCGCCCGCTTGCGGCCGCGCCCGCCGTGCGGCTGCCCGCCCAGCGCCGCGCCAAGCCCAAAGCGCCAGCGCCGAAGGCGGAGCCAGCGCCGGTGTCCTGAAGGCTCGCAGACTGGCGGCGTCTTCGTCATGATAAAAACGGGAAAAAGCGCCGCCGTCGTCGTTCCGGGATGGACATGCGCCAAGGTCTTTGTTACACGCCACACATCGGCGCGAACGTGCTCGTTCGCGCAGAGTTTTCGATGGGCGCATAGCTCAGTTGGTAGAGCAGCTGACTCTTAATCAGCGGGTCCCAGGTTCGAGCCCTGGTGCGCCCACCATCGAACCCCCACATAAACAGAGAGTTATGGTCTTCTTAGGCTTAGCTTTTCTGCGTGTGGGAAAGTTATAAACCGTTATAAACCAGAAGTCGGGTCCAGCGCGCTTGGTCTAGACTACGCATTGGCGGTTGGCTGCTTAGTATTGAGTTGCCCTAACACCGCCACGAGCTTTAGCGTCAATGCAGGTCAGCTTTAACGTAGCTTTAACGCTGCGTGCGCTGGTCGCATTGATGGGTGGCGAACATGGATCGCGAGAAGAACTCCAAAAAGCAGTCGAGCGACAAGCCTCAACCAGCGCAGCCGCGAGATAATGAAAACAAGCCATCTAAGGTCTCGCTGAAGGCGCCATCAAAGCCAGCCGCGCCATCAGATAAAGAAAAGTGAAGCCGTCTTTGGGGATTGATTGATTTCAGCTGTCGCGTAGTAACGACTTACCCAAAACTCACCCCACCGCACAACAAGCTGCAACCAAGCACAACCAACGCCAATATTTCACCAGAAGCTATGAGCGCAGCGAGTAATCCGAAGCGATTGAACCATTCCCTATTAGCGCCCATTCGTTCCCAGCACGTATCCACGCTTGTCTCTACGACTGTTCATAAGCCATCTATAAAGCGCATCCAGTTGCTGCACTTCGCCAAGTGTTAGTCCACGTTCGTCGTCCAATGCCGCCTATTTCTTTAAAAAAAGTCGGGGCGCTTTTGACGCCCCGACATGGTTCTTCACGCGGTTTGATTATCTGACGGTGCTTTAGGTCGCAGAAACCAGTCCACAGAGTATTTTCCGCCAGCTGTGATGAACAGCAGTATTAGTCCGCCCTTCATAGACGTATTCTTCCAGAACTGCGCCAACTGCGCTGTTTTCTGAGCTTCTGGATAGTTCCAGTAAGCG
>CAMCMI010000007.1 GCA_945875875.1 Rhizobium sp. Q54
CCGGATGCTGCGGATTTACTTTCTACAAGTCTGGTTCAATCTGTCGGATCCCGGCGCGGAAGATGCGCTGTATGACAGCGCAGCGATGCGAGGCTTCGTCGATATTGATCTGGGTCGCGAGCCAGCGCCGGACGAGACAACGATTTGCAAATTCCGTCACCTGATTGAAGCCAACGGCCTGGGAGAGATACTGTTTGAAGCGGTCAACGCACATCTCTCCGCCAAGGGGATCAAGGTTGGCACGGGCAGTATCATGGACGCGACAATCATCGCGGCTCCGTCCTCGACCAAGAACGAAGATGGCAAGCGCGATCCTGAGATGCATCAGACCAAGAAAGGCAATCAGTGGTATTTTGGCCTGAAGGCGCATATCGGCGTGGACAGCAATGCGAAGATTGTCCACTCGGTGGCGGCGACTGCGGCCAATGTGCATGATAGCCGTGTGATCGACGATATTCTTCACGGCAACGAGACCCGCGTGTGGGGCGATAGCGCTTACCAGGGGCAACGCGAGGCCATTCTCAAAGCGGCTCCACATGCGCAGGACTTCACCCATCATCGTGGTAACCGCGCATCAGCGCTCAGCGATGTAGAGGTTTCCAAGAACCGCACCAAGTCACGCGTTCGCGCTTATGTGGAGCATCCGTTTCGCATTCTCAAGTGCGTCTTCGGCTTTCGCAAAGTCTGCTACCGCGGCATCGCCAAAAATCTCAATCGGCTGCAGGTCAGCTTCGCGCTCGTCAACCTGTATATGAAACGGCGTACATTGATGCGTTGTGCGATGGCCTGACGCCAACACTATGTCCGAAACTGCGCCACGTTGCGACAGTATCGGATGTAAACTACACTTTGGGGACAACTCACACGACGATAACTGAGCCAAATTCAGCCTACACATAGACAATAATCACAAAATACAGCTGCGAATCCCAAACTGTAATTTATTCAGAGGTTCTTTAACGTTTGCGCTGAGGCTCCTGCGATCCATGCCGCCCTTGCCAGCCTCCGCGAGAACCTGAAGCATCCGCAATTCTAGGGCCGTCAATTGAGTAGCAAGGCCATTGGAGCACTTTAACTCGGAGGCGCGCACGCTGAGTGTCCACGAGGTTTGCCCGCCGTCGCCTGTTGTGATCCGGCGGCTTACCGTCTTGATGGCCTGCAGTACCTGATCGAAACGGACGGGCTTGTTGAGAAACATGTCGGCGCCGGCGGAAAGCCCTGAATTGAAGGCGTCGGGCCCCATGCGTCCGCTGATGATGACGATACCGGCGCGCGACTTGGCACGAAGCATTATGATGAGATCCACTCCGTCAATGCCGGGAAGGCCGAGGTCGCGGGCAACAGAAGCCCGCCGGTAGCCGGGCTTTCGCTTTTCGCGCTTGCGCCGTCAGTGGTATTTTTCGATGATCACGTGACGAATCTCCTCGACGCGCTGCTTCGATAGGTTTCCGCCGAGGACGGTCTTGATGATGGCCGTCATTTCCTCGGGCGGCGCATAGCGCAACGGCATGTTGCGCCTTTCAAAGGCGGCGACGATCTCGGGATCGGTGGCGATGTCGCGCACCACGGCCTTCAGAAACGTCTGACGCGCCTCCGGAGTGCCCGGCGTGGTTACGATGAGACGGCCGAGCTTGCGTAGGCCGTCGCGGAAGTCGAGCCACCACAGAGCCTCCTTCTCCAGCTTGACCCCGTCGAGGATCGTCGGCACGTCCGGCGCTAGCGGCGACCTCTCGCGTCCCGTGACTACCAAGGCGCGCAGTTGTCCGTTCTGCATGAACCGCGCCGCCGAGTCTTCCGTTAGCACCGTACCGTCGACCTCGCCGCGGATCGCCGCGAGTGTGAATTCCTGCGACGACGGATAGCCGATGACCGCCTTGCAGAGAATCTGTAGGGCGTGGCACAGGACCGTCCCGGTGTCGGAGGCGCCGTCCGTCTTTCCGGCGAAGCCGAGGATCAGCGTTCTGCCGGATTTCTTGACGTCGTCGATCGTTTTGTAGGGCAGCTTGGGATTGATGATCAGGATGCGCGGCGCGGTGTTGACGCGACCGAGAATGGGATATTTCGTCAGGTCGAAGCGAATGCCGGGCTCGTTCAGCAGGGTGCCCAGGGCGGCGCCTTCGCCGGTCGCGAGCATGAGTGTCAATCCGTCCGGCTTGGCTCCGGCGTAGACGTAGTTCATCGCCACCATGTGGCTGCCGCCCGGCCGGTTCTCGACGATAACCGTCGTGCCGAGCTTCTTCTCGAAATGCGGCTGCAGCATGCGGGCGTAGGTATCGAAGCCACCGCCGGTGCTTGTGCCGACCACGAGGCGAACTGTTTTCCCCTTGTAAAAATCCGCCTCGCCTTGCGCGGCGGCCGCGTGGGTCGCGACGCCGATGCTGGCCGCGAGCGCCGCCGCGAGCGGCAGGCGCAAGATCATCTTGATAGTCATGAGACCCTCCCTGTTGGTTTTCGGTAATGGCCTCCACACGGCGCGATGATCCGCGCCGTGTGGCTATCAGGCGCTTCTTGCGAGCACCGATGGACGGTCTTAAGGATGCACACTCTGAGTGAACAGGATGTCCTCGACGGACCGGCCCAATTTGCGCTTGGTCGCTTCGCGATAGACGATGCTGCCCATCGCCGCGAATTGCAGGCCGAGCCCCTTGTAGTTGTGGAAGCAGGTGATCTCGTCGTCGGACTGGCGTCCCGGAGCCTTGCCGGCAACGACATCCTTCAGTTCCGGCACTGTGGAGAAATCGAGGATACCGATGTCGGGACGGCTGTAGTCGCCGTTAGTGAACTCCGGCACTTCCGACGGCCAGCCGCGCGCCGGATAGGCGGTGACGGGCTGCGCCGTGTTGAGCACTAGGCGGTCGACTTTGTTCAAGACCTCGATCGGGATTTCGCTGCCCCGCACGCTGGCGATATGCATGCCCGGGCGCACCCATTCCGGCTTGATCGTCGGCGTCATCGAATTAGTGGCTGACAGCAGCACATCGGCGTCCTTCGCCGCGTCCGCGGCGGAATCGACGGCGACGATGTTGATCTGCAGCTTGGCGCGGAAGCGCTCGACAAAGGACTTCCGGTTCTCCGCCGTCGTGCTGTAGACCTTGACAAGATCGAAAGTGCGCACGGCGCAGAGCGCTTCGAGATGCGCCTCGGCTTGCCAGCCCGTCCCGAGCAGTCCTAACACCTTGCTGTTCTTGCGCGCCAGATACTTGGCCGCGACCCCGCTCGATCCGCCGACGCGGGTCTTCTGGATCACGCCGTCGTTCATGATGCAGAGCAGCTGGCCGGTGTCGGTCGAGAACAGCAGGACGGAGCCGTTGTAACGGTTCCCCGGCTGCGAGACGGGCATCTTCACGCGCCGCGGCGAACCGTTGACGACCGGCCAATTGACAATGTCGGAATTGAGCCGGAGCGCGGCCACCCCGGCCCGCGGCCAGCTTCCCGACATGGTCTTGAACGAATGCACCGCGCCGGGGCGCGGATTGGAGACCAGCATGTCCTGGCGAGGGATGTCCGCCGCGTCGCCGTTGCCGAGATCGCGATAGGCCTCCTCGAGCACTTGCAGGCATTCCGGCATCGCCAGAAAGCTCTCGATCTCCTCGTTCGTAACGATCAGCATAACGTCTTCCTGTGTTGATTACGCCCGGATCGGCAAGATCAAATTGTAGAAGGAGCGGGTGCCATTGATAACTTCGGTAAAATAAGATTGACTATTCGGTATAACTTGACAATCCGAAGCCCGGCACGGGGTGGGGACGGCCTATGGACCTCCTGCGATCGATGGAAAGTTTCGCCCGCGTTGTGCGGGCCGGCAGCTTCGCCGGCGCCGCAAACGGGCTCGGAGTATCGCGGGCGATCGTCAGCAAGCATGTGCAGGATCTCGAGGACAATATGGGGGCGCGCCTGCTCTATCGGACGACGCGCCGCCTCAGCCTGACCGAAATCGGCGTTCGCCATTACGCCTTCTGCACGCGGATTTTAGACGAGATCGAGGAAGAGCGCGAGCAAGTGGTCAAGCTGCATCGCGAGCCGCGCGGCGAAATCAGGATGATGGCACCTAAATCGTTCGGGAACCAGTATCTCGCCGGCGCCATCGCGGATTTTGTCGCCACTCACGCCGGCATAAAGGTCGCCCTGGTGTTGGGCGACGACGCGCCGATCAGCGCCAGCTTGATCGACAACGGGGTCGATCTCGCCATCCGCCTCACCCCGGCCGTATCGTCGACTATGATGGTGCAGCGCATCGGCACGTTGCGCTGGCTGCTCTGCGCCGCGCCGAGCTACCTAAACGCGCGCGGGACGCCGCGGCACCCGGCCGATCTCACGCAACACGAGTTCCTGCTGCACAGCAAATACCTGGACAACGGCGTGCTAACGTTCAAGACAGCACCGCGCAAGAGTGCGGTGAAGGTGGTGGGCCGTTTTTCCGCGAACAGTTCGCTCGCCGTGCGCTCCGCCGCGCGGCGCGGCCTCGGTGTGGCGGCGCTCCCGATGTATTGCGTCGCAGACGATCTAGCCGATGGCGGCCTGATGGAGATACTGCCTGGATACGCCTTGGCGCCGCAGCCGGTCTTCGCGCTCTATCCGCAACAACGCCTGCTACCGACGAAAGTCCGCGTGCTGCTGAATTTTCTAAAGGTGAGGTTCCAGGGCCCCTTGTGAGCGGCCTGCGTGCCGGCCCGCCCTATAAACAGCGGAGACAAAGTGCACCACTGAACCGGCTTTGATCGCCTTTCGACGGTGCCGCAAAAGTGTACCGGTTCTGTTAGGCCGTCTTGATACCTTTGAATGGCACGGGGGCTGGAAGGATGTTCACAGTGGAGCTATATACCGGGATATGGCGTGCGGTGATGGTCGAAGAACTCCGCTAATCTAAGCCGCAATCTGAGTCAAATGTTCTGACGTCGGAGAGTCAATGAAAACATTAAAGTATCTCGCAAGACTGCTGGATGGCACCATTTATGTCCCCATGCTGGTGGCCGACATGCGTAGTGCGACTGATTGCAGACGCGTCGCGACAGCGCCGTTCATACGGGTGTCGAATAGCTTCGAAACACCAATCAACGTAAGGGCCATCACAAAGTTGCCGTCGTCGAAAACCGGAGAAGAGAACGCTGTCCACGTGGGGTTTCGCATGCCAGTTGAACGCGCCAGCATAGTAGCTTTCGCGCGCATCGCCGACTTTAAGACCTGAGCCGGCGTCACGGCTTCGACGCCAGACATCGCGTTCCATTCCTCGACGTCACGAAGCAAAATACTCAGGGTCTCGTTCTCCGGCATGTGCGCGAGAAATATCTGGCCTGTTGCCGTCAGCATCGAGAGATTCGACCCCTCGCGAACGCGGACCGCGGTTTGCACGTCTCCCATTTCGTTGCGGATGACTGTTGGGCCGTTCGAACCCCAGACACACAGATACGAGACGAGCCCTGTATCACGCGTGAGATCTTCCATGATGTGCCGCGCCGCCTTCATGCTATCGATCCTGCTGATCGCAGCGCGGCCAAGTTCGAATGTCGCCAGACCGATATCGTAGCGACCAGTGTCGCTTACTTTTCTGACAAAACCGGCTTGGCATAGACTGGAAAGATATCGATGGGTGCGGCTTGCCGACATGTTCATCGTGCGGGCGATTTCACTTAACGCGACCGGCCGGCCCATACGGGCGATAGCCTTCAGGAGTTCGAGGCCAATAACAACTGTGCTGTTGCCGGCTTGCTCCGCGGTCAAACTCTGCGGTCTGCCTGGGCGGGCGGCGAGGTCGCCCTCATGCACTTCGATCTTCGACATAGAGACAGTCCTATTTGACAAAGTTTTTATCGGCGATTACCTTTTAAAAGAATAAAGAGTTTTCCACAATTTGTAAAACTAGGGATGAGGCGACCAGACGCGAAGACGTCCACCGACAGAGGAGCGGCCATGTCCGAGCATGCGCAATCCAACAAAGTCGACGTGCGCCCGCAATGGTGGGACAGCATGTTTGCGCCCAGTTCCTGTCTCGTGCTTATCACCACATGCGACGACGAGGGACGCGTCAACGCCGCCGCGTTCGGCACTTGCACCCGCGTGTGTCACGATCCCGTGCACATCGCGTTCACCGTAGGCCTCGGCAAGGACACTGCAAACAATGTGCTGGCCAACGGCCAGTTCGTCGTGAATGTCGTGCCTTTCGAGGCAGACATGCTCGATCGTACGCTCGTCTGCGGCCTACCTTTCAGGCCAACGAACGACGAGCTCGCTGCGGCGGGACTATCCGCACTGCCCTCCCGCGTCGTCCGTCCGCCGCGCATTCTCGAATGCCGCAGTCATTTCGAATGTTCGGTCGCATGGACGCACCCCTGGCTAAATCGTCTCATGGTCTGCGGCAAGGTCGAGGCCGTCAGCGCAGACGCAGATTGCATCGACACACAAGGGCATGTGGTCTGGGATCGTTTAAAGCCCGCGCACTATTGCGGAGCAAGATATGGCAACAAGTTCGTGCCGGTCTATGAAAAGCCAACGCCCGCGCACTGGAGATACGAGGGAACTGACGATGACTTCATCGAAGGCCAAGACTGGCAGACCGCGTTTTATCCGGAACTGAAGAAGTAGCGTAGGGCCATTCGGCGTAGCGTGATCGTGTGGAGAATCGAAAAATGTCGTATGCTGTTGCCGTGGATATAGGCGGAACGTTCACCGATCTCGTTGGCTACGATCACGTGAACCGTCGTGTGGTCTACACCAAGAGCGCGACCACCTACGGTGACTTCGTCGCCGGAATTCTCGACTGTTTCGCCAAGGCTGGTTTGACGCCCGAGCAGGCGAATTCCCTCAATCATGGCACCACGCTCGTCATCAATGCCTTCATCCAGCGACGAGGCGCAAAGGCGGCGCTGGTCACTACCAAGGGCTTCCGTGATCTGCTGGAGATCGCGCGCGCCAACAGGCCTGATCCGTTCGATCTGCACTATCGCCGTGATGAGCCTCTGATCCCCCGGAGCCTGCGCCTCGAGGTCGCTGAGCGTATCGACACGAACGGCGCGGTAGTGGAGCCGCTTGACGTCGAAGCGCTCGAAGAAATAGCAGCGCAACTGCGCCGGTTGGAGGTTGAGTCTGTCGCGGTCTTCTTCATGAACTCCTTTGCCAACCCCGCCCATGAAGAGCTTGCGGCAGCGCGATTGCGGGAGCTTCTGCCCGACGTCTACATAACCCACAGTACTGATCTGACGCGTGAGTGGTATGAGTATGAGCGCACGTCAACCGCGGCGGCCAACGCCTATGTTGGGCCCCAGGTTGCACGATATGTCCGGCAACTCGAGACGGACATGAAGGATCGCGGCTTCAGCGGATCGCTTTTCATGATGGGCTCGAACGGCGGCCTGCTGTCGGTGGAGCGAACGTGCCGACAGCCTGTAGCGCTAGTTGAATCCGGGCCAATCGGCGGCTGCATCGGTGCCGGTGCCTATGCGGAAGCACTGGGCTTCAAGAATCTCGTGGCGTTCGACATGGGCGGCACCACGGCCAAATGCGCACTCGTGGAAAACGGCCGTTTCAATGTCGAGTCGATCTATTACGCGGGCGGCTACGTCCAGGGCTTTCCGATCAAGTCACCCGTCATCGACATTGTCGAAGTCGGCTCGGGCGGCGGCTCCGTTGCGTGGCTCGATCCTCTCAACCGGCTACATGTTGGCCCGCGCAGCGCGGGTTCGACACCGGGCCCTGTCTGCTATGGCCGTGGGGGGGTGGAGGCGACAGTCACCGACGCCAATCTCGTTCTCGGTCGGCTCAATGCGGACCGCTTTCTCGGCGGCGAACTGAAGCTGGATACTGAAGGTGCCCGCCGCGCAATCGCTGCGCTGGCAGAGCCGCTGGGTTATGCTGGCGAAAGCGGCATGCTGCGCATGGCCGACGGCGTGTTGTCGCTCGCCACAATCATCATGGCGGGTGCCATACGACAGGTGTCGGTCGAGCATGGTCTCGACCCGCGCGACTTCGTGCTTTTCAGCTACGGCGGTGGCGGGCCGCTCCACGCGGCGGCACTCGCGCGCGAGCTTTCGATACCCGTCGTCGTGATCCCCCCCGCTCCTGGCAATTTCTCCGCCGTCGGTATGCTGCTGGCCGACGCGCGCATCGACCTATCGACAACCTTCACGGGCGTTCTTTCCGAGGGCGTCATGGCCGCCGTGCAGAGCGCTTTCGGCAAAATGGAATCCGAGGCCGCAGCCTCGTTGCAGAAGGAGTTCGGCGCGCAGGAAGTTTTCTTCGAGCGCTATGTCGAGATGCGCTATCTGGGTCAGCGCCACAACATCAAGGTTCCCGCCATGGATGTCGGCGATCTCGCCGCTATCCGCAGCGCGTTCGAGCACGATTACAAGCGTCGATACGGTCATGCGGACGCGAAGAACCCCGCGGAACTGCAGGCTTTGCATCTCACCGCATTGGCGCGGCAACGTCGGCCAGATCTTGCCAGCCTGCCGCAGATTGGCGGACCCGGCGACGGCCCCAGCTCACGCCGCATCTATTTCGGCGACGCCAACGGCTTCCTAAATGCAGATGTCTACGAGCGTTCCGCATTGGCGCCAGGCTTTTGCGCAAACGGCCCGGCCGTGATCGAAGAGTACGGATCGACGACGCTCGTTGGACCGCATGATCGGTTCGAGATCGGGCCGCTGCGGGAAATCCGAATCCACTGCAGCACAAAGCGGGAGACGATCTGATGACCGACGCGACGACGATCGACCCCATCACGCTTGAGGTCATCCGCTATGGTCTCATCTCGGCGACCAATCAGATCGACGCAAATATCAAGCGCACCGCTTTCAGCCCATATATCTACGAGTACAACGATTTCGCCGTTGGCCTGACGGACATGGATGGCCGGCTTGTAGCACAATGCACCGGCGGCATGCCGCCCTTCGTGGCCGATTCCGTGGGCACTGCCGTACGCGATGGCCTGTTGATCTACGGGCGCGACCGTCTCCACTACGGCGATGTCGTCGTGTGCAACCACGCTGCCGTGCAGGGGCAGCATCTGAACAACACGGTGATGTACACGCCCATCGTCGCTAATCCGGACGGCAGCGGGCCATTGATCGGTTTCTTCGCCATCAACGTGCACTGGATCGATATCGGCGGCACGATGACTCATTCGAACGACATCTTCATGGAGGGCCTGCAATTGCGGTCCGTGAAGATGTGGTCGAAGGGAGAGCCGATTGAGGAAGTCTATCGCATCATCGAGAATAACACGCGCCTGCCGGCCGAACTCATGGGCGATATTCAGGCGCAACTCGCAGGATGTTTTCTGGGCCGCGATCTTGTCGCGGCTCTAGCGCAAAGGTACGGCCTGCCGACCTTCCACGAGGCGGTGCGGCTCATCCTCGATCAGGCGGAAGCCGCGGCCCGCGCCCACATTCTCGCTCTACCGGATGGCGTCTACGAGCACGAGACGTGGCTCGACAACGACGGTGAAGGCGACGAGCCGGTCCCCATCAAGGTCCGCGTCGTCATCGAAGGCGACGAGATGACTGTGGACTACACGGGCATCGCCGATCAAGCGAAGGGCTCCATCAACTCCGGGTATCACGGCGGCGGCCTGACGACGGCGCGCGTCGCGTTCCGCTATCTCGTCGCGCCTGACGAACCTGCGAACGAAGGGTTGTTCCGGCCGCTGAAGCTGATTCTGCCGCAAGGCAAGATTCTCAGCGCTGATCCCACGGCGCCAATGGCAAACTATCCCATGCCGTTTCCCACCGTCATAGACGCCGTTATCAAGGCGCTCGAGAAGGCGCTTCCGGAGCGCGTCACAGGCGGGCATTTCGCCACACATTCCGGATTCAGGTTGTATGGCCGGCGCGCCGACGGCCGCATCTTCAACGGCCACGACAGCGGGCACGGTGGCTGGGGCGCCTGCGCGACGCATGACGGCGCAGGCCCGTTCCGCACGATGGCCCATGGAGATACGCGCCTCATTCCACTGGAGTTGCAGGAACGATTGCTGCCGTTTCGAATCGAGTCTTTTTCGCTGCGTCCAGACTCGGGTGGGCCCGGCAAGTTTCGCGGCGGCATGGGTTTCGAGAAGCGCTATCGCATTCTGGAGCCGTGCCTCCTGCACACCAATCTTGATCGCACTAACCATCCAGCGTGGGGTGTACTCGGCGGCAAGGAGGCGAGGCCCGGCAGCGTCTTCGTCGAGAAGCCGAACGGCGTGCGCATCCCGATGAACAAGGCGCGCGGCGATATGCTCGACGCCGGCGATCTCGTCATTCTGGAGACAGGCGGCGGCGGCGGCTACGGGCCGCCAGAGGCCCGCGACCTTGCGCTCATCCAGCGCGATGTCGACGAAGGATATGTTTCGCTGGCAGCAGCAAAGCAGGATTACAGCGTCCTAAGTGACGAGGGCGGGCGCCTGACGCGGCCGTAGCGTAGATTCCAGCGTTGGCTGGACAAAGACTCGACGCGCCACACACGGCGACGCGAGACGAGGGAGGGTGATATGTCAGGAATGCGCTTTATCGTTGGCGCCGCACTCATGGCGCATATCGTTTCAAGCACGACAACACTTGCAGCCGATCCGACTCCGGAACTGAAATCGCTCATCGCGGCCGCAACGAAAGAAGGCGGTGTGAACCTGAGCTGGAGCCAGTCCACGCTGGGCGGCAGTCAAGGCGCATCGCGTATCCAGGCCGCATTGAACAAGCGCTTCGGCACAAACATCCGTCTGAACTTCGCGCCCGGCGCCGAGATGGCGCGCATCGGCAACCAACTCGCCACGGAGCACCGCGCCGGGCAACCCGCGCATATCGACGTCTACCTTGGCGCCGCCGCGCAAGTGGCACCTCTTGTCGATCTTAAGTTTTTCGAGGCTCCTGATTGGAGAAAATATCTTCCGGATCGGATCAAGCCTGAATTCGTAGAGGTGAACAATCAGTTCGTCCGCTTCGTCACCGGCCTCTCGGGCGTGACCTACAACTCTCGGCTGGCGCCCTTCAAACCAACAACGCTCATGGATTTCCTGAAGCCGGAGTGGAAGGGCAAGATCGCGTCGACACCCTATGCTGCGAGCTTCGATGTGCTCGTCGCCGATGACGTGTGGGGCAAGGAAAAGACGTTTGACTACGTGCGCAAGTTGAGCGGGCAGATCTCCGGCCTGATCCGCTGCGGCGACTCCGAACGCATCGCCACCGGCGAGTTCATTGGCCTCGTCATGGACTGCACCGGACAGGACGCAAAGGTGTGGCAAGAGCGCGGCGCGCCACTCGAACAGATGGTGCCGCTCGATGCGGCGCAGCTGCGATATTATTATCTTGGCGTTCCCAAGCACGCGAAGAACCCGAACGCCGCGAAGCTGTTCACGGTCTTCATGCTTACCGAGGATGGCCAGAAGCTCGCCTATGAGACCTGGAAGGCCGACCTGCACATCTACCCCGGCTCGCAACTCGGCAAACAGGTCGATGAGTATGTCGCGAAGGGCGTAGCCTTCAAGGAAGTGACGATTGAGTGGTGGTTGAAGCACCCCGAGATTGATCTGAACAAGCGCGAGCTCATCAAGATCCTCACCACCAAGTAGCAAAGACACCAAATCGTTGTCCAGGAGCGTCAGATGAGTGCGATTGCGATTGGTGCAAAGCGTGGCGGGCTCTTCCGCATGGGAGAGAACTTGCCCGCCGCGATGTTGACGACAGTCGTCATCGTGAGCCTGATAATATTCGCCCATCTCGCGGTGATCCTCTGGCTGAGTTTCACCGATGGCGCCCCCGGCATTTCCACGGTCTCTTACGGCCTTGCTAACTACGTCGAAGTGTTCACCGACCGGCGCACGCTCGACGTTCTCGTCAACACGCTCGGCTTTTCGGTCGTCAGTCTCGTCGTGGCGCTTGTCTTCGGCGTGCCCGCAGCCTGGTTCGTGGAACGTACGGACATTCGCGGCAAGACGATTCTCTTCACACTGATGACTATCGGCATGCTGATCCCCGGGTTCGCGGCCGCGATGGGCTGGCTTTTCCTCATGCATCCGCGCATCGGCCTCCTCAACGTCTGGGCGATGCAGGCGTTCGGCCTCAGCTCGGCACCGTTCAACATCGCCACAGTCATCGGCATGGGCTGGGTGCAGGGTCTCAATCTGGCGCCACTAGCGTTCATCATGACAGCCGCCGTTTTCCGCGCCATGGACCCGGCGCTCGAAGAAGCCGCGCAGATGAACCGGGCCAGCATTTTCGCGACGATGCGGCGCGTCACATTGCCGTTGGCGTGGCCTGGGATCATGGCGGCGTCCATCTACATCTTCACAATAGGCTTCGCCGCCTTCGACGTGCCCGCCATCATCGGTTGGAGCAACCGCATCTTCACATTCAGCACTTTCCTCTACCTGCTCATCAGTCCGCAGGACGTGCTTCCACGTTACGGCGTGGCTGCGGCTCTAAGCACGGTCGTCATGGCGTTGGCGGCGGCGCTCAGCTGGTGGTACGGCGTAATGCAAAAGCGCTCGCGGCAGTTCGCGGTCGTGACCGGCAAAGCCTATCGTCCACGCATCATCAAGCTGGGTTGGGTCGTCTATCCGGCGTGGACATTCTTCGCTCTCTACTTTCTGCTCAGCAAGTTCCTGCCGATCACGCTGCTGGGCTGGAGTTCGCTGCTGCCATTCTTTCAGCTGCCCTCCGCCCAGTCATTGTCGATGATCTCGCTGAACCATTATGCGTCGCAGCCATGGAGCCTCGTACTGACTGGCGTGCAGAACACTGCGATCCTCATGCTGCTGACGCCGACGGTGACTTTGGCCGTCAGCCTCGCGTTCTCATGGATCGTGCTCCGCTCCAAGGTTCCCGGCCGCAGCTTCTTCGATTTCGTGGCGTTCCTGCCGCATGCAATCCCCAACATCATCTTCGGCGTCGGCGCCCTGCTTGTGACGCTTTACGTGCTGCAGCGGGTCATCCCGCTCTATGGCACGATATGGCTGTTGCTCATCGTCTTCTCCATTGCGCGGATCAGCTACGCCACGCGCATGACCAACGCAGGCCTCATCCAAATCCACACTGAGCTGGAGGAATCCGCGCAGATGAGCGGTGCGCCGCTACGACGCATCTTCCGCCGTGTGCTGATCCCCCTGCTCTCGCCGACGCTTCTCTACGCGTGGCTATGGATTGCGTTGCTGACCTTCAGAGAACTGACGCTCGCAGTCATTCTCTCGTCGAGCACCAACACGACGCTACCGGTGGTGATCTGGAGCCTCTGGCTTGGTGGCGGGCTGGGCCAGGCGTCCGCGCTCGCCATGGTCATGCTGGCCGCCATGGCGCCCATCATTGCCATTTACTGGATAGTTGCACGGCGACACGGCCTCATGGCATCGTCATGACGCCGGCCCGGGGAGAGACGACATGATCAGGATCAGTCATCTGCGCATGAGCTACCGATCGGCCGGCGAGCGTGTCGCCGCCGCGCGTGATGTGAGCATCGACATCAAGCAAGGGCAATTCTACACGCTGCTTGGCCCCAGCGGCTGCGGCAAGACGACGACGCTGCGCTGCGTCGCGGGTCTGGAAGAGCCCGACGAGGGCGAGATCGAGGTCGGTGGCGACCTCGTCTATTCCTCGACGCGTGGCGCTTGGACGCCGCCCTACAAGCGCAACATCGGCATGGTGTTCCAGTCTTACGCCATCTGGCCGCACATGTCGGTTTTCGAGAACGTCGCGTTTCCGCTCGTCAACGGCGAAGAGAAGCTTGCGCGGGAAGATATTCGCAAACGCGTCCTCGCCGCTCTCGCGCTCGTGAAGCTCGAAGCCTATGTGGATCGCCCGGCGCCCTATCTCAGCGGCGGTCAGCAGCAGCGCCTCGCGCTCGCCCGCGCCCTCGTCGCGGAACCGCGCGTGCTGTTGCTGGACGAACCGCTGAGCAACCTCGACGCGAAGCTGCGGGAGGAGATGCGCGTCGAATTGCGCGAACTCGTCAAGCGCCTCAACGTGACGACGTTGTTCGTGACACATGAGCAGCTCGAAGCGTTGACCATGTCCGACGTGGTCGCCGTGATGCGCGATGGCAAGATCATTCAGGAAGGGACGCCACATGAGATTTATTCCCATCCCAACTCCGCGTTTGTCGCGGAGTTCATCGGCCGTACAAACCTTATTCCCGGGATGGTGCCGCAGGGTGCCAGTGCCGGCGCAGAGATCGTCGTCGAGACCAACATGGGCCCCGTGATAGCGCAGGCGGTCAGCGCGTTCGCACCCGGGGAAGCAGTCTTTCTTGCGATCCGACCAGAAGATGTTGAAGTCAGCCGAATGAACGGCGCAACATCTAGCAACGTCTTCGATGCGCAGGTCGAGCGACTGCTGTTTTTGGGCGAAGCCGTCGACAGCTTCGTGCGCATCGGCGGGCAATCGTTCCAAATGCGCATGCATCCCTCTGCCGCGCCCTCGTTTGGCGATAGCATCCGCGTTCATCTTCCCCGCGCACGGTGCCTGGCGCTGTCTTCTCAATAGTGAGGGCTTCATTGCGCGACTATCCGCGTCGGGCCTTTTCGGTGCTGTTCGGCGAGGCCATCGCGGCAGCGACCGCCATGCTGCGTAGGCGGGATGAATGGCTCCACCAGACTCCATTTGTCGTCAGTCAGGTCGCTGAGATAACGCATGCCTTCGCGAGAGGCGTTCCTGCGATGCTCGGCTGTCCACATGATCGGCGCTCTTGACAAATCAAGCGCCTGTCAATGAACCAAAACCGATTCATCGGAATCAATCTATTCCAGGATCGGCTCTTAGGTGAAGTTGCCTTTGAACACCTCACCCCCTTGCCTCAAATTTAGGGAGAAAAATATATACAAATCTCGGGGATCTTCAACCCGGATAATAGTCTTCATTTCTTCTATTGTAATTGTCGCCCGCCGGGTCTTAATTATCCTAAGAACAGCTCTAGAAAAGCAGCGGTTGGAAGGGGAGCCGAGCTAAATACTTTTAATGACAGCTATCGTTAGGCGTGCATCGCATTGGACAAGTAATCCTAAAATCGCGACTTTTGCCGATAAATTATAAGAAGAATTAGAATTAGGTGCTGAGCAATCAATGCCGCAGGCTTCATGAAGAACGGAGGAATTTATCCATGCTATCCCCTGAAAATAACGCGCGTTTGACTAAAGTTAGTCAAGGCACACCCATGGGCATGCTTATGCGACGTTACTGGACGCCAGTAACCTTCTCGAGCGAGGTGACGGTGCGGGATGGACCGCCAATCCGCGTTCGCCTCTTTGGTGAGGATCTTGTTCTTTTTCGCGATACAAGCGGCAGTCTGGGACTGATTGCGGACCAATGCCCGCATTGCTTGGCATCAATGTTCTTTGGACGCAACGAGGATAATGGTCTGCGCTGCGTCTATCACGGCTTGAAGTTCGACGTGACAGGCGCTTGTACTGATCTGCCGTGCGTCCCACCAGTGGCACCGTAGGTGATGGAGTCTATGCAGAAGTCACTCCGTACAAATGCATATCGCTGCATTGAGCGGGCGGGTCTAGTGTGGACCTACATGGGCCCTGGAGAGGTACCGGCCTTCCCTGATTTTGAATGGACCCTCTTGCCCGAAAATTATCGTTATGCCAGCCGCCACATCCAGAAATGCAACTGGCTTCAGGCCTTGGAGGGTGGCTTCGATGCACCGAATCTCACCTTCCTGCATGCCGGGGAAAATCCGGATTCAACTAGCGGTATAGTACCTTCATTCTATGAAGTTGCCGCTTGTGCCTTCGGCTTCATTGTCTCCACAGGCCGTGATTTTGGTAAGGAGACGATCTCATGGAATCTGAACGTCAGGCTCATGCCCTTCCATAAGATTATTGCCACGACGCCGCATGCTGCGCATATGTGGGATCCAATCGATGATGCGAATACGATGCTCTACAGCATTGATTTTCAGCCGCATCGCCCGCTAAATGAAACAGAAATCGCAAGAGCAGCGAGTGACGACTGGATTCACTCTGAGAATCTGCCGAACTCGGACATTGGCGTGCGTAACAAGCGCAATGAATACCTGATCGATCGCATATTGCAGGCCAGCGGTAAATCCTTCACAGGGCTTAAAGGATTTGGAACACAGGATTGTGCAATAGAAGAGTCTATGGGCACCCTCGTGGATCGCAGCCGCGAGCACTTACTGCCCGGAGATGCAGCTATTATCAAACTGCGCCAGCTCCTATTACAAGCTCTTAAGGATCACGAAGAGGGCAAGCCGATACCGGGCGGCGATCCGCAAAGCTTTCGAGTATGCTCTATTCGCTACGAGTTGACGTGTGACACCAATATGGCTCAGTTAATCAACACACTTGTCAAGGTAGATATCGGCTCGGCTGCATAATCTTGGTACCCGCTGAAAAATCAAATTGACCAAATCCATCTTCAGTCTGAAATACGGAAAATATCATGGCGGTATTTTTCGCTTGAAGGGAAAATGCTCATGCAAGGTCGGAATGCGATAGCAAAGATTCTTAAGGCGCAGGGAGTGGAATGCGTATTCTGCTTTCCAACAAATCCTCTTTTGGAGGGGGTCGCTGAAGAGGGTATTCGAATTTTAACAGGTCGGACTGAGCGCCACGCCATTCATATGGCAGACGGTTACGCTCGCACAAAAAACACTGTCGGTGTTTGCATTGTGCAGGGCGGGCCTGGAGCACAACATGCTTTCCCTGGCGTTGCTCAAGCATACGCAGATTCTACTCCCCTATTGATCTTACCCGGCGGTGCAGCACGGAATCGTTGGGGGCTTCCATCAGAGTTCAATCCAGTTCAGGCTTTTCAAACCATCACCAAGTGGAGCGACGTTATCAATCATGCCGCTCGCATTCCGGCGATTTTCGCGCGGGCCTTCACCTTGCTTGAAATGGGGCGCCGGCGTCCAGTATTGCTCGCGACCCCTAGGGACGTTGCTGTTGAGGAGGTTGACGATTTTGCATTCACGCCAATCAAAAGGGTACGCTCAGCGGCCGATCCGGCAAATGTCCGCGAAGCGATCGCTCTTATAAAGGTTGCGAAACATCCTATTCTATTCGCCGGGCAAGGCATTCTGTGGGCGGAGGCCTCCGATGAGCTCCAGCAGTTCGCAGAGCAATCGTCGATCCCAGTCATGACGACAATTTTGGGCAAGGGCGCGTTTCCGGAGACGCATGCGCTCGCATTGGGATCGGCAGGCCCTGCTGTGACGGGAATGGTTGATCATTTCCTGTCCCGCGCTGATCTCGTCATTGCGGTCGGCGCAGGCCTGACGCGCACGCTTGCATCGCATGAGATTCCCGCTAGGAAGAAAATTATTCAGATCAGCATTGATGAAGCTGATGTAAACGCTGAATACCATGTCGACAGCGTTTTACTGGGCGATGCAAAACTTGTTTTACGTCAAATGATAGAGGCCTTTGGGCCGACAATAGGAACGGTTGAAGATGCTACAAAATTAGTCACTCAGGAGATTGCTGACGTCAAGTCGAAGTGGCTTTCGAGCTGGATGCCTAAACTGACATCGTCGGAGACGCCGATCAACCCCTATCGCGTCGTCTGGGAACTCAACAAAATCGTTGATAAGGATAATACAATCATTACCCATGACTCCGGTATGCCGCGCGAACAGCTTTCTCCCTTCTATGAAACAACCAAGCCGCGCGGCTATCTTGGTTGGGGAAACGCGCATCAATTAGGATCATCGCTCGGTCTTATTATGGGTGCAAAACTTGCTGCACCAAAAAAGCTAGCCATCCATTTCCTGGGCGATGCTGGTTTCTCTACGGTTGCGAACGATCTAGAGACTGCGATCCGTGAAAAGTTACCAATCCTTACAATTCTGGTCAATAATTCTACAATGGCTTACTACGATCAGTGGATCCCGCGCGCCATCGAAAAATACAGGGTCACAGACGTAACAGGGAATTATGTACAGTGGGCCCACGCGCTCGGATGTTATGCGGAACGTATTGAAGATCCAGAAGAAATTGCGGCTGCGTTGAAACGTGGGATTAAGGTTGTCGACGGCGGCCAATCAGCGGTTCTGGAATTCGTCACCTGTGCTGAGAATGTGGTCTCTAGATGGGGCTCTGCTTATTTCCAGAGAGCATGACGGTGTCATTATCCCGATATCGATCGATATCGGGGGATATGATTTGGATTTGGGAGGTAATGAAATGAAAATGCGCGCACCGTCTTTCTTGCAATCGCTGCCTTCCCGCAAACGCTTGGTCCTGCTGATCTGCTTAATTACCAGCGTGCATGTCGCTATGACCGACGTTGCGAACGCACAATCGCACGAAGTTGAAGATTTTTATAAGTCCAAATCCATCAATTTTATTGTCGGGTTTAACACAGGCGGCAGCGCAGACGCTTATGCTCGTCTGATTGGGCGGCACATATCCAGACATATTCCGGGTTCGCCTAAAGTTACGATCAGAAATATGCAGGGCGCTGGATCATTAAACGCGGCGAATTATATCTACAATGTCTCGCAGCGCGACGGCTCTGAAATCGGACTATTTGCCGGGCATCTCGCAATCGATCCTGCAATTTCTGAGGGGGCATTCAAATATGATGCGCAAAAATTCGGCTGGATAGGCTCTCCTGCGGCTGCAGTGAACGTCTGTATTTCCCGCAAAGAGTCAACGTTTACTTCGCTACACGACGTTATAAAGAACGAGATGATCATTGGCACGACCGGCGCTGCAGGCAACTCAACTTATGATATGCCTACGATCCTTAATAACATAGTCGGCTCGAAGTTTAAGCTGGTAAAAGGATATGCAGGTAGTGCGGCTCTGAATATAGCTATGATCAGAGGTGAGATCGAGGGATTTTGCGGTGTGGGTTTAGACTATTTACGGGGTGCAGGCCTTGCTGAAGGAAATGCGAACATCCTCGTTCAAGTGGGGTTAGTTAAAAGTGCACAGTTACCATTGGCTCCATTCATTATGGATCATCCAATGAATGAAGATGATCGTCAGATCATGCGGTTTGTGTTCGGTTGGCTCAACTTTGAACGCGTAATTGTAACTCCGCCTGGAGTCCCTCAAGCTAGGTTTGAAGCTTTGAGAGAGGGCTTTGAGGCTACTATGCGTGATCCGCTGTTCTTGGAAGACGCTCAGCGGGCTCAGCTTAATATTGAGGCTATGAGGGGTTCTGATATTTCCAAGTTTCTCGTAGAATCATACCAGACCCCATTGGCTATTAGGCATAAGGCGAAAAAATACCTAGGACGGTAACGGAGACGCCAGTGACCGGTGGTCTTCTAACACTGCCAGGAATGGCGAGTTGGATGAGTGGACTTGTCCGTATTTAGTGCAGAGGTTTTCAATCTATGATGGCCATTTCGGCTTAGAACGATACTGGCGATTTGTATCCCAGAGAAGAATGTCGGCGGCACTGATTGTAGAAGCCATCGATGTATCGGCTAAGAGCCGATTCAGCAGCGGAGCGTACCTGGAAGACTGTTCTCCAGACCAACTCGTTCTTGATCGTCTTGAACACAGTTTCCACCATTGCATTATCGTAACAATTTCCCTTGCCGCTCATCGAGGGGATGATCTCGTGCGCCTACCGCAACCGTTGATAGTCATGAGAACAATATTGACTGCCGCGGTCGGTATGTTGATCAATCCCTATTGAACTGGTCCATCCTGCGGTATGTCTCTTGGGACAGAGGGGGACCAAAATGCCTTGAAAACTCAATAAGCCGGAAGAGATTGTTGCAAATTTACGTCAGGTTGATGTGCTGGCTTCGCAAGGCCAGTCGATCGCGGGCGCGGGTCGCACGATCTGTGTGACCGAGGTGACGTATTATCGCGGGCGGTCAGAATATGGAGGCCTGAAAGGCAATCAGGTGAAGCGCTTTAAAGAGCTTGACTCAAAGAACAAAGGCCTTCGCTGAGTGGTCTCAGTGCAATATGATCAATCTTTAATAGTGCCGACCCGAAATTTGTAGATCCCCCCGATCGCAGAAAAACGATTACTACCATCGCCCCTACATCCGATCGAGTAAATGCGCGATTTTTTAGCGGGACGCATTGACAGGCTCCGGCTTTCCGCGTTCAATTAGAGAAAATTAGCCTAGGGAGGATACATGCCATCCGCTCAGGACATTTCTGGCTTTATGGCCATGATGCCGGCTTTCGCCACCGATGACGCAGGAAATTATCGCGCAGGTTCGATTGTCAACGTTGGACGACTTCACGCGGGCGTGGACCGGATGATCCGAGACGGCGCGAATGTAATTTCCGCCACCCAGAGCGGCGAATTCAAGAGCATGCTGCAGATGCCGCCCGGCAATCATTCTGCTAATCTCCCTGGGGTTATTAACACCATCGACTTGGCGCAGAGCGAGGAGCAGCGACTCGCGCTAGAGTTCATTTACAGCTATTTGGCGTTACGGGCTATGCTGAAAGCGTCCCTTGAAGATAAGCAACTCCTCTCAGATTTCAAGAAAATTGACGTCTCGGTTGATTACATGGGCCATGCCGAACTTTATCGGCGGGTGAAGGCGATTGAGAACACGCCACCTCCATAATCGCGAAAGTCCGCGCGCTCGTTCCCGGTCATCAGGCACCATGAACGCTATAAGCGCCGCTTAGCACACTATTAAAAACGAGGTCATCGCATGAAACGCCAGATCAATTACGATTCCCTTCGCGATTGGTTGAAGGAAATCGACGCGCTTGGCGAATTGCGCACGATCAAGGGCGCAAATTGGGAGGAGGAAATCGGCGCGATCACCGACGTCGTCCAGCACGACGAGGCCGCCCCAGCCGTGATCTTCGATGAGATCCCCGGTTATCCAAAAGGCTTTCGCGTTCTCTCCAACGCCTTCGGCGGCAAGCGTCAGAACGTAATTCTCGGTTTTTCTCCGACGCTGTCGAAAGTTGAGTTGAGCCAGGTCTTCCTTGGGGAATACCGCGACGCCAAAACAAAGCGCGTGCCCTTCGAATATGTCGAATCGGGTCCGGTGTTCGAAAACGTCATAGAGGGAGATGCCGTTGACGTGACGCGCTTTCCCACGCCGCTGTGGCATCCGGACGATGGGGGGCGCTACATCGGGACGGGCTGCTTCAATGTCACGCGCGATCCGGATGAGGGCTGGATCAACGCCGGCACCTACCGCATCATGATTCAGGATGAAAAATCCGTCGGCTTCTACATCTCGCCCGGCAAACATGGACGCATTCATCGCGATAAATACATGGAGCGCAACGAGCCCATGCCGGTGTGCATGGTGCTGGGCTGCGATCCGCTGACATTCCTCATCGCCTGCAGCGCCATTCCAAGTGGGACATGCGAATATGATATCGTCGGCGCGTATCGTGACAGGCCAATGAAGGTCGTGCGCGGCAAGCATACGGGGCTGCCGTTTCCTGCGGATGCCGAAATCGTTCTAGAGGGCTTCGTCTATCCCGGTGCCGTGCGCCCAGAAGGCCCGTTTGGCGAATGGACTGGGTATTATGGAAGCCCCGGTGAAGACGCGCCGGTAATGAAAGTGAACGCAATCTATCATCGCAACGATCCAATCCTTGTGGGATGTCCGCCCCAGCGTCCGCCGGGCGAAAGCTCGCGTTCGCGGGCAATCCTGCGGTCGGCACTTCTACGCGAAGATCTCGAAAAGGCAGGCGTACCCGACGTCACGGGCGTGTGGTCGCATGAGGTGGGCGGCGCACGCATGCTGGTGGGCGTCGCGATCAAGCAGCGTTATCCTGGTCATGCGCGACAAGCTGGCCATGTGGCGGCGCAATGTTCGGCTGGTGCCTACGCAGGCAAATACGTGATCGTTGTCGATGACGACGTGGATGTTTCGGATCTTAACGATCTAATCGGTGCCATGGTCTTTCGTTCCGATCCTGCGACATCCATCGACTTAATCCGCAACGCCTGGAGTACGGCGCTGGACCCCTCCATTCCGCCTGAGGAGAAGCGCAAGGGGAATTACACCAACAGCCGCGCCATCATCGACGCGTGCAAGCCCTATCATTGGAAAAATCAATACCCCAAATTAGTGATCGCCAACCCGGCCGCCGTCTCAGCCGCAATGAAGAAGTTTGGACACCTACTCAAATGATGATGCACCAATCTCCTCTGCGCGCCTTCGGGCGAGCACTCGCGGCACCCGTTCTGGGCGCTTTTCTCCTTGTTACACAAGACGCAAAAGCGAATAATAGCATTGAATATTTCTATAAGGGTCGCACGGTCAGCATGGTGGTTGGGTTTAACACCGGCGGTGCCTATGATCTTTATGCACGCGTTGTGGCGCGGCATATATCGAAACATCTGCCCGGAAAACCTAGCTTCGTCGTCAAGAACATGCAAGGCGCAGGCAGCGTTATCGCCGCGAACTTTCTCTATAATCGTTCTCCGCGCGACGGCTCCGAGATCGGCCTCATTGCCGGCACCGCGGCACTAGAGCCGCTGTTTGGTGGCACGGCGACCCAATTCGACGGACAAAAGTTTTCGTGGCTCGGCAGCGCAAACGAGGAAGTGGGTGCCTGTTTCACATGGCATACGAGCAAAACGAACACCGCGCAGCAATTGATGCGCAATCCAGTCATTATCGGCTCGGCCGGCACGTCAAGCCTGCTTGTTCCCTCCACGCTCAATTCGGTGCTCGGCGCTAACCTAAGAATCGTGAAGGGCTACAAGGGCACGTCCGATATGCTTCTAGCGTTGGAGCGCGGCGAGGTAGAGGGCATGTGCGGCATGCTGTATGCAGCCGTTCAGGCGGAGCGACCAGACTGGCTGGACAAGAAGCTCGTTAACGTCCTTATGCAGGTCTCAGTGAAGCGTAATCCAAAACTCGGCGACGCGCCTTCGATAATGGACTTTGCGACGAGCGACGATCAACGCAACCTGCTACGGCTCCTGATTGGCTGGACAATCATGGGTCGGCCGTTCCTCGCACCGCCCGGCATCCCTGCAGATCGAGCCGAGGCTTTGCGCGCAGCATTCGTCGCCACGATGAACGACGAGGACTTTTTGCAGGATGCTGCGCGCAACAGGCTTGACGTTAGTCCTATCACGGCAGCGCAAATCGAACGGTTCCTGGCAGAGTCATACGCCACTCCGCGGAATGTCGTGGAGCGCGCTGCGAAGATTATGAAAGATACAAATTAAACATCGCTGCCGCATATTCCTCTCAGGAGGCGAGCAGTCATGTACGCGTACTTTACGAATCTCCTTCGCTTATTTCCAGAAGACTGCTGGCGCTGGCGCCGACTTAAATAGCTCATGGAACGGCTCTGACATCAAAGACGAACGCCCTATTTCAGAGCAATACGTGCAGCTGCTACAACATGTTCAGGCGCATGGACCACATCATGCACGATCTTTGCGATAGACTCGCCGCTAATCGGATCGAGATCGACCTGCGCTCTTCTCGCCTCACTCACGAATTCTGAATCTCGTAGAGATTTCGAAAAACCCTCACGCAATTGCTGAACGCGCGCGCTCGACACACCCGGCGGAGCAAGATAAGGCTGACCCAATTCGGCAGGAGAAGAAATGAGCGCCAGAACACGCCGTTCCTCTTCGTTACGCGCAAGCTCGGTGAGCAGGGGCACGTCAGGAAGATCCTTGTCGCGCCGCGACCCCACCTGCGCGAAGAAGACAAGACGCTCGTCGTCTAGCCATTTCTGGAATCCGGAGGAAATAGAGGCGAGACTGCCCGAGCGTGCGTTGACCTCCCCGCGTTCCATCGCCAGAAACACTTCCGTCGAACTCTTGTAGCCGTTCACGATCCTGAATTTTGTACCGAGCATATTGTTCATGACGGTTGGATAAATGGCGATAGAAGAGCCCGGCCCCGTGCTACCGACGATCAGCTCCCTGTTGCGCAGCACCTCCAGGGTAAGCACGCCTGCCGTTCGGAAGGCGAACACCGCCTCGTTGCGGCCACCTGTGGAGCCAATCCAGTTAAACTTGCTGGCGTCGAAGCGCACTCCGCGCCCGTCCACCACCTGATTGAGCGGTACCGCGTTGTTGAAGACCGCGATGCTCGTGCCGTCCTTCGGCGCAACTTCGTACATGTAATTGGCCGCGAGCATGTTGCCCGCGCCTGGCATGTTGACGACGACGAGATTGGGTGAACCCGCAAGATATTTGCCCATGTGGCGCGCTGTGAGGCGGGCAACGAGATCATAGACCCCGCCCGGCCCCGTGCTAGTGACGATGGTGATAGTCTTGCCCTTGTAGAAATCCTCCTGCGCGGCCGCGGTCCCCGCGAAGGCAGCTGCAAAGACGGTCAGAGCGACGATGCGCGAACTTCGTGATACAGACATGACATTCTCCACTACGCGAAAAGGAATAATTAGGAGCACACAAGCTCAGAAATACGTTCTGCGACGTTCACGTCGCGACCGAGTTCACAACGCACGGAGCGCACGCGATAGGATTTCGGATCAAGCCCCATCGGGGACTTCCCCTCGGCCTGATCGCGCAACGCCTGTAATAGCAGGCGCCGAAGCTTCACGATGGCCGCATCGCCCGCGAGCAGATATTCACGCGAGCGATCGACGATGGGCCCCATGGATTCCTGAATCGCGCAGTCTTGCGTGCCGAATCCCTTGATACCTGTGAATGACTTGCCGGACGCCTGCAGGGCGCGGTCGATCAGGTAATCGTTCGACCTATTGCGGATGGCGTGGTCAGAGCCGGGGCTATTCTCGGTATGAATCCAGGAACCTTCGACGCAGCGGTCGATCTCCGCCTGCGTCAACGGCGCATCCGCCTTGAAGTCAATGCTGTAGAGCATTGTATTTTCATCATCGATGGGTACCCACATATGAGCGGCATGCGGACGCGTGGATATGATCTTGTGGAACGGCATCAACATAATGTTGAGATTCCAAGCGATGTTGGCGCCGCCGAGATCGCGGCCTGTTGCGACGACGAAACCGAAATCCGTAGCAGACACTTCGTAATTAGTGGGAACGACGTTGCGGCTCGGATCAGGATTATCTCCCTTGTGCAGGAAGCTCAAATGCGGTGCATCGAAGCCCCCTTCAAGCCCCTGCAACCAATTGCATTCCTGCACATGGCGCGACACGTAGCGATGAGATTGCGGCGTCATCGTCCATTCAAGATCGGGAAATTCAGGCTTCAGCTCCCGCGGGCCCATATAGGCCCACACCAGCCCCGCTCGTTCGATGCAGGGATAGGACTTGATCTTCAGGTCGCGCTTGATGCCAGAGAGCTGTTCCGCGGTAGTGGTGGGCGGAACGCATGGCGCATCCACGCAGGCACCGTTCACGTCAAACTTCAGCCCATGATAGACGCAGCGCAGGCCGCCCTCTTCATTACGCCCGAAGAACATGGAAGCGAGACGATGGGGGCAGAATTCGTCGACGAGGCCAAGACGGCCCTGCGTGTCGCGAAAAAGCACAAGCTGTTCGCCTAAGAGTTTCACCCGCTGTGGTGCGGAATCCGGCTTCTCAACCTGCGACGTAAAGGCGACTGGAATCCAGTATCGACGCATGAGCGCACCCATTTGTGTGCCAGGGCCTACACGCGTGATCAGATCGTTATTCTCGCGGGACAGCATGCGTCACTCCATTGTTACCGGCTTGCATTTCTGCCTATATGGATCGAGCTTCATTATGTAAAATCGTAACCTTCCTTCACCACGAATTCGAGCAGGAAGGGCTTGCCCTTTTGAGTCACGGCTATGGCGTCCCTGATCGCACCGGCCACATGAGACGGCTTGTCGACGCGCGTAGACGAAACGTTGAGCGCATCGGCGAGCTTGGCGTAATTGCCCCCCACATCTATGGCGTTGTATTTTTCCGTGGACGTCTGCATGACGTCGCGCTCCGCCGCCATGACCGAATTGTTGAAAACGATGGTGAGTATGGCGATGCCATTGCGCGCCGCCGTCTCAAGATCCATCCCGGTCATGCCGATGGCCGCATCGCCCATGACGTTGATGCAGATTTTTTCAGGCGCGGCGATTTTGGCGCCCATGGCCAACCCAAGGCCGTGACCGAGCTGCGTGGTCTTGCCCCAACCAAGATAAGTCCCCGCGCGAGTAGTCTCCCAGAACGGCAGCAGCTGCTTGCGCGGACTGCCTGAATCATGGGTGATGATCGTCTCGTCTCTGTCGACCGCGTTCATCAACTCGCGGATGACACGATACTGATTGATCGGAACCTCCTCCGACCCAAGCTGATGCTCCCAATCCTTGAGCCATTCGGCCTTGATGGCGGCTATCTGCATCGAAAGGTCGGACATGCGCGAGCCGTCGCTGCGGCCCTTCTGGCGCGCGACCTCCGCTATCAGCGCGTCGAGCACAAGCTGTGCATCACCCACGAGGCCGAGGTCGCAGCGAATGTCCTTGTTCACGTCATTGGGGTCGTTCGTCGAGTGTATAATCGTCTTGCCAAAGGGCAGCGCCGGGCCAAACGACGTGCGCGACAAACTCGAGCCGATGGCGAAGACCAGGTCGGCCTTTTCCATGAACGCCGTATACATGCGCGGCTGATTGCGCGTTGAGGCTCCCAGCGCGAGCGGATGGATTTCCGCAATCGCGCTCTTGCCAGGATTTGTGCAAGCTACCGGCGCCGGCAGCAACTCGGCGAGCGCAACAAGTTGCGGGCTTGCATCCGCGTAATGCACGCCCTGCCCTGCCCAGATGACCGGATTGCGCGCGGCCAGCAACATGGCGGCGGCGCGCTTCACGGCGTCAGGATCAGGGGCCATACGAATGGGCTCGACGGGGCGATAATCGAGCGGGCCGTTGAACTCCGCCTCAAAGACTTCCGTCGGCACTTCGACGAGAACCGGGCCGCCCTTGCCGCTGCGCATGATCTGGTAGGCCCGACGAAACAGGTCGGGCAATTCCTGCACATGGTGCGCCAGCGCGGCCCATTTAGTGATGGGACGGAACACCTCGGCCGAGCGGAAAATCGGATGGTTGTACTGATGCTTCAGCGCGTAACCCGCCGGAATAACAAGCATGGGCACGTTCTCCGCAAAAGCCTGCGCCACACCAGGAAAAGCATTCTCCGCGCCGGGGCCTTGCTGCGATACGAATACGCCGTTCCTGCGCCCGCGCATCACGCGCGTGAAACCGTCGGCAATGCCCACGCCAACGCGCTCCTGACGACACAAGATGGGGCGAACGTCGATCTTCGCCGCCGCTTCGATGAGCGGATTGCGCGGATAGCAAGAGAGCATCTCGGTGCCCTCACGCTTGAGAATTTCTGCGACGACGTCCGCCCCGTTCATGCTTCTCTCCAAAATGCCGTTGTGTTCAACGCTCACGCTTTCGCGCGCCCCATCGGGTATCTTCCCGTATAACAAAAATGTAGCTACTTCCGAATGGCGTTTCCGCTAAAGGCTAAAGAACTTCCTCCCAATGCGTCTCCCGCTGCGCGCGGGATGTTCTCGATCAGAAAGCTAGTTCAACGCCCTATGCTTGTCCACCAGCAACTGTTTTAGCTTCCTAAAAATAAGCCGTAATTGTGGTGCCAACTGAAAAAGGGCGCGTCACAAGGCGCGTTCTGCAAGCTCATTGCAAAATTAGCGCGCAGTCGATGCGCAACCTGCGTTCAATTAGCCCTTGCAGCGTCGCCTCGGGGAGAGGGGAATTTCGAGATTGCTCTTGCGCGCTTCCATCAGCAGGTCCGGATCGGCGTACGTCGCATCGAAGGCGCTGCGCAAGATGATCTGCCCCCTTGAACTGGTCCACCTGAAAGTATGTCTTTTGACATTTAGAAGGAGGACCGAATGCCAATCAAGAGACCCACCCCTGAGGAGATCGTCGGCAAGTTGCGCCAAGTAGACGTGTTGACGGCTCAAGGCAAAAGCATTGCAGATGCTGTTCGAGCCATCGGGACGACGGAGGTCACTTATTACAGGTGGCGGAAGGAATACGGGGGCCTGAAGAGCGATCAAGTGCGCAAATTGAAGCGAAGCGTTGCGTCGTAGTTACACAAATTCGTCACGCGGTATTCTGACGGGACACTGAAGCCGACCCAGGGAATGAAACTTGAACGGCAAGCCAAATCCCCGCGACAACTAAAGCAAAGTTCTACCTACATATTTTTTATACGTCGCCATGCGGGTATCCGTGCAACAAGATAGCACCGACGCGCATGTAGCCGCCTTGTCCGAGCCACGTTTTTGAGCAAGAGTTAAGTGATGACGCCGCTTTCGGTTCTCGATCTTTCAAACGTCACGACGCAGACGCCTCCGAGCCAGGCGCTACAGCGCAGCGTCGAGCTGGCGCAAGCGGTTGAGCGCTTCGGCTACAGACGTTACTGGCTTGCCGAGCATCACAGCATGGCGTCGATCG
>CAMCMI010000008.1 GCA_945875875.1 Rhizobium sp. Q54
GCGTAGAGCGCCTGCACCAGCGGGTTTGAGCGACCAAGCATCACGACGCCCACAGCTACCAACGCAGAAAGCGCCAGAGCCAGGGTCATGTGATTGTAGATGCCGAGCATGTAAGAGCGCAGACCCTGGTCGATCTCGGCGGCGCCGGACCGAGCTACGCCAGCTGAACCCCAGCGGGCAGATGCGTTGCGGTCGAAATCGGACATGACTTCCCTCTCAATTTCAAACTCGTCGCAGAAAAAACAGCGACAATAGCAATCAGAATATGTATCCAGCGCCGCCGCTACGCAAGTGCATATTCGGCGGCGTTTGGTAATATTCCATCTTCACTGCTTTCTATTCGTATAAGTACGGGGGTTAATCTAAAGATCACGAAGGTGTCTGGAGGGTTTTTGCCCAAGTATTCTCCACGTAGCGCCCAGTCCTAATGTTAAAGTCGCAGCCAGTGTTGCAATGACTGTCAGAACCATCGTCTCCGCCGGCCAAATAACGGTATCGATCCGCATGATGCGTGTGAGAACCGCCCAAGCGGCGGCCCCCCCGAAGAGAAGCGCGAATAGAGACGTAATCAAACCAAGTGCCGAAAACTCGATCAGATACATGCTCAACAGGCGCAGGCGGGTTGTGCCAAGCGTCTTCAGGATCACCGCGTCTATGATCCGGCTTCGCTGGCTGGCGGCGAGCGCTCCTCCGAGCACCAAAAGAGCTGCTGCGAGCGTGATGCCTGTAACGCCGCGTATGGCGAACGCCAATTGCTCGGCAACGGAGCTAATCGCGTCGAGCGTATCTTGCACCCGAACGCTCACGACGTGAGGATACGATTTGGCTACTGCCTTGACGATCGCCAATTCAACTTCCCGGTTCTTTTCCTGAACCGTCGCTGTCGCCAGGTGCATATGTGGCGCGCCGGCGAATGTGTTGGGCGAAAAGACGAAAACAAAATTGATCCCAAAAGAGCGCCACTCAACCTTTCTGAGATTTGCTATGCGGGCCGTCACATTGCGTCCCATGACGTTAAGGACCAGCGTGTCTCCAATTTTCGCTCCCAGCCCTTCCGCTATCTCCGCGTCGAGGGAGATTAGCGGAGGGCCTGCATAATCAGGAGGCCACCATTCGCCAGCAATAATTCTAGAGTTTTGGGGGGGATCAACCGAGTACGTGATTCCCCGGTCGCCTTCGAGAATCCAAGCGGCGTTTTCCTTGGCGGGTATTTTGTCCGCAGGCGTATCGTTAAGTTGAACAAAACGACCGCGCATCATCGGCACACGCGCCATTTCCGCCTGCGGCGCAAGGCCGCCAATAAACGCATCGAAGGACGCTGCTTCGGAATTGGGGATATCTATAAAGAAGAAACTTGGCGCCTTTGTCGCTGCTTCTCCGCGTATTTGACCACGGATATTTGTATCAACAACCATCAAGGCGACAAGCACAGTTAGCCCAAGGCCGAGCGACATGACGAGGGGTATCGTCAACGCGCCGGGTCGATGGAGGTTTGCAAGCGCCAACCGTGCCTGGAGCGCGCGGGGTCGGGGTATTCGTTTGGCGATCCAGACGATCAAGCCGCCGAGTGCGCGAAGAACAAGAAAGCCGGCGAGCACCGAGAGGATATAGAAGAAAGCAGATTTCTTGTTGCTCGCGGCAATCAATATGGTGGCCAGAAGCCCCCCGGAGGCCGCACATGCGAAGGCGATGTACCGAATTCTAAGCCGGCCAACATTCCTGTTCACCTGAGCGCGAAACAATTCTGACACCGGTACGTCATGGCACCGACCCAAAGGAAGAATTGAGAATGTGAGGGCCGCAAGAAGACCGTATAGGGCTCCAAGCAGAGCCTCATCGGCAAAGAACGCGGCCTTGAAAGGAACAGGCAGCGACGCGCCGGAGAACATCGCCAGTGTGAAAGGAGCCAAGCTCCCGATGCTAACGCCAATCACGACGCCGATGCCCGTCGCCAACAACACCTCAACCAGAGAAACGGCGAAGACATAGGAGCCAGTTGCGCCCAGCGATTTCAGCGTTGCAAAATCGCTCGCCTTGCGGTCGACAAAACCTCTGATCGCGTTTGCGACCCCTATGCCTCCGATAGACAGCGCCGTTAGACCCACCAGCGTCAGGAACAGGCTGAAGCGTTCAAGGTTTCTGGCCAATTGCGGTGAGGCGTTGGCTCTTGTGCGGATCTGCCAGCCGACGTCCGGAAACAATGTCTCAGCTTCTTCAAGTAGATCGTCTATTCGCGTATCGCTTGCTTCTTTGCCCGCTGCGTCCGAGTCTAGAACGAGACGGTAGAGCCATCGGGTGAGAGATCCCGGCTGCAGCAATCCTGTTTCTCTGAGCGCTTGCTGCGAAATGATCACTCTTGGGCCGAAGCCGACGCCGCCCGCCAGTTTGTCGGGTTCGTTCAGGATAACCGCACGTAGCTGAAACTCACCATCGCCGATCTGCAGACGATCTCCAATCTGGATATCAAGGCGAGCCACAAGCGTTTCCTCGGCCAAAAGACCGAAGACCCCATCAGATTTTGCCGTAAGCGCGCCAACCTTCCCTTCGGGCTCCGTCCGCAAGCGGCCAACAACCGGATAGGTCGATTCGACCGCCTTGACCTCCACGAGCGTTGTTTGTTCGTTTTCGGCGCGAGCCATTGCACGCATGACGGCGAGAGAGGACACACGCCCCTGGCTCGCAAGCCAGCGCTGTTCCGGTGGCGCCAATTCTCTGTGAATGAGAGAAAAGGAAACGTCGCCGCCAAGTATTGTTCGTCCCTCGCGGATCAGCGATTCCGACACGCTGCGAGCCGTCGATCCGATGGCGACGATGGATGCCACGCCCAGCGCGATACAGGCGATGAAGATTTGAAACCCTTTCAGCCCCCCCTTCAGGTCTCGCCACGCCAATCTGAATGCGATTGAGAACAGGCTAACCTTCCTCGTCACCTTGTCTATCCCAGCCTGATCTATGTCGCTCTCGCCCACCCGGCCCGTCATTGTGACACCGCATGCTCTGGAATATCCGGGGTTTCACGTTCAACGAGCCCGGATCGCATGCGCACGGTTCTGTCGCAGCGGGCGGCCAGGCTCATATCGTGAGTCACCAAAATCAAGGTAGCGCCACGCTTTTCCTGAAGATTGAAGAGAAGTGAAATAATGGATTGTCCTGAAATCTCGTCCAGATTGCCGGTCGGCTCATCGGCGACGATAATGGCGGGGTCCGTGGCCAGTGCGCGTGCTATCGCGACCCGTTGCTGTTCGCCGCCTGACAATTGTGCTGGATAATGCCCGGCTCGTGCTCTCAAGCCTACCGCGTCCAGCTCCTTCAGAGCCTTGACGGATGCATCGCGAGTCCCAGAAAGTTCTAACGGGATGGCGACATTTTCCAGCGCCGTCATTGTCGGGATAAGATGGAAGGATTGGAATACGATGCCTATTCGAGCCCCCCGGAATCTGGCGAGCTGATCCTCGGACATGCCCTCCAGAGATGTGCCGTCAACCCGGATGTTCCCGGCGTCGGGACGCTCCAGTCCGGCGAGCAACATCAAAAGGGTGGATTTGCCGGAACCCGACGCGCCCACTATTCCAACCGCCTCCCCTTTTTGAACCTTCAGCGAAACGCCTTTGAGAATATGGACCCGCGCTTCTCCAGCGCCCAAGCTTATATGAACGTCTTCGATTTCAACTGCCGGGGAATTCGTCATAGTTGCCTTTCGCGGTCCGTAAATATTTTCGGGCAGATACTGGCTTAACGGGTGGGCTCGTCACCCTTTTTATATGGTGTTGCAGTGCTCAGGTTCCACATCTTCGCCGCGACAGTTTTTCTGTTGGGCGTCTTTTCATCGACGACGGCGTCTGCGCAACGCTTGCTGGTTTTTGGCGACAGTCTTTCGGCTGGCTACCAATTGCCGGGCGCTTTGGCCTTTCCCGCGGTGCTGGAACGTGCGCTTCGTTCGAGGGGCTGGAATGTGACTGTTTTGAATGGAAGTGTGTCGGGCGACACCGCTAGCGGCGGATCGCAGCGGCTTGAGTGGACGCTTGGCGACGGCGCTGACGCCGCAATTGTGCAATTGGGCGCCAACGACATGTTGCGGGGTATAGATCCGACGATAACCGAACGGGCGCTAGACGAAATTTTGAGCAAACTTTCAGTCAGAAAGATACCCGTTCTGCTTGTCGGAATGAAGGCGGCTCGTGGCGTTGGATCCTCTTTCAGAGACCGATTTGACAAAATTTATCCGAATCTCGCCGCAAAATACGGGGTAGAGCTTTATCCATTTTTCCTTGAAGGCGTCGCCGAACAGCGAAACCTGAATTTGCCAGACGGCATTCACCCTAATCGTGAAGGGGTGGAGGCGATGGTGAGCGGGATATTGCCTGACGTGGAGACTTTACTTGGGAAGGTTGCTAAAAAAAGTATCGCGCAAGATTAGAAGGAGGTGAACGATGCCGCGCCTCTTTACCGGTATCGAATTGCCTCCCTGGGTGGAGGGTTGCCGGGTGCCCGATGGCTCGACCCAGATGACCTCCATTTGACGTTAAGTTTTATTGGGGACGTTGATGACAATCTTTCGGACGCGGTTATCGAAAAGCTTGCAAGCGTCCAAAGCGATCCTTTTGAGATCGTACTAAGCGGCTTTGGCAATTTTGGCGGAGACAAGCCCCGCACGCTTATTTTTACGGTCAACGCGGACGCTCGACTGATCAACGTTCACAAGCAGCAGGAACGTGCTCTCAGGCGAGCGGGTATAGCGCTGGAAAAGCGAAAGTTTTCTCCCCACGTTACGCTTGCGCGTTTGCGTGCGGTCAGCCCGCAGGCGTTGGCGCATTACATCGCCATGAACCCGTTGCCCGTCATCAGGTTCAGACCTGAACGGCTTGTGTTGTTTTCAGCCCGCCCGAAAGTCGGCGGCGGTCCTTATGTGATTGAAGCCGCTTACCCGTTCAGTGACGATTACGGCTCGAGCACCGAATCCCAATAAAGATAATCCATCCAGCTGTGGTGCAGATGATTGGGCGGAAAAAGTCTGCCGTTCTGATGCAGATCGTGAACGCTTGGCTGGAAGGGAGCCGACGCGGGCCACATCCGGACGTCAACCGGGAGGCGATCAGCTTTCCGGAGGTTGCACGGAGAACAGGCGGCCACCACATTTTCCCAGGTCGTTAGTCCGCCCTTGGAACGAGGGATGACATGATCAAAGGTCAGATCGTCGCCGCACCCGCAATATTGGCAGGTGAAACGATCCCGCAGAAACACATTGAAGCGCGTGAAAGCGGGCCTGCGCGAAGGCTTGACATAGGTTTTCAGCGATACCACCGATGGCAGCCGCATCTCGAACGTCGGGCTTCGGACGGTCCTGTCGTACTGGGAGACAATGTTTACGCGCTCAAGACAAACGGCTTTAATCGCGTCCTGCCAGGGCCAAAGCGACAACGGGTAATAGCTCAGCGGCCGAAAATCAGCGTTCAGGACGAGCGCTGGGCAGCTCTCAGGCGAGACCTTTGGCTGGAAGTGAACCGTCAACGGGCACCCCTCGGATACAGGCCGAGGATTCAGCCTGCGTGTATAATAATACAGGCGAGGTGGCGGTTTTGTGAAGCATTAAAATGATTTCAGCCAGACGTTAGCGAGTGGGCACAGGGGTCCCGCTGCGATAATCGTAGAAACCACGTTTCGTTTTGCGGCCAAGCCAGCCAGCTTCGACGTACTTCACCAGAAGCGGGCAAGGGCGATATTTGGAATCCGCCAATCCCTCATGCAGTACCTGCATGACCGAGAGGCAGGTGTCGAGCCCGATGAAATCCGCCAATTGAAGCGGTCCCATGGGATGATTTGCTCCAAGCTTCATCGCCGTATCAATCGCCTCCACCGATCCTACGCCCTCATAAAGCGTGTAAACGGCCTCATTGATCATCGGCAACAGGATGCGATTGACGATAAAAGCTGGAAAATCTTCAGCGACCGTAGAGGTTTTGCCAAACTTGTCGATCAAGGCTTTTGCAGCCTCGAAAGTAGCGTCGTCGGTCGCTATGCCACGAATAAGCTCAACTAATTGCATGACTGGAACGGGATTCATGAAGTGAATCCCGATAAACTTTTCCGGCCTGTCGGTCGCAGACGCCAAGCGAGTAATGGAAATAGACGATGTGTTGGACGCCAAAATCGCATCCGGATTCAAAACCGGGCAGAGCTTTGCGAAAATTTTACGCTTCAGATCTTCATTTTCAGTCGCAGCTTCAATGACAAGATCGCAGTTCCGGAGATCAGCATAATCGGACGAGGCGGATATCCTCGACAATGCTTCTTTGCGCTGTTCCTCGCCAAGCTGATCTTTGCTGACCTGCCGGGCGAGATTTCCGTTGATGGTAGCAAGACCGGCGCGCAGGCGGTCATCGCTAATGTCGTTGAGGATCATATCGAACCCGGAAAGCGCACCCACGTGCGCAATTCCAGCGCCCATCTGCCCGGCCCCAATTACACCGATCTTTTTGATCTCAAACGTCATGCCCGCCACCAAAGTTAGGTACACTGTAAGATCATAGGCGATGAACGCGCCAGCGCCAATGGCGGTGGCGCTTATTTGCCCATACTCTTTGTTGCTTTGTTCAATTCGACGTGAAGCTCAGGCAGCGCCGTGAACAGGTCTGCTACAAGCCAATAATCTGCAACCTGAAAAATTGGAGCGTCTTCGTCCTTGTTTATGGCGACGATAACCTTTGAATCCTTCATGCCCGCCAGATGCTGGATGGCCCCCGAGATCCCCACGGCTATGTAGAGCTCTGGCGCCACGACCTTTCCAGTTTGGCCTACTTGCCAATCGTTCGGAGCGTAGCCGGCGTCTACAGCGGCGCGGGAGGCGCCAATGGCCGCCTCCAAGACGTCTGCAACAGGACCGATATATTTGGTGAAGTTCTCTGCGTTTTGCAGCGCCCGGCCGCCCGCGATCACCACACGCGCTTCGGCAAGGTCTGGCCTTGTCGATCTCGACACAATTTCTTCTTTGAAAGTAGAGAGTTGAACCCGCGGCGCCGCGCGTACGGTCTCAACTGGAGCGCGCCCGCCGCCAGCGGCGACTGCGAACGCCGTAGATCGGATGGTCGCGACCAGCGTTTTATCCAGCGACTGGACCGTTTGGATTGCGTTGCCTGCATAGATCGCGCGTTCAAACGTGTCGTTTGCCACGACCTTCGTGATTTCGGTGACCTGCATCACGTCAAGCATGGCCGCTACGCGCGGAAGAACGTTTTTGCCTGACGATGCGTTTGAAGCCAGGATTGCACTGTAACCTGGCGCTAGTTGAAGGATCAGATCGGCCAGCGGCTCCGCCAGCATGTGGGCGAAGGCGGGGTCGTCAGCCACGACGATCTTCTCAACTCCATAGAGCGCGGACGCTTCCGCCGCCGCCGCCGCGGTCCCATCCCCTGCAATGAGAATATGCACTGGAGCCCCGAGTTGAAGAGCCGCGGTCAGGACTCTGGACGTTGCGACTCCGAGCTTTCCCACCGCCAGATCGGCGAGCAGCAGGGTGGTCATTGCAGAGCCCCGGATTCGGTGCGCAGCTTTTCCACCAGATTACTGATGCTGTGAACTTTGACTCCAGCCTTGCGCGTGGCCGGTTCGCTAATTCCCAGAACACGCAATCGGGGACTGACGTCGACGCCAAAATCCTCCGGGGTTCGTTCTTCAATCTGTTTTTTCTTTGCTTTCATGATGTTTGGCAGCGATGCATATCTTGGTTCGTTAAGCCTCAGATCCGCCGTGATCACCACTGGCAGAGCGAGTGAGAGAACCTGAAGACCCCCATCGACCTCCCGCGTTACCTCGACCTTGTCGCCTTCAACAATCACTTTTGATGCAAAGGTAGCCTGCCCCCAGCCCAGCAATCCCGCCAACATTTGGCCCGTTTGATTGCAATCGTCGTCAATCGCCTGCTTGCCGAGGATCACGAGCTGCGGCCCTTCCTGCTTGACGATTTGCATCAGTATTTTGGCGACCGCCAGAGGCTCTACCGGGGAATAGCACCGCACCAGAACGCCGCGGTCTGCGCCCATTGCAAGGCCGCTTCTGATGGTTTCAGAGGCTTGGACAGGGCCGATCGAGACAATGATAACCTCGGTGGCGTGTCCCGCTTCCTTCAAGCGAACCGCCTCCTCTATGGCGATCTCGTCAAACGGGTTCATCGACATCTTGACGTTGGCGAGTTCAATTCCGGAGCCATCGGGCCGCACACGAATTTTTACATTGTAATCAACTACGCGCTTCGTCGGAACGAGGATTTTCATCTCTCGCTTCCCCCTCGGCTGTGGTCCGCAACTGCGGCTGATGGTAAAAATAGAAGCTTCGTCAGCAATTATTTGCCTGCTTCATCGGTTCTTGCCTGGCGTCCAGAGCACGTCGCCCCCGGCTATTTGGTTCACGGCGCGAGATGCAACGAATAAAAAGTCCGATAGTCTGTTGATATACTTCAAGGCTGGCTCGCCTACCTTTTCCTGCTCGTTGGCGGCGAGTTCGACCATCAAACGCTCGGCTCGACGAGATATCGTTCTGGCGAGATGGAGCGCTGCGGCGGTAGGCGTGCCGCTTGGCAGCACAAATGATTTCAATGGCTCCAGATCAGCATTCAATTGGTCAATCTCTTCTTCAAGTCTATTAACTTGTGACTCAACGATCCGCAGCGGCTCATAGCCCAGGTCTTTACCTGTGTCGGGCGTGCAAAGGTCCGCGCCCAGATCAAACAGATCATTCTGAATCGCCAGCAACATGTCGTCGATGACCGGAGACTCAGACCTCGCCGTGAGGCGGGCCAGACCTATCGCCGCATTTGTCTCGTCCACGGTGCCATAGGCTGCGACGCGTAGATCGAATTTCGGGCGTCTTTCACCCGATCCAAGCGCTGTCGAACCTTCGTCGCCAGTGCGTGTGTAAATGCGATTTAAAACGACCATGCGCTTCTCAACCTTTGAGCCATAGAGCGGAAAGAATGACGAGGATTGCAAAAAATTGGAGTCCCACCCGCCAGCGCATCAGTTTTTGCGCAAGGTTTGGACTGCCGCCTCGAAGCATATTCCCCAGACCAAGGATCAGCACGATTGCCACAAGGCCTGTGACGGCGCCGATGGCGACGTGGGATAAAGACATGTTTGAACCCGTAAAGCGTCGTTTTGTTAAAAAGATAACTAGAGCGCTCCGCTCGTCAAATCAATCAATAGCGGCGAAGAAGCCGCTCAAGATAGTCCAGTTCGTCACGCGGCCTTGCAGGATCGCTTAAGCGCTTTCTCAGCTCTTCGAGAACTTGTTGCGCACGCTGCGCGCTTGGCGCTCCCAAAGGATCGTAAACGCTTCTGGATTGATCGCCCCTGTTGCGCGATTCCCTTCCAAGCGGATCGGGGCTGGCAGAATTACGTCCCGGCTGAGCGCCGGGACCGCTGCCCTGCCCGGCCTCTTGCCCCTTCTCCTGCCCGGGCTCTCCACCGGGTTGCATCTGCTCGGCCATTGATTGCGCACCCCGGCGTAAGCCCTCCAGAGCTCTGCCCTGTGCGTCTACCGCCTGGCCTTGATTCTTCTCGCCTTCCCCCAACGCCCCCTCGGCTTCGCGCATGGCGCTTTCCGCGTCATCGAGGCCTTGCTCCGGCTTCATGCCGAACTGACGCATGCGGCGCTGGACATCCTCAAGCCGCTTGCGCAAAGCTTCCTGATTTTCGCGCAAGTTCTGATCAAAATCGCTCCGCCCGGCATTTTCCTCCTGGTTCTCGCCATCTCGACGCCCTTGCTGATTTTGCTGGCGGTTTTGCTGAAACGTCCGATCCCGCAGCTCCTGCTGGTCGCGCATCATCTGATCGAGCTGGTTGAGAGACCGGTTCATCTCGCGGGTTTGCTGGTCTCCGCCGCGCCGCGCCGACTTCAGGTTCTCCAGCATTCTTTGCAGGTCGTTGAGCATTCTCTGCGCGTCGGCTGAATTGCCGGAGCGCGCCATCTCCTCCATCTGGTCCAGCATCCGGTTCAGGTCCTGACTGCTGACGGACCGCTCGCCGGGGTTCTGTCTGTCGCCTTGATCGGCTTGATCCTGTTCACGAGATTGTTTGTCGGCAAATTCTTGGAGGAAGCGATCCATTGCGGCGCGCAATTGGTCCATCAATCGCGCGATTTCCTCGTCGCTCGCGCCTCTCTCCAGTGCTTCCCGCAATTCCTGTTGCGCAGCCTTCAGATCACGCTCGGCGGAGCTGAGGTCGCCTTCTTCAATCAAAAGCGCCATCTCCCATATAAGATCGAGCACGTTGCGTAAATCGTCGTCGTTCTTCGCGCCCACCAAGCGTGCGACGATGGAGCGCAGGCCAAGATATTGTCCCGCGCTGGTCGAAAAACGATTCGGTTCGATCATCAAAGCGTCCAGCGCGAGCGCCACCTGAGACTTGGCGGCGGGCGCGAGCGCCAGATTTCGTCGCTGCTCTACCAGCGCCCGCGCCAACGGCTTTACAAACGGTCGCTGGGGCAGGACGATTTCGGCGGACTCGCTACGCCCGACCTGTCCCGCTTCGTCACGTGCCGTTAGAATCATGGAGACGCGCGCACCTGCCCACGCATGTTCAGACAGATCGGCGGTGGTCTCGGCGTCTCCACTGTTGCCGGTCCCGGCCGGGAGCCCCAACGGAAGCCTGGGGGCTTCGACAAGCGGGTGGCTTGCGACCGCGAGGTTACGCGCGCGCGGGTTTAAAAACGCGGCCTCAGCGCCTACGATTCCGTAGTCGTCCACAATGCGGTAGCTCAAAGTTAGAGCGCCGCGTCCATTTGATTTTGGCAGATCGAGCAATGCTATCTCGGGCGCAATGTCAGGGATTGCGACAAACTGGAAAGCGCCAAGGACAGAGCCGTTTTGCCGGATCGTCAGCTTCGAATCCCCGCTTAGTAAAAACCGACGCTCATTTGATTGCGCTTTAGACGCCTCCGGGGCTTTTGATGCGCCTTCAACCTCTGCTGCTTCTACCTTCGCGCCGATTTGGCCGCTTGTCTCAATCGTTATGTTTGCGCTCTGAGATGTTCTGACGACCAGCTGCGAGGCGGTGGGCGCCTGTATCGTCTGGATCTGCTCAACGGCCATCTTAAGAACGACCGGCGGCCGCCCGGTGTACGCAGGTGGATCGATCCACGCGTCGATCCTGCTATCTGGACCCGAAACTGTTATTGGGCTGAACAGGAAGGCGCTCAACAGACGTGAATGCTTTTCAGGTCCGGCGATGAACCCTGCGGCGACCAGCGCAACGAGCACTCCCGCCCGCACGGCGAAGCGGTCATGCAGCGCAGTCTGAACGCTCGGGGGCCGGACCTTGAAAGACCCAGCCGCCGCTTCCGCCGCCCGGCGATGCGCGAGCCACAGGGAATTTGTGAACGAATCCCGGCTCGAGCCCGCGAGGGAATCGGCCAGCGCCGCAGCTGGTCTGTGACTGAGCCCCGAATCGCGGTCTATCCGGTCAAGCGCCTCGTTCTGCGTGGGCGCCCTGACGAGGAGCGCCAGGCGGATCGCCCACAACAGGCCAGCCGCAAAGATTATGATCCCGGCAATTCGCGCCCAGTCAGGCGTGAGCGCCCAAAGACCAAGCCACGAAACCGTAACAAATAATCCTGTAACGACAAGGCTCGCTATAAGAGCGGACCATCCCCGCTCGATAGCAAGAGACAGTCTCGCCCGGCGAGACAGGCGGGCGATCAGGGCCTCGGCAGGACGTCCTTGATCTTCCAGATTCTCCACGGAAAGCTCCCGTCAGGAAGTTTCAACGCTAGCACGGCAAGTTCGCGAGCGACACCCGCAGTCGTTAATCCATAAAACAGGATTTTAGCCCAACCACGGCGGAAGCTTGTCTAATTCAATCAAGTCTTCATACGTTGGCCTGGGCCGTACAACCGACCAGTTCGCATCCTTCACCATCACCTCCGGCACAAGCAGCCGTGAATTATAGGTGCCAGCCTGAACGGCTCCGTAGGCGCCAGCGGACATTACGGCTAGCAAGTCGCCAGATTTGCAGACTGGCAGGCTGCGCTCCAGCGCCAGATAATCTCCGGTTTCACAAACCGGGCCGACAATGTCCGCAGTGAAAATAGCTGATGCGGCGTTGATGGAGACCGGTTTGATGTCGTGGTGCGCCTCGTAAAGCGTCGGACGGATCAAATCGTTCATCGCCGCATCGACGATCACGAAGGTGCGACCATCGCCTTGCTTTACATAAATCACACTTGTGACCAGAACGCCTGCATTGCCCACGAGCAGGCGACCCGGCTCGAAAACCAGTCGGCAATCCAGAGCGCCTACATGCCGGGCCACGATCTCTGCGTAGCGATCAGGATGGTACGATTCGGGATCATCGGATTCCCGGTAAGGAATGCCCAGCCCGCCACCAAGATCGAGATGGTCGATGGTATGGCCGTCCGCCCTGAGCGTTCTCACGAAGTCAGCCAGCAACGCGAAGGCGTCGTCGAAAGGCGCCAGATCGGTGATCTGCGAGCCGATGTGCATATCGACTCCGGTCGCTTTCAGGCCCGGAAGTTTCGCCGCCAAAGCATAGACCGCTTGCGCGCGCGAGATTGGCACGCCGAACTTGTTTTCTGATTTGCCGGTCGAGATTTTGCGATGGGTCTTTGCGTCCACGTCCGGATTGACGCGAATCGAAACATGCGCGGTCTGGCCTCTTGAGGCGGCTATTTTCGATATGGCCTCAAGTTCAGGCTCCGATTCCACGTTGAAACAGAGGATCTCGTGATCGAGCGCTAACGCGATTTCCCGTTCCGTCTTGCCGACGCCGGAAAACGTAATGCGTGAGCCGGGCACTCCGGCCGCCTGTGCGCGCCGCAATTCGCCCTCGGAGACTATATCCATGCCCGCTCCGAGATCTGCCAGGGTCCTAAGCACGGCCTGATTCGAGTTCGCCTTCATTGCATAGCAGATCAAGGCGTCGAGTTTGCCGAACGCAGCCGCAAAGACCTGATAATGGCGGGTCAGCGTGGCGCTCGAATAGCAATAGAATGGCGTTCCTACCTGCGCAGCGATTGTGCGCAGGTCCACGTCCTCGGCATGCAGGACGCCGCCACGTTCAACGAAATGATGCATAGTCTTTGCCTGAGCGTCAGAGAATCGAATCGAGGATGAACGGACGTTTCGGTGCTGTCAGCGGAGCGTCTTCAACGTCGTCACTGGTCTTTTGCGCGCCGAGCGAATAACGCCCTTCCTGAGCCGCTTGACCCGATGCTTTTGCGGGGCCATCCGGAGATTCCAATTGCCCGCGCCGACCGCAACCCGACAACGGAAGCACTAGCAATATGGTCAAGGCGATCAAGACAGGGGCTCTTCTCACTTGCCATCTCCCGGCTCGCATCGAGCCCGTTCAAAACCAATTGCGGTAAATTAGCCCAGCCAGGCCGCAACGTCGATATCGCCGCCGCGCCTAAGCGTCCGGCTTTTCTGAGCCACGCAGCGAGGCGATCCACCATTGAGCGCGCGGCGCCACATTGGCAGGGCTCGTCCCGCCATAGCTTTTGCGGCTGTTGACGGATTGTTCGACGCCAAGCACCGACATCACGTCCTGCGTGATTTTAGGCTCGATAGCCTGCATTGCTGCAAGTCCCAGCTCTTCGAGCGTACAGCCTGCGTCCGACGCGGCTTTGACGATGGAGCCCGTGACGTGATGGGCTTGACGAAACGGCAGGCCAAGCACGCGCACGAGCCAATCTGCTAGGTCGGTTGCTGTTGCAAAGGCTGCGCCTGCGGAGGCTCGCATTTTCTCCTCGTCGGCGACCATGTCGCGCACCATTCCAGTCATGGCGGCGATGCAGAGCGATAGCGATTGAAGTGCGTCAAATGCGCCCTCCTTGTCTTCTTGCATGTCCTTGGAATAGGTGAGCGGCAGCCCTTTCATGACGATCATCAACGCGTTCAGGGAGCCGATCACCCGGCCTGACTTGCCGCGCACCAGCTCCGCGGCGTCCGGATTGCGCTTCTGCGGCATGATGGACGAGCCGGTGGTGAAGCGGTCGGACAATTTGACGAAGCCAAATTGTGGCGTCACCCAAAGCACGATCTCTTCGGCAAAGCGCGATAGATGCACCGCGCAAATTGATGCTGCGGAAAGCGTCTCCAGAACGAAGTCGCGATCAGAGACGCTGTCGAGCGAGTTCGCTGTTGGACGATCAAAGCCCAGCTCGCTGGCGGTGCGATGGCGATCAATCGGGAATGAGGTGCCAGCCAGAGCGGCTGCGCCCAGCGGGCATTCGTTCAGGCGCCGCCGCGCATCCTTGAACCGGCCCCGGTCGCGCGCCAACATTTCGACGTAAGCCAGCAGATGGTGACCAAATGTCACAGGCTGGGCGGACTGCATGTGCGTGAAGCCCGGCATGACGCTGCCCGCATGCGTTAGCGCCTTCTCGGACAGCGCAAGCTGGAGGCCATGCAACTGGGCGTCCATCTGATCGATGGCGTCCCGCACCCAGAGCCTGAAATCGACGGCCACCTGATCGTTGCGCGAGCGCGCGGTGTGCAGGCGCCCAGCATCCGGTCCGATAATTTCGGCAAGACGCGACTCAATATTCATATGAATGTCTTCGAGCGCACGTGAGAACGTGAACGTCCCGGCCTCGATTTCCGCCAGCACCTGATCTAGACCAGCGGATATGGATGCGACGACGTCATCGGTTACGATCCCCGTTTGTCCAAGCATGGATACATGCGCCTTCGAGGCGCGTATATCCTGAGCCGCCAAACGGTAGTCGAAGCCGATGGAGGCGTTGATTTCCTCCATGATCTCGTCCGGGCCGCTTGAAAACCGGCCGCCCCACATTCTGTTGCTCATCCGCCGCATCTCCAAAAGCCGGACTGTTCGCCCATGCCCAACAATCGTGAAGCCTATCGCCCCGAGGGGGCGTCTGACGTGAAACGCTCCGCAGCGCTTCGGATCTCTGTCATTCTTGTGACCGTTTTGGCCGTCGCTGCAATCCTATACGCAACCCTGAGCCGCTCCGGCAAGGAAAGTGCGCAATTGCAAAGTGGGCAATCAGCAGACCGCTGCACGGCGTCCGCAGCGCTCGCCGCCAAAGTCGCGCCGCTGGCGCAGGGTGAGGTCGCAGGGCTGATCGTGTCGAAAGCGCCCGCGCCCGCTGTTGATCTGACGTTTTTCGGGCCTGACGGGGCTGACATCAGGCTTTCGTCCTTCCGGGGACGTACGGTTCTGTTGAACCTGTGGGCGACCTGGTGCTTGCCGTGCCGCGCCGAGATGCCGGCCCTTGACCGGCTGCAAGCGGCTTTGGGCGGCGCGGATTTCGAAGTCGTCGCCGTCAATATAGATACGGCCCGTCTTGAGCGGCGCCAGGCTTTTCTCAAAGAAGCCGGCGTGGATCGGCTGGCTTTTTACGCCGACCCGACGGCAAACGTGTTTCAGACTCTGAAAAGGGCGGCCAAAGCGACCGGTCTGCCAACCACAATCCTGATTGATTCGGAGGGCTGCGAACTGGGAATCATGTCTGGTCCCGCCGAATGGGATTCCGAGGACGCCTTACGACTAATCAAAACGATGCTGGCTAAAAATTAGCGTCGGCTTTTGCTTGGTGCGTAACTCGAGGCGTTGTCCTCAGCGTTGCGCTGGCGATCTACATCCAGTAGTGAAGCGCCTCAACACGTTCGACTGAAAGACTCCAAATGGCAAACATGGACCAGAGCCCGGCGGCGCGGGAAAATCGTCGCCCGCTGTCTCCGCATCTGCAAGTCTATCGATTCGCCCTGACGATGGCGATGTCGATCGCTCACCGTATAACTGGCGCCGGTCTTTATGCAGGAACGCTCTTGCTCGCCTGGTGGCTTGTCGCCGCCGCCACCGACGCCGCCTCTTTCGCGACCGCGTCATGGTTCATGGGTACAATAGTCGGTCGGCTTATCCTGTTCGGGTTCACCTGGGCGCTGTTCCATCACATGCTTGGCGGGCTTCGCCATTTTGTGTGGGATCTCGGCTACGGGATGGATCATCCCGAGCGCGAATATCTTGCGCAGGGCACATTGATTGGCGGCATCGTGCTTACGGTGCTGGTCTGGGTCGTCGCCTATGTCGTTCGCTGACAGACACTGACGAGGGAAAAATGGCTCATAATTCCAGCTCTATCCGCACAGCGGTCGCAAGGGTGCGTCATCTTGGCTCAGCCCGCGCAGGCACGCATCATACCTGGCGGATGCGAATCACGTCCCTGGCCCTTTTGCCGCTGACGATCGCGTTTGTCTGGCTCATTCTATCCCTGATCGGGAAAGACCATGACGCCGTCCGCGCCACGCTGGGGCATCCTTTTTCTGCAATCCTGATGCTCTTGTTCGTGCCGACCGGCGTTTATCACATGATGTTGGGGATGCAGACGATCATTGAGGATTACGTCCATGGCGAGCACGCCAGAACGTTTTCCCTGATGGCCAATATGTTTTTCTGCGCGGTGGTCGGACTCGCCTGCGTATATGCGATCCTTCGGTTGAGTTTCGTCTGATCCGTCCGGTCAGTCCATCGTAGAATGGATGAGAGGTAAAATTCATGGCTCATGCTTCCGCCAACGGCTCCGCTGCTCCTAGCGTCAACGGCGCCGCCTATCCGATCACGGACCACACGTTTGACGTGGTTGTAGTGGGCGCCGGCGGCGCCGGTTTGCGTGCAACGGTCGGTTGCTCTCAGGCTGGTCTGCGTACCGCCTGCATTTCGAAAGTGTTCCCCACCCGCTCGCACACGGTCGCTGCTCAAGGCGGCATATCGGCGGCGCTTGGCAATATGGGACCGGACGATTGGCGCTGGCACATGTACGACACCGTGAAGGGGTCTGACTGGCTGGGCGATCAGGATTCCATCGAATATCTCTGCCGCAACGCCCCGGCCGCCGTTTACGAGCTGGAGCATTGGGGTGTGCCATTTTCGCGTACCGAAGAGGGCAAGATTTATCAGCGCCCGTTCGGCGGCATGACCACGAATTACGGAGAAGGCACGGCCCAGCGCACCTGCGCCGCGGCCGACCGCACCGGGCACGCGATCCTCCATACGCTTTATGGTCAGGCCCTGCGCAACAAGACCGAATTCTTCATCGAATATTTTGCCATTGACCTGATCATGGATGAAGAAGGCCGCTGCCGCGGCGTCGTTTGCATCAAGATGGACGACGGCACGATCCACCGTTTCCGGGCCAGCCAGACAATTCTGGCCACTGGCGGCTATGGCCGGGCCTATTTCTCAGCTACCTCCGCGCATACCTGCACCGGGGATGGCAACGCCATGGCGTTGCGCGCCGGCCTGCCGTTGCAGGACATGGAATTCGTGCAATTCCATCCGACCGGCATTTACGGTTCGGGCTGCCTCATCACTGAGGGCGCGCGTGGCGAAGGCGGCTATGTGACGAACGCTTCGGGCGAGCGTTTCATGGAACGCTACGCGCCGTCAGCCAAGGATCTGGCCTCGCGCGACGTGGTATCGCGCGCCATGACGATTGAGATTCGCGAAGGTCGCGGCGTCGGCAAGCATGCCGATCACATCTATCTGCATCTCGATCATCTCGACCCAAAGATTTTGCATGAACGCCTTCCGGGCATTTCGGAAAGCGCGCGCATTTTCGCCGGCGTCGATGTCACGAAGGAGCCGATACCGGTTCTGCCGACCGTTCATTACAACATGGGCGGCATCCCGACGAATTATCACGGCGAAGTGCTCACCAAGGCGAACGGCAATCCCGATCACATCGTGCCGGGTCTGATGGCGCTGGGCGAGGCGGCTTGCGTGTCTATTCATGGCGCAAATCGTCTTGGCTCGAACTCGCTGATCGACCTTGTCGTGTTTGGGCGCGCCGCTGGCATGAGGGCTGCGGAACTGGTCAAGCCGGGCGAAGCCCAGCCGAACCTCCCCAAGGATTCTGCTGATCGCTCGCTTTCGCGCCTCGACAAATATCGTTGGGCCAAGGGCGGCACGCCCACGGCGCAATTGCGTGAGAAGATGCAGCGCACCATGCAGAACAATTGTGCGGTGTTCCGCACGGGCGAAGTGCTCGAAGAGGGCTCCAAGCTGATCCATGACGTCTGGCAGGGCGTGTCGGATGTGGCGATCACGGACCGTTCCCTGATCTGGAATTCGGATCTTCTTGAGACCCTTGAGTTTGACAACCTGATCATTCAGGCGGTCGTGACCATGGATTCGGCCGTCGAGCGCAAGGAAAGCCGCGGCGCGCATGCCCGCGAGGATTTCCCGGATCGCGATGACGTGAACTGGATGAAGCACACGCTTGCCTGGGCGAGCGACGACACCAAACGGGTCGCTATCGACTCGCGTCCCGTTCACACCTACACAATGTCCAATGAAGTCAGCTATATCGAGCCCAAAGCTCGAGTCTACTGACGCGGAGAGGCTGAAATGGTCGAATTCGCACTTCCCAAAAACTCGCGGCCCACGGCAGGCAAGTCCTGGCCCAAGCCCGAGGGCGCCAAGAACTTGCGCGAGTTTCGCGTTTATCGCTGGAATCCAGACGACGGGCAGAATCCGCGCATCGATAATTATTTCGTCAACATGGACGATTGCGGGCCGATGGTCCTCGACGCCATTTTGTGGATCAAGAACAACATTGATCCGACGCTGACCTTCCGTCGCTCATGCCGCGAAGGTATTTGCGGTTCCTGCGCGATGAACATCGACGGCACCAACACGCTGGCCTGCACGAAAGACCTGACCAGCATTTCCGGCGCCGTGAGCATTTACCCGCTGCCGCATATGAAGGTCGTAAAAGATCTCGTTCCCGATCTGACCGGATTTTACGCGCAGCACGCCTCGATTGAGCCCTGGTTGAAGACGGATACGCCTCAGCCCGAAAAGGAATGGGGCCAGTCGCCTGAGGACCGCACCAAGCTCGACGGGTTGTACGAGTGCATTTTGTGCGCATGCTGCTCTACGTCGTGCCCGAGCTATTGGTGGAACGGCGACCGCTATCTTGGACCCGCAGCGCTGCTGCAGGCTTACCGTTGGCTGTCTGATTCGCGCGACGAATCGACCGGCGAGCGCCTCGATTTTCTGGAAGATCCCTTCCGGCTTTATCGCTGCCATACGATCATGAATTGTGCAAAAGCTTGTCCCAAGGGCCTCAACCCTGCGAAAGCCATTGCACAGATCAAGAACATGATGGTCGCCCGGCAGGTTTGACCGGCTTTTGTCGGCGTTCGCTAACAGGGTCGTCGTCACCTCGTCCTGCGCTTTGCCAAGCCTTGCGCCTGGCTCTGCAAAAAGGCTAGGTCATGACGACCCTCATTTTTAGCGGCTTGCCCTTTGCGCCAACCTGTCAGCGCTGCATATAACGCCAAATTACGCGATCATTCGCTTCAAGCCGACGAAGCCCAGATGAGGCTGGCGGAGAAGCTAGACATTTTGCTGGAGAATCTTCACCAGCATCGACCTTTCCGCAAAAATGGCCCATTGGGCTGGATACTGGGACGCCGGAAGGCGCCCGCCACGCCGACCGGTCTTTACGTCTGGGGGTCAGTGGGGCGCGGCAAAACCATGCTTATGGATCTCTTCTTTGAGGCGGCGCCGGCTCGACGCAAACGACGTGTCCATTTTCACGCCTTCATGGCTGAAGTGCATGCCCGCATTCATGCGTGGCGCCAGCAAAAGAAGATCGGGACAGTCAAAGGCGACGACCCTATTGCGCCGCTGGCCGATGAGTTGATCGCAGAGGCATGGCTTTTGTGTTTTGACGAATTCGCCGTGACCGACATCGCCGATGCTATGCTACTGGGCCGCCTGTTTACGGCGCTGTTTGAGCGCGGTCTCGTCGTGGTCGCGACCTCCAACGTCGAGCCTTCGCGACTGTATGAAGGCGGCCTGAACCGGGCGCTTTTTTCCCCCTTCATTGCTTTGCTGATGCGACGCATGGAAGTTTTCGAACTCTCCGCCCGAACTGATTTCAGGCTGGAGAAACTCAATAGCGCGCCGGTTTATTATACGCCGGCTGACGAGGCCGCCCGCTCCGCGCTTGACCGCGCTTTTCATGCGCTCACCGGTCAGGATGCAGGGGGGGAGAGGCGGCTTTCGGTCCTGGGGCGGGACGTTTTGATTCCGCAGGCCGAGAGCAATGTCGCCCGGTTCGCGTTTGAGGATCTTTGCAGTCGCCCGCTTGGGTCGGCGGATTATCTGGCCATAGCCGAGAATTTCCATACCGTTTTCGTCGATGGAGTGCCCGCTATGCCGCAGCATATGCGCAACGAGGCCAAGAGGTTCATCAATTTTATCGACACGCTTTATGACCAGCATGTGAAGCTTGTCATGTCCGCCAATGCACCCCCTGCCGGGCTCTATCTTGGCAAGGGTCGCGAAGCGTTCGAGTTTGAACGTACAGCATCCCGCCTCATTGAAATGCAATCACATGACTATCTTGCGCTGCCCCATGGCCGCGCTGATTCGAAAGCGTCGGGCTACAAGACCGGCCTGTCGGATACTTGAATCATGACCCGCTCCTTCGCGCCAGAGCCCACTGATTCCCGCATCCTTCAGATCGCTGGCGATCATGTGCGCAAATTCGGCGCGGCGCGTACCACCATCGTTGGAATCGCCGCCGAGGCGGGGATGTCGCATGCAAACGTCTACCGTTATTTTCCGTCAAAAGATTCTCTCCTCGACGCGCTGACCGACCATTGGCTGCGACCGCTTGAGGCGGGCCTGCACGAGATCGCGGATGCGCCCGATCCAGCTGATGACAAGCTTGAACGCATCGTTTCGGCCGTTTACCGCGCCTATCGAAACAAGGTCGAGACCGATCCCAACCTGTTCGCGCTACTCAGGGAAGCCGTTGAGCAGGGAAGAGCGACGGGGCGACGGCATCGAGCGCGGATACAGAGCGAGGTCCAGCGCGTGATTGAGGAAGGCATGGCCGGCGCCGTTTTTCGGCAGGGGGATCAGCGCCGGGCCATTGCGCTGGTCTTTGATGGATTGCACAGGTTCCTGAACCCGGTGGCGATCCAGCTTGATCGTGATCTGCCCAGAGAGCAGTCAGACGCGCGCTGCGAGCGGCTGACTGCAGTTGTTGTGAGGGCCTTGGCGGGGCGAATCTGACCGGACACTATTACAGATTACAATTTCTGTTGTCTGTAACCCCTTATCTAGATTTAATTTGCTGGAGGTCTACCTGTAGTTAAAGGTTATCAACCAACTGATTTTATGAGTACTAACGAATTCCAGCGCTACCATTTCGACCGAATGAAGCGCCTGTAAGACCTTGGTTATGAGCGCTCCACGCTTGTCAGCTTGCGCCGAAGGAGTCACAAACCTGCACACGCAGGATCAAACCTGAAAATTCTCAGCTAAAAGCGAGGTCCGTTCAAATGGCGCGTAACAAGATTGCACTCATCGGCTCAGGGCAAATTGGCGGAACCCTCGCCCTCCTCGCCGGCATCAAAGAGCTTGGCGACATTGTCCTGTTCGACATCGCCGACGGCATTCCGCAAGGCAAAGCGCTCGATCTTGCCGAGGCGTCTCCCGTCGAGGGCTTTGACTGCCGCATGTCGGGCTCCAGCGATTACGCTGCCATCGCAGGCTCGGATGTCATTATAGTCACCGCCGGCGTGCCGCGAAAGCCCGGCATGAGCCGCGACGATCTGCTCGGCATCAACCTGAAAGTGATGGAGGCCGTCGGCGCGGGCATCAAGCAATACGCCCCCGACGCTTTCGTCATCTGCATCACCAACCCTCTCGACGCCATGGTGTGGGCGCTGCAGAAGTCCTGCGGCCTCCCCACCAATAAAGTGGTCGGCATGGCTGGCGTGCTGGATTCGGCCCGCTTCCGCTGGTTCCTCGCCGAGGAATTCAACGTCTCGGTTGAGGACGTCACAGCCTTCGTGCTTGGCGGTCATGGCGACGACATGGTGCCCTCCATGCGCTATTCGACGGTCGCTGGCATTCCCCTGACCGACCTCGTGAAGATGGGCTGGACGACGCAGGACAAGCTCGACGCCATCGTCAAGCGCACGCGCGGCGGCGGCGGCGAAATCGTCAACCTGCTGAAGACTGGCTCCGCCTTCTACGCTCCGGCGTCGTCGGCAATCGCCATGGCTGAAAGCTATCTGCGCGACAAGCGCCGGGTTCTGCCCTGCGCCGCCTATCTGTCGGGCGAATACGGCGTCAACGACATGTATGTCGGCGTCCCGGTCGTGATCGGTGCCAAGGGCGTCGAACGGATCGTCGAAGTTAATCTGGACCCGGCGGAAAAGGAAATGTTCGCGACTTCGGTGAAGTCGGTTCAGACCCTTGTCGAGGCCTGCAAGACCATCAACCCCTCCTTCGCCTGAGCGCATAGAGGGCGGGCTAAGCCCCGCCCCTGTCCGCCGCCATCAAGATCAAGGGAATATCTATGAATATCCATGAATATCAGGCGAAAGCCCTTTTGAAGGAATTCGGGGCACCGGTATCTCGCGGCGTTGCAGTTCTCAAAGCTGAAGACGCAGCCGCAGCCGCCAAGGAGCTTGGCGGGCCGCTCTGGGTCGTCAAGTCGCAGATTCATGCGGGTGGTCGCGGCAAGGGCAAGTTCAAGGAAGCTTCCGCTGGCGAGAAGGGCGGCGTTCGTCTCGCCAAATCGGTTGAGGAAGTCGCGGAATTCGCCAGGCAGATGCTGGGTGCGACGCTCGTGACGATTCAGACCGGCCCGGCCGGCAAGCAGGTCAACCGTCTTTACATTGAGGACGGCTCCGACATCGCCAAGGAATTCTACCTTTCGGCAGTCGTTGACCGCGTGACCTCGCGCGTGTCCTTCGCCGTGTCCACCGAAGGCGGCATGGACATCGAGGAAGTCGCCCACAACACGCCGGAAAAGATCATCACCTTCAACGTCGATCCGGCCACCGGCATCATGCCGCACCATGGCCGCACGATGGCCAAGGCGCTCGACCTGACCGGCGACCTCGCCAAACAGGCGTCCAAACTTCTCGGTCAGCTCTATCGCGCCTTCGTCGAGAAGGACATGGAGATGCTGGAGATCAATCCGCTCATCATCACCACGGACGGCCAGCTGAAGTGCCTCGACGCGAAGGTCTCCTTTGATTCGAACGCGCTGTATCGTCACCCCGAAGTGTTCGCCCTGCGCGATGAGACGGAAGAAGACGCCAAGGAAATCGAAGCGTCAAAGTACGAACTCGCTTATATCGCACTCGACGGCACCATTGGTTGCATGGTCAACGGCGCAGGCCTCGCCATGGCGACGCTCGACATTATCAAGCTCTACGGCGAAGAGCCGGCGAACTTCCTTGATGTCGGCGGCGGCGCGACGGAAGAAAAGGTGACGGCGGCCTTCAAGATCATCACGGGCGACCCCAAGGTAAAAGGCATTCTCGTCAACATCTTCGGCGGCATCATGAAGTGCGACGTTATTGCGCGCGGCGTGATAGGCGCTGTCAAAGCAGTCGGCCTCACGGTTCCGCTGGTTGTGCGACTTGAAGGCACCAACGTCGAAGAAGGCAAAACGATTATCCGCGAGAGCGGCCTCAACGTCATCCCAGCGGATGATCTGGATGACGCGGCTCAGAAGATCGTCAAGGCTGTTAAGGAGGCCGCATAATGTCCGTACTCATCGACAGCAACACCAAGGTCATCTGCCAGGGCTTCACCGGCAAGAACGGCACCTTCCATTCCGAGCAGGCCATCGCTTACGGCACCAAGATGGTTGGCGGCACCACGCCGGGCAAGGGCGGCTCCACGCATCTGGGTCTGCCTGTGTTCGACACCGTTGGCGAAGCCAAGGGCGCGACGGGCGCTAACGCGTCCGTGATCTACGTTCCGCCGCCGTTCGCCGCCGACGCGATCTGCGAGGCGATTGACGCGGAAATCGCGCTGATCGTGTGCATCACCGAAGGCATTCCGGTCGCCGACATGATCAAGGTGAAGCGCGCCCTTTCGGGTTCGAAGTCGCGTTTGATCGGGCCGAACTGCCCCGGCGTTGTGACCGCTGGTGAATCAAAGATCGGCATCATGCCAGCCAATATCTTCAAGCCCGGCAGCGTGGGCATCGTGTCACGTTCCGGCACCCTGACGTATGAAGCCGTGTTCCAGACCACCCGCGAAGGCCTTGGCCAGACGACGGCTGTGGGCATCGGCGGCGACCCTGTGAAGGGCACCGAGTTCATCGACATCCTTGAGATGTTCCTGGCTGACGAGAAGACGCAGTCCATCGTTATGATCGGCGAAATCGGCGGCTCTGCGGAAGAAGAAGCGGCTCAATTCCTCAAGGACGAAGCCAGGCGCGGCCGCAAGAAGCCGATGGTTGGCTTCATCGCCGGTCGTACGGCACCTCCGGGTCGCCGCATGGGTCATGCCGGCGCGATCATTTCGGGCGGCAAGGGCGGCGCGGAAGACAAGATAGCTGCGATGGAAGAGGCGGGCATCCACGTCTCGCCATCCCCGGCGCGCCTTGGAAAAACCCTCGTTGACGTGCTCAAGGGCTGAGCTCGGGGCTGCTTTCAGCCAAACCAGAATATTTGCCGCGCAACATGCGCGGCGCTAACCCAAACGGAGGCCTGTTCGATGGCGCGTCAGGATCAGAACGAAACGCTTTTGCAGACGTCGTTCCTTTACGGCGGCAACGCCGCATATATTGAGGATCTGTATGCCCGCTTCCAGTCTGATCCTGCGAGCGTTGACGCAGAATGGCGCGAGTTCTTCGGGGCGCTGGGCGACGATAAAGCCTCCGTCGAGAAAAGCGCACGCGGCGCTTCATGGAAAAAGGCCAACTGGCCTGTCCACGCCAACGGCGAGCTGATTTCAGCGCTCGATGGTAATTGGGCGCAGGTCGAGAAGGCCGTCGGCCAGAAGATCAGCGCCAAAGTGAGCGAGAAGGGCGCGGTTCAAACCGAGGCCCAAATCCACTTGGCGACCCGCGACAGCGTGCGCGCGCTGATGATGATTCGCGCCTACCGGATGCGCGGCCATTTCCACGCCCAGCTCGATCCACTCGGCATGGAGCCCGCAAAAGACCATGAAGAGCTGCATCCGGCCAGCTACGGGTTCACTGAGGCCGATTACGGCCGCAAGATTTTTATCGATAACGTTCTGGGTCTGGAATCTGCGACGATCCCGGAAATGCTGGCGATCCTGCGCCGCACCTATTGCGGCACGATCGGCGTTGAGTTCATGCATATTTCCGATCCGACTGAAAAAGCCTGGATTCAGGAACGCGTGGAAGGCCCGGACAAGGAAATTAGCTTTACGCGCGAAGGCAAGCGCGCGATCCTGAGCAAGCTGGTTGAAGCTGAAGGCTTCGAAAAATTCTGCGACTTGCGCTTTCGCGGCACCAAGCGCTTTGGTCTCGACGGCGGGGAGGCAATGATTCCCGCGCTTGAACAGATCATCAAACGCGGCGGCGCCCTTGGCGTCACCGAAATCGTGCTTGGCATGTCCCATCGCGGGCGCCTCAATGTGCTCGCCACCGTGATGAGCAAGCCCCATCGGGCTGTTTTCCACGAGTTCAAGGGCGGATCATTTGCGCCCGACGAAGTGGAAGGCTCCGGCGACGTGAAGTATCATCTTGGTGCCTCGTCCGATCGCGAGTTCGACAACAACAAGGTCCATCTGTCGCTCACCGCCAACCCGTCACATCTTGAGATTGTCGATCCGGTGGTGCTGGGCAAGGTGCGCGCCAAGCAGGACCAGCTGCACGACATTACTGAGCGCAGCAAAGTTCTTCCTCTGCTGATCCATGGCGACGCGGCGTTTGCCGGCCAGGGCGTTGTCGCTGAATGTTTTGGTCTGTCTGGCCTGAAGGGACACCGCACCGGCGGCTCGATCCATTTCATCGTCAACAATCAGATTGGGTTCACGACCTATCCGAGTTATTCCCGCTCTTCGCCCTATCCCTCAGACGTCGCCAAGATGATCGAGGCGCCGATCTTCCACGTGAATGGCGATGATCCGGAAGCGGTCGTCTTCGCCGCCAAGGTTGCCATCGAATTTCGGCAGAAGTTTCACAAGCCGGTCGTCATCGACATGTTCTGCTATCGCCGCTACGGCCACAACGAGGGCGACGAGCCAGGCTTCACCCAGCCGCTGATGTACAAGAACATTCGCGCCCACAAGCCGGCGCTTGAAATTTACACAAAGAAGCTCGTGGCTGAAGGCGTGGTGACGGAAGGCGAAGTCGAGAAGATGAGCGCCGACTGGCGCGAGCGTCTCGACGCCGAGTTTGAAGCCGGTCAAGCCTACAAGCCCAACAAGGCCGATTGGCTTGACAACCGCTGGTCCGGTTTGCGCGCCGCTGATTCTGTGTCGGACGATCCGCGCCGCGGCGAGACCGGCCTGCCGTCCGACATGGTGGAAGAACTCGGACGCCGCCTGAGCGCGGTTCCTGAAGGCTTCAACGTGCATCGCACGATCCAGCGCTTCATGGAGAATCGTCGCCAGACGATCGAGACCGGCGAAGGTATTGATTGGGCCACCGCTGAAGCGCTTGCGTTCGGTTCGCTGGTTGACGAAGGCCATCCGGTTCGTCTGTCGGGTCAGGATTGCGAGCGCGGCACGTTCTCGCAGCGCCATTCTGTGCTGATCGATCAGGAGAACGAAGAGCGTTACGTCCCGCTTAACAATATCAGGGATGGCCAGTCTCGTTACGAAGTCATCAATTCGATGCTGTCCGAAGAGGCGGTGCTCGGCTTTGAATATGGCTATTCGCTGGCCGAGCCCAACGCCCTTACCGTCTGGGAAGCGCAGTTCGGCGATTTTGCCAACGGTGCACAGGTCGTTTTCGATCAGTTCGTTTCGTCAGGCGAGCGCAAGTGGCTGCGTCTGTCGGGTCTCGTTTGCCTGCTGCCGCATGGCTATGAAGGGCAGGGGCCGGAGCATTCGTCTGCGCGCCTTGAGCGCTTCTTGCAGATGTGTGCGGAAGACAACATGCAGGTGGCCAATTGCTCGACGCCGGCGCAATACTTTCATATTCTGCGCCGTCAGTTGAAGCGCGACATCCGCAAGCCGCTCATTTTGATGACGCCGAAATCGCTGCTGCGCCACAAGCGTGCGGTGTCCAGCCTCGAAGAGTTGAAGCTCGGCTCGAGCTTCCATCGCCTGCTCTGGGAAGATGGCGAGCATGCAATTGGCGAGCGTCCCAAGCTCGTCAAGGACGACAAGATCCGCCGCGTCGTCCTGTGCTCGGGCAAGGTCTATTACGATCTCTTTGAGGAGCGCGAGAAGCGAGGCATCGACGACGTCTATCTCGTGCGCGTTGAGCAGCTGTATCCGTTCCCGCTGAAGGCGCTTGCGACGGGCTTGTCCCGGTTCAAGAAGGCCGACATCGTGTGGTGTCAGGAAGAGCCCAAGAACATGGGCTCATGGACCTTCGTCGAACCTTACCTTGAATGGGTGCTGTCGCAGACGGCGGGAAAGACAAAGCGTCCGCGCTATGTCGGTCGCCCTGCGTCTGCCGCCACCGCTACGGGTTTGATGTCCAAGCATATGGCGCAATTGAAAGCATTTCTTGATGAGGCGTTCGCCGAATAAGCGAAAATCTCCAT
>CAMCMI010000009.1 GCA_945875875.1 Rhizobium sp. Q54
TTTGCCGGTCAGCTGTTCGCGCATCGCCGACGAGCGGCCAAGCGATTCCAGAAAGCGCGGCGCGCCATAGGGATCAAGCCCGGCGCGGGCGATTGTGGCGACGCCGATCTGGTCGGCCTCCAGCTCCTGACGACGCGAGAAACTGGCCAACGAGAGCTTTTCAATCGCCTGCACTTCTTCGCCGCGCTGCGCGCTTTGCAGCACTTGTGCGACGCTCTGGCGCAATTGCGACGTGCGCGCCGCCTCCTCGCGCTGCGAGGCGTGGCGCATGGTGACGTGCGCAATCTCATGGGCCATGACGGCGGCTGCTTCCGCCGAATCATTGGCCAGCGCCAGCAGGCCGCGCGTAACGTAGAGATTGCCGGAGGGCAGCGCGAAGGCGTTGACGGCGGGCGAATTCAAAATGGTGACGCGGTAGGCTGTCCCCGGAGTTTCTCCGGCAATTTCCTGCGCCTGCGCAAGCCGCGCCAGCAGATCGTTGAGGAGCGCTTCAGCGGCGGGCGCGCGATACTCGCCGCCAAACATCGCGACAAGTTTTTTATGCTCGGGACTGTTGTCGGTTGCGCTCGCGGCAGGCGCAGGAAGCGGCTGGCGAAGCAATCCGGTTGGGCTTCCCAGATCAAGGCCGACGCAGGAGGACAGTAAAGACGCGAGAAGAACAGCACGCGACAGGCCCACAAAAGCGCGCAGGCGCGAGCGGCGGGCCATTGAGGAAAATGCGTCGGATCGCGGCGAGAGCAACATGTAAATCGCGTTCAACCTTTGGCGCGGGGGCTGTGCGTTTGTGAGCTTGAGGCTCAAGACTCAACAAAAATTTACCGGGGACCGAAATTCTGGCGGATCTGAACGACCTCCAGGGAGTCAGGCCCGGAGATTTGTATACGCGGGCCGGGGCGCATGTCGAGCAAACCGCGCACGCGGATTGTGCGCCCGACAAGCGCAGCGGGGGATTGTCCTGCTCGCTCAAAGGCCTGAACCTGCGCGCGCGACAACGACAGATAGGGCGCGCCGCGCCCGCCAGCTCCAAGGTTCAGATAAGTTCGGCCGCGACTGGCGCCAAAACTGGCCACAACCGCCTGCACGAGGACGACTTCGCCAATGCGGGCGCCAAACGTCTCCGGAGCCGACGCCTCCAGAACCGCAAACGCCGGATCGGCCCAGATTCCACGCCCTGCGGCGCGCGCCCGCGCTTCGGCGCCATAGAGAGCGGCGATGCAGGGGCGCGCCTCGCCAGCCGGATCGACACGGGAATGGCCGGCCTCCACAAGCGCTTGCGCCAGCGAAGGCAAACCATCGGCGCCGACCAAAAAAAGCCGCCCTCCGGAGCGCCCCCAGCGATCGGCCCCCGCCTGCAGGCCAATCAAATCCAGCGGTGCGCCAAGCGTCCAGTCGGCAAGATCGGCGCGGGCCGCCACCAGCCGGGCAGGGTCGGCGTCAGCGGGATAGGTCGCCTCAAGTCCGGCCAATCGCACAAGCCGCCCGTCGGCCAGCATGACCTCCAGCCGCCCGTTGACGCTGACAGCCTGCACGGATTGTGCGACGCCCTGTCGGCAGGGATCGGCCGTGGCGGGCGCACAAGCCAAAAAAGCGAGCGCGAAGGCGAGCGCGCCCCTCGTCAAAAGCTTTTCATTCAGGCGCGTTGTGCTAAACAAATCACGCTCCGGAAAAAGGGGCCGCGGTCCCGTAGCTCAGCAGGATAGAGCAGCGGTTTCCTAAACCGAAGGTCAGGGGTTCGACTCCCTTCGGGACCGCCAGTTTTACAAATTCAGGATTGATGAAATGGCGCAGGGCGAGGCGGAAGGCGTGAAATCTCCCCCCACACAATCACCCTGCGTCTCCATCTGCAAGCTCGATCCGAAGGGCCAGTTCTGCATCGGCTGCGGGCGCACGCTGGCGCAGATTGCGGAGGCAGGGAATGCGGCCGCGACCGGAGACGATGTCGGGACGCGGCGGTAGCCTTTGACGACGGCTGCGCTGCGAATCGACAAGCCCGCCCTGCTCCAGTATGTCGGCTGATAACGACGCGTCACAGCGGCGATCTCATTATGGGGCATGGAGCGGCCATGCGCCCTGGTCAGGCAGAAGGAGCAGCATCATGAAGTTTCTCACCTATAAAGACGGCGCTGATCTGCGCGTTGGCGCTCTCGACGATTCCCACGGCGTGCTTGACCTTGTGAAGGCCGCCAAAACCCTGCTCGGCAAGGATTTGCCCGACAGCCTGCGCGGGATCATCGAGGGCGGCGACGACGCGCTGAACCTCGCCCGGCAGACCCACAAGGCCGCGCTCGCAAAGCCCGACGGCCTGTTCACGGCTGTGGACAAGATCACGTTCGCAACGCCCCTGCCCGGCGCCCGCAAGAACGTGTTTTGCGTAGGCCGTAATTACAAGGCACATATCGAAGAGATGGCGGCCTCGTTTGGCCGCGCCGCCGAATTCCCCAAGGCGCCTGAATTCTTCTCCAAGCCGCCCACGACCATCGTCGGACATGGCGAGGGCGTCGAGCGTCACGCCGATCACACCGACAAGCTTGATTACGAGGTTGAGCTGGCCATCGTCATCGGGAAGAAGGGGCGCAACATCAAGGAGGCCGAATTTGAGGACTTCGTGTTCGGCTACACCGTGGTCAACGACATCACGGCGCGCGACGCCCAGCGCCTGCACGGCCAGTTCTTCAAGGGCAAGAGCTTCGACACCTTCTGTCCGATCGGCCCGGTCGTCGTCACCAAAGACGAATTCGGCAAGCCGGGCGGCCACCGCCTGACGCTGACCGTCAACGGCAAGGTGCGTCAGGATTCGAGCACCTCGGATTTGTACTTCGGCGTGCCCAAGATCATCGAGAGCCTGTCTGGCGCGCTCACCCTTGAGCCGGGCGACGTCATCGCCACCGGAACGCCGTCTGGCGTGGCCGCCGGCATGAAGGAGCCCGTCTGGCTGCAAAAGGGCGACGTCGTCGAAGCCTATGTCGAGGGCGTAGGCACGCTGCGCAACACAATCATCTGATCGGGCGCATCAGGCCCGCGCTTTTGCCCGTCCCGCGCTGCGGGGCGGGCTTTTTTACGCCCGGCTTTCAAACATCAGGCGCACCACGCCCGCATCTCCGCAATCGGCCACCGGCACAGCGCCAAAGCTCGCGCCCATTTCAGGATAGAGCGATTTGGGGAGATCGATCCGGATCAGCCTGGCGCTGCGGTTTTGCGCGCAGCCAATGGCCCGCTCAAGCATGCCCGCAAGCGTCTCGCGCCGATCCGGCAGCTCGGTGAGCGTGACCGCGGTCGCTCCGTCGCACGGCAGCATCGCCGATAACATTCGTTCAAACTCCGGCAACGACATGGCAAACTCCTGAGCGACCAGACTTCAAACTTACGTATTTCAACGTACGGCTGGCGCTTGCGTTCCGATCATTCTGGAGCGAAGCCATAGAGATGGCCCGCTATCTCCATTGCTGCGTCGTCATCGGGCCGCGATAGGCTTGCGCGGGCAAAGCGGGATCGAGACGGCGCACAGGCGCTGCGATCGAGCCCACCGGCGACGCATCCTGCGCCCGGTCGTTGACCGGAGCCATATAGCGCGGACCGCCGTGGGGCTGCCAATGCTCGGGCGAAGGTCTTGGATCAGTATCCACTCTGGGGGTCGCTATCCGTGGCTTCACGACCGACCTCTGCGCAACTTTGGACGCAGCTTTGCGGGAGGCGATTCGGGCTTTGGCTGGCTTTGGTTTGGGGCGCGCCGCGACTCGCGTCTTGACTGCGGGCTTTGGCGCCGCTTTTGGGGCCGCCTGCGGTCCCGGCGTGAACGCCATACGCGGAGCCGGGGCGCGGGCTGCAACGGGCGCACCGCCGCCAATGGCTGCCTCCAGAGACCCGCCGACCGGAATCAGGTCGCCGGTCGCAGTGGACAAGACGTCGCCGCCGCGCGACGAATCCTCGCCGCCCGCATAACCGCGCCTGTCCATCTGGAGCAGGCGGCCAAGCGCCGCTCCCTCGCCCGCTTGCAGGCCTTCGACCATCGCGACCAGCTGATCGACCGTCCCATCCATGCGGCAGAGGCGAATGCGCACGGAGGTCGGCGCGCTGCGGCTTGAGAACAGGGTGCCCATGCGGTTCAGATTGCTCTGGTTGGGCCAGGCCTCGCGCGCATCCGCGATCCATTGCCAGCCAAACACGCAGCGCGCACCATCGGCGCGCCGCCCCACGGCGACCCCAACAGGGCCAAACGTATTGCGAATCGGCCGCGTCACGATGTGCATGCGCACGTCGGGAAAACGCGACATGATTTCATTGCGCACGCCGCGCTCGGAGGGCTCGCCGATCTGCAGCAATTGCCCGCCCATCGAGCGGCCCACGCTGTCTTGCGTGCGCACGCTAACCTCGATCACATTATCCCCGACGGCGCCGCCGGCCATGATGATGTCCTGACGGGTGCCATTGGGATAATGGCGCTCGCGGATGCGCGTCACTGCCCCGGCTTCCGGCGGCAACAGCATGATCGCGTCGGAAAAATCTTCTCTTGAGGTGGCCGTCCCGATGCTGCTGACCACGACGGGACTGAGCGGCGAGGCCGAGCGCTGCTGGCGTGCGGAAAAATTGTCGTCGAAGCCGGGCGAACCACATGCCGCCAGCGTCGAGACAAGGGGTAAAATCGCAAGCGTGCAAATGCGTTTCATGTCACTGGCCCAAAATCGAGGGTGAAGGCGCAGGCGCGGCGGACGGCGGGATCGAGGACGTCTCGTCCGCCTCTTCAAGTTCGCTGACCGCTTGCCGCTCAGACCCGTTTTGTACGAGGCTGCGACGGTCGCGGAAAATCTGCGCCGCCTTTTCCGCGAGCGATTCGCTGATCACCGGATCGAGCGCTGAATGCTCGTCAGGCGCATCAACAGACAGAAAATGCGTTGAATAGCCCGGCTCGAAATCGGGATGCTCCGGAGACATCGGCTGTGCGGGCGCGATCGCAGCTGGCGCAATCGAACCCGTGGGCGCCGGATCGACGTCGACGCCGGCAAACGTCGGGCGCATCGAGGCGCGCGGGAAGATCGAATCCTCACCGTCGCCGTCGATATCGGCTTCGGCTGCGCGGAAGAATCCTTGACCACCCAAACCTTGCCCGCCAATACGCATGACGTTAGGCGGGGGCACTTTGCCCATGCCCAGAAGCTGCGCGGCGGCCTGACCTGGATCACCCGTTGCGCCCGCTGCGCCAACCTGATTGGCGCCCGATCCCGTCGCCTGCTCGACCGCCCACAAAGTCCCGGCAGGCGCTTTGGCCGCTGAATGGGGCGCGTCAGGCGTTTGCAGGCCGTTGCCGCCGGGCAGAAGAGCAAAGCCCCAGCGCTCGTAGGGCATGGCGGTGACGCCGGGCACGCGGCGGGCGACCAATTGCTGCGATCCGCGCCATGGCTCGGGCGCAAAGCCGCCCAGCGCGACCATGGAGGTGGCGGCGATCGTGCTCGGGCGCCCCATCAACTTGCCCGAGGATGAAAAGCGCAGCGGGTTTTCCGGATAGACGGCGACGGGAAATTCATTGCGCCCGAATTTCGGGATTTTGTCCTCGCTTGGCGCCAGCGGTTGCAAGCCCCAGGCATAATCGTGCTGGTTGAATGCGCCATTTCCTATTCCATTTACTATTCCCTGGCCCATGCCCGGCGCGGACGCGCCGCCTCCTTGCCCGTTCCAGCCCGGATGACGGGCTGCGGCGGGCGAGCTGGGAGCCCCGGTCATGGGACGCGACCATGCCGCCTGCGGCTGGGCGCCAAGCGCAGAATTGGCGGCGCGGCGGGTGACAGCCCCGGACGCAATCAAATCGCACGGCGAGGGCGGATGCTGATAGCCGTCGGGGAAAATCGTCTCCAGCACTTTGGGAAACAGCCCGTCGTAGCGATTGACGATCTCGAAGAAGTCTTTCTTCTTCGCCCTGCGAGAACTTAACGCCAGCCCGTAAACGGTGGCTTCCTTTGGATACCAGGCGACGGCGCGCTGAAACCATTCATAGGCGACGTCATACTGGCACGTGTTGTAGGCGTACCAGGCCAGCGCCTGCGCGCCCTCGCCGGACGCCATGTCCATCGTCACCTGCCCATAGCGATGCAGCCGCTCGGGCTCGATGAACGGGGGAGTTGGTTTGGTGAGATCGCGCTCCAGCACGTCGATGAACAAAATGGAATTGTTGATGAGCGGCTCGCGCCACGCGAACGCCACCTCCTCGGCCTCAAGATTCATGCCCAGTTCGCGCAGGGAATGGGCAAGCCCGTGCGCGATCATCGCGTCGCCGCCGCGCTCCAGCGCCAGTTTGAACCATTCGAGCGCGTCGCGGAAACCCTTCGTCTTGTAATGATGCCAGGCGACAAGACCCGACTGGTTGGAATCCTTCACGCCGCGCGCATATTCCTCAAAGCGACGAAATTCAGCCGGCGGAATAGGCTCGGCCCGCTCGTCATGCAGAAAGGCGGAGATGCGCGCACGCGTAATGTCGACAGCGATTGGCTCAAACTCGCTGCGACCTGATCTGTCGAGGCGCGCCTGCGCGATCAGCGGCTCAACGTCGGTGATGCGCAAATTGTCCATAGCCTTGTGAATCGTGGCGAGCCGATCATTGGGCGCCGACGCCGAATCCAGAATCTCCCGATAAAGCGCCACCGCCTCGCCGGTCTTCTTCATGCGTGCGTTGACTTCGGCGATGGTCCAGCGCAATTCGATATCGGCCTGATCGCCCTTGCCCTCGTCGCGCACGATGTTGAGCACGTCGTCGAGGCGACCTTCTTTCCACAACGCCAGAATGCGCAGGCGCAGAGCCTTGCTTTCGATTTTCTTCGACAACTCGGCGGACGGTTTCCAGCCCGGCTCGGCCCGTTCGCGCTCCGTGATCGCAACGCGCAATTCGTCGATCTTGTCGGCGCCGAACAAATCCCATAGCCCCTGTTCGTCTTCCCCCGAAGCCGGCACGGGCTCATAAAGATCTTCTGGCGGACGCCAATGAGGATAGAGCTTTTTGAGGCGGGCGGCCTCCGCGTTCACGCGCGCTTTCTGGTTGAGGCCCGCGTAATAGCGCAAAGCCGTCTCATCGGGTCCGCGCTCATCCCCCTCGACTGGCGTGATGGCGGGCGTTCTGGCGGGACGAACCGCGAAGGCGTTCGCCGCAGGCGAAGCGGCAGGGCGCACGACAGGCAGAGCCGCCGGGCGCGCTGCTGGCGCTTCAATCAGGAAGCCGCCGCCTGATTGCGCGACGACGCCAGCGCTCGACAATGCGAGCGCCGAGACTGACAAAAGCAGCAGGATACGAAGGCGCGAGATGGTCTGGTTTTGCATGTTCAGCCTTTGACGCATGACTGATACCGAAGGTTTGCCGCAGCCAGCGCGATCAGATGCAGCGTGGCAGGATAGTAATGCTGGGCGTCGCGCAGCGTGCGGAACTCGGGCCCGGCGGGCGTACGGTCGATCGCGCAAGCCAGCAACGCGCCGATGCTCGCGTAACCGCTCTCCTGCAGGCGGTCCACGTCGCGGCCCGTTTTCACGTCCACGGTGGCGAGCGAGCGCTTGCCCAGCGCCCATGCGTGGAACGCGCTGTAATGCTCCCAGTCGCCAAGGCCGGCCCACGCCATGTAAAGCGGAATGCGAATGGCGTTGTAGGAGAATTGCGGCGCAAACCCGTCGGCGGGTTTAGGCTGCCCGTCGCGCAGGGAAATCCAGTCCGTGGGCAGGCCAGCCTCGCCAAAGCGCGCGCGCTTGACGTGGTCGAGCCCGCTTTGCGAAAGCCCCGCCCAGTCAATTTCAGGCGCTACGGTTCCAAGCCGCGCGAAAGCGGGGAACACATAATAAGACAGATTCAAAATCGGCCCGTCGGCTCGGTCCCCAGTCGAAAAACCGCTGACGCCGGGCAATAACAAAGCGCCATGCGGCGTCTTGAACAGCGCCAGCTTGCGACCGATTTCAACCGCGATGCGTCGCCCCGACGCGCGATGGGCCACGTCCGCCCACAATTCAGCGGCCTCCGCCAAAGCCCATGCAATCAGAATATCGCCGTCCGTTGCATTGTTCATGTCCGACACCGCAGGCCGCTGGCCCGGCTCCCAGCGCCACGCGACAAGCTGGTCGTCGCGCACCATCAGATTGGCGCGCGTCCACGCCCAGATGCGCTCAAACGCGACGCGATCATTGGCGGCCACGGCGAGCAGCATGCCGTAGCCCTGCCCCTCGCTATGGCTGATGAGGCCGTTGGCGGTGTCGATGACGCGGCCTGTGGGCGATACGAAGCGCTGTTTGTATTGTTGCCACAAGTGCGGCGCCGCCAGCGAGCCGCCAAGCGGCAGCGCGCGCCCGTCGAGCTTCAGATTGCGCGCGGGAGCTTGCTGAGCAGGAGCTTGCTGCGCAATTTCTGGTTGCGCATCCTGTTGACGCTCTTGCGCCTGCGCCGCAGGGATAAACACGCCCGCGTACATGGCCAGACAGGCGCCGATGACGATCTTTACAGCCTTCATTGACGCCTCCCCACATTGCGCACGAACAGGCTCGTGGTCAGCGCCAGGATGAGGCCAAGCAACAGCGCCAGCCCGACGTAGACCTTGTTGTTGAGCGAGAACCAACCGGCGGCGATCAGCCGTGCGTTCTGCAAGGTGAACGGCTGCGTGCTGATGAGCCGCGTGTCTTGAGCGGGCGAGGCGATGATCTGCGCGTCCGACATGTTGAGCACCGCCATGCCGCCGCTGATCTGGCGCCAGACGCGCGGATCGACAAGGCACGCCACCGAATGGGCGAGCGTGGCCGCGTCCGGCGCCGTCACCAGCGTCTTCACGTCCGAGGCCTGCGAGCCCGCAATGCTCTGGGCGATCACCAGCGAGGCGTTACGCGTCAACGCGGGCGTCGCAACCGGTGCGTCAAGCAGTCCGTAGATATGCTCGCGCGCGCTCACCACCCATTGCGCCGCATAGCTGAACGGCGCCTGCACAATCCATGAGACGCGCGCAAAAAAGCCCGGTTGGTTTCGCAGATTGCTGTCCCATTCGGCGAACAGGTCGCGCTCGGTCGAGAGCGCCTCGCTGCTGGCGACGCTATCGCCGCCGTTCAGCATCGCGGCGCGGCGCTCTGCGTTGCGAAAGCCGCCCTGCGGGGTTGGCATATGGCAGGTGGCGGGGAAATTGCGCTGCAACACGAGACGATGGCGCGCCTGCCGCTCATAGCGCGACAATTGATCGGGCTGCGCAAAGGCAGGCGCCTCGATGCGGTCGCGCCAGATCTTCGAAAGATCGTCGGGCGCAAGGCCAACCGAGGCCAGCAACGCCGGATCGACCACGCTGGCGGGGGCGACCACAAGCGAGGGGCCCTCGCCGGGACCAGGCTCTGTGACCGACAATCTGAAATCCAGCGGACGCCCCGCTGCAATCGCCAGATGCGCGGCAAGAGTGGCGGCGGCCGCCACGGTTTCGCGCGTGGGCGACAGCACGGCGAGCGTCGGCCTGTTCTGTCCGTGGCCGTAGGGGAACGCGCCGGTCGCCGTCACCGCCAGATCGGGCATGCGGGCGATGCGCGCAATCTGCGGCATTTCGATTTCGGTGGCGTCAAGAAAGAGAAAACGCTTTGCGCCCGACATCGCCGCCATCGGATCGCAGGCGGAATCAGAGTCCATCGGCAGATGCGCCTCGATCTCGATGCGGTTCAGGCCCGGCTGCATGCTGCCCAGCGGCAGCGGCATCGGATTGGTCTTGAAGGCTTCGCCGGACGATTTGGCGAGCTTGAAATTCACGGCGTTGCGGCCGTTGACGCTGACGATGATCTGCGCCTCGCGCGTCAACCCGGCCGCATAGCCGCCCGCCATGTCGAGATACGCCTTGGCGTAATCGGCGGAATAAAAATCAGGCGGTAGAATCACGTTGAAGGCGGCGCGAAACAAGCGCCCGCTGAACTCCTGGCTGGCGATTCCGAGCTCGCGCAATTTCGTGCGCTGGCCGCCGTCCATGCGAAAGCCGGGGAAGGCTGCGGCGGCGCGCAAGCCTTCGGGCGAGCCTTTCATGGCCGCAGCAACGCTGAATTGCTGCAACGCCTCTTCCACGTCCTCGTCGTCGCGCCCCGTCACCACCACGGTCGTGCGCAGGCCATTGGCCATCGGGATCACCGCCACGCGCGGACCAAGCACCGGCCCCAGCGTGACGCCCTCGAGCTGCGACGAGAGTTCAGAGATTGGGCCGACCGCAAGGTTCAATCCAAAATCACCCTGCGCCAGAGAACCAAAATCGACCACGGGCTGGGCGAAGCGGCCCGCCAGCGAGATCATCTGCACCGCGCGAATGGCGCGCTCCACAGAGCCCATCGAGGCGCGCGCGGGCGTGATCGCACGGATCGGCAACGAGCCCTGTTCGTCCACCGGCAAGGCGGCGAGATCGCCGATCGTCTGCACGCCGGAATCAGAACGCTGCATCAAAAGGCCGGTTTGCGTCGGGTCGATCTGCGTCCACAATTCATACGTAGCCTTCAGCGAGCAATCGACCCGATGGCGCTGTTCGGCGGAGATGCGGATGGAATTAAAGCCGCTCTTCAGCAAGCCTGCGGGCACGTCGAAACTGGCCGTGCGCACGCCGCGCGTGCCGATGATGTTGACGCGGCCAACAACAGAATCGTTGATCGTCAACGTCAGCCGCGAGGCTTCCGGCATGACGGAGATAGCCGCCAGATAGCCGATCCTGAACGACAGCTTGCGCCGGGTTTGCGCCTCGGTCAGATACATCGGCCATTCGGACTGTCCGATCTCTCCCGTCAGGCGAAAGCCCTGAATGTTGTTGGTCAGATGGCGCATGAAATGGCCGGAGGGCACGGCGCTTCCAGCTGCGCCAAGCGGCTGCGCGTTGACCGAAAAACCAGGCGCAGACGAAGAGGCGCGCGCGGCGAGCGGAGGCGAAGCCAGCGGCGAGGCGAAGGCCGGCGCGAAGGCTTGCGGGTCTGGTTGCGATTGCGCCTGCGCGCAGAGCGCGCCCGCCAGAACGGCTGCGGCGCAGAGGAATGTGCGGGCGAAGGAGGCCATAATGCGATTTCCTGACGTCATGCTACGCGCGTCTTTTCGGGGGCTGTCGCCGCGCGGGGGGGCGTCTCGGGCCGACCGATTTTGGACATGGCCAGCAGACGACGCAGCCAGACCGTCGAAACCTGCAACGCGGCGTCGCCAGCTGGCTGCGCGCCCGTAACCTCCCGCATCGCGTAGGCGATGGCGCGCACAGGCTCGCTCACCCCCCACCACAGAAACTGTCCCGTGCCCGCAAACAAATTCTTGTGCTTGCGGCGCGACATCAGGAAGCACGGCAGCGCCTCGCTGTCCCCGTACATAAGATCAGCGTGCACGTAATAATCGCGCGGCTGCATGTCGCCGAACTTGAAGCCGTAGACCATTTGCGAACCGACCGGCGTCGCATGACGGAAATTCACCGGCAGCGGCTCGTTGCGCGCCACGATGTCGCCCAGCGGCTCGATGGTCAGCAACACGTCGCCATCCTTGAAAATCTGCGGCAAGGCGCCCTCAAGCCGCACGCCCATGCCGCACGCCGACACGTTGACGATGGAGACGGCGACAGCCTGGCCCTGCGCATGCAGAAAGCCCTGGCGGTCAATGCTGAGGCGCGGATGCCGGTCGGGCTGCTTGCGCTCGGCGATGGCGCCAAGGCCGGCGCCCGCCACCATCAAATTGAACGTGTTCCAAAGGCCCACGACCAGCATCAGTTCGGCCACGCCCGGCTCGTTGAAATAGCGCCAGGCGGCAACGCCGCTGCCAAGAGCCAGCAGGCCCCAGATGGCGAAGAACGGCCACGCCAGTTCCGACAAATGATCGTTGTCGAGCGTCAGGCCCTTGGCGGTGACGTTGAACGTCGGCTTGCGCGGATTGGCGGCCACCGACACGATGGCTTTGGCCAGAAACACGCCTTGCAGATATTCGTACAATTCGGAAATCCACGGCCAGCGCACAGAGCCGTAGAGATAATTCTGCATCATCAGGTTCACGACCATATAGGTCGCCGTATAGCCAATCGCCTCGTCGAGGTTGGACACGAATATCTTGACGTCGAACAAGATGTAGACCAGCGGCGACAGCATGAAGATGAGCCGGGGCACTGCGAAAAACCAATAGGTCATGCTCGACAAATAGGCGATCTTTTGAATGAAGCTCAGGCCCTTTTTGAAGGCCGGATTCTTCAGGATCAAAATCTGGAACATGCCCTGGCACCAGCGCGAACGCTGGCCGATGAACGAGGCGAAGGTCTCTGGTTGCAGACCTGCAATCAGCGGCTTGTTGACGAACACGCTGGTCCAGGCCTGCGAATGCAGATCGAGCGCGGTTTCGCAATCCTCGGTGATCGTGATGCCCGAAAAGCCGCCCACGGTCTCCAGCGCCGTGCGCCGCAACAGCGCCGCCGATCCGCAGAAGAATGAGCCGTTCCATTTATCGAGCCCGCATTGCGTGACCGAATAGAACATCTCGTTCTCGGACGGCATTTGATGGAACGTGCGCAGGTTCTTTTCAATCGGATCAGGATTGAGAAAGACGTGCGGCGTCTGCACCAGAAAGCATTTCTTGTCGCGCGCAAAATAGCCCACGGTCTCGCGCAGGAAATCGCGGAAGGGCGCGTGGTCGGCATCGAACACGACGACGATTTCGCCACGCGACACCGCAAGCGCATTGTTCATATTACCGGCTTTGGCGTGCTCGTTCTTTTTGCGCGTGAGATAGATCGCGCCCATCTGCGCGCACAAAGCTTTCAATTCCTCGCGCCGCTGGCGGGCGGCCTGGGCTTTCTCGAGGTTGGGATCGTTGCACTTCTGGTCGGTGCCGCCGTCGTCGAGCAACCATACGGACAATTTGTGATCGGGATAATCCATCGACCGCGCTGCGGCCATGGTGGCGGCCAGAATGTATTCGTCCTCGTTATAGGTCGGGATGAACACGTCTATGGTGGGCAGCTCGTCGTCGGGATCGCGCTCGATGGTGGCGCGCTTCAACGGATCGGCGCTGATCGTGAGGCTGATGATAAGGATCAGCACGCAATAGCATTCGGCCGCCAGCAACAGGATGCCGAACGCAAGGCCCACAGGATCGCTGCTGGGCGGCAGCGTGCTCGTGGTGCGCCAGTAGAGATAGCGAATGACGACGAAGCTGCCGAGACCGACAAACAATTGACGATACAGGAGCCCGGGGCCGAATTTCCACACGACGGCCATCACGACGATGACCGACAGGCTCAAAGCCAGTTGAGTATCGACGCTAACGGGTTGGCCCAGCAGCAAAAAAGCAGCCAGTCCGGAAACGATCCATGCAGTCGCGCGCAATGCGGAAGCCATTTGAAAAAACCTCAAAGAACCAGCTTACGTTACGCAAACTTGGTTTGAAAATAGTTAAGACCAAGCTGCAAACTTGCGAGCAAAACGTTATGGTTAACAAAGCATTGCAAAAAATTGGGCGCGGACGGCTGCGCCCGCGCCCGTCACAAAACCAAAGCGCTAGAATACGAGCCGGGTGTCGAACGTGCCGTAGCCGCCGGCGCCGCGCACGCGGTCGTTCATGTAACCGCCCGCAATTCCAAATTGCAGCGGGCCGACCTTGAAGCCCAAGAGGTGCGCGCCCACACGCCATTGCTGGCTGAAGCTGTCGCCCAGCGCCACAAGCTCAGGCCCGATGAACACATGCTGCGAGACCGCAAGCCCCGCCTTGAAGCGCGCGTAATAGCTCTGGTGCGCCGACGAAAACGTAAGATTGGCCGACGCCATCGTGTAGCTGGTCGGGTTCACGTAAACGTCCGCGGCGACCTTGAAGCCGAACGCCGTGCCCGCCGTCTTGTTGTTTGGATCGTATTTGTCGAGCGCGTTGCGCCAGATATCGAGGCCGCCCCAGAGCGCCGTTGTCATATTGGGCAAGACCCATTCATGACCGGCCAAAAACGTGCCGATGGCCTGATCGCCGCGCACCTGGCCAACGCCAGCCGCCGTCGCCGTATAGGTGAACGTGCCAAGCGTGGCGGCCACGCGCAGCCGCAGGCCGCTCTGGTCGAGCAAGCCATAAGGCGAGAACGTGCCGATGGCCACGCCATGAACGGAAGACTGGCTTGTGCCCGACAACGACAGGTCGAATGAGCTGGTTGGGCGACCCGCCTGACTGGCGGGCGAGCCTGTGTACCAATCTGCTGCGCGCGCCCCTCCTGGAGCGACGACGAGCAGGACGAGGGCGGAACAGAAACGCAAACGCATGACGCAGACCCCGCGAAGGTCCGGGCCAGCGCATCCAAATGAGCGCAAAACCTGCCCGACCTTCCCAAACGAGAAGCTGCGCGCCTGCGCTTAAGTACAAGTTAATCTAGGTTACGCTGTAGTCATTAGACTTAAGCGAGAGTGAATATGCTTGACCTTGGAGCACAAAAAAGCCGCCCGCCCTTTAAGGACGAACGGCTTGGTTCAAACGATCGCAAAAAGATCAGTCCTTCGCGCGCTCAACGTAGGAGCCGTCGTCGGTGAGGATCACGATGCGCGTTCCTGCCGAAATGTGCGGCGGCACCATGCAGCGTGCGCCGTTGGAGAGGATGGCGGGCTTGTAGGAGGACGATGCGGTCTGGCCCTTCATCGCGGGCTCCGTCTCGACGACCTCGAAGGTGACGCGCTGGGGCAATTGCACCGCCACCGGCACGCCGTTGAACACGCTCAGCATGACCTTCATGCCTTCCTGCAGGAACGCCGCGCCGTCGCCCAGCACGTCTTTGGAGACCTGAAGCTGGTCGAAAGTCTCCTGATTCATGAAATGAAAGCCGTCGGCGTCGTTGTAGAGGAACTCGTAATCGCGGTCCTCGACATAGGCGCGCTCGACCTGTTCGGTGGTCTTGTAGCGGTCCGTCGTCTTCACGCCGTCGGAAATGCGGCGCATGTCGATCTGCGTCGTGGGCGTGCCTTTTCCGGGATGGAAGCTTTCCGCCGAGAGAACCACATAGAGGTTCCCGTCTTCGCGCTCGATGATATTGCCCTTGCGGATGGAGCTTGCGATCACTTTCACGGGTTCTGTCCTTGATATGCGGCGGGCGTCCAGCCTAAGAGGGCTCTGGAACCGCGCTCGCCCAAACGAAATCGGGCGCACAATAGCGATTCACGCGCGAATGACCAGCCGTATCGAAAACCCCGCCCCCAGTCCGTGGTGGTCGCCCCGGTTTCACGCCGACCGCAGGCCGCTCCTGCGGGCGCGGGCGCGCACCTTTGCAAGCTGGCGCAAATGGTTCGACGAGCGCGGCTTTCTGGAGGTTGACGTCAACGCCTTGCAAGTCTCGCCCGGCAATGAGGCCCATATTGCAGGCTTTGCGACCGATTACGTCGGGCAGCACGGCGCCCGCCAGCGCTATTACCTGCATTCCTCGCCGGAATTTTCCTGCAAGAAACTGCTGGCGGCCGGCGAAGAGCGCATTTTCAGCCTCGGCCACGTGTTTCGCAACGGCGAGCGCGGCCCGCTGCATCAGCCCGAATTTACAATGCTGGAATGGTACCGGGCGCGCCAGCCCTATGGCGCGCTGATCGACGATTCCGCGCAAATCTGCGCTCTGGCCGCGCAGGCCGCGGGCTCGAAAGCGTTCTCGCATCGCGGCCGCAGCGCCGACCCCTTCCTTGAGCCGCAACGCATGAGCGTGTGCGAGGCGTTTGAGCGCTATGCGGGGATTGATCTGGCCTCCACGCTGCGAACAGACGGGATCAATGATCGCGAGGCTCTGGCCCGCGCCGCCGCCAATATCGGCATGGCGGCGATGGCGCCGGGCGACGACTGGAGCGACATGTTCAGCATGATCTTGGCTCACAAGGTCGAGCCAAATCTGGGGCTGGGGCGCCTTTTGGTGCTGGACGAATACCCCGCCTCCGAGGCCGCGCTTGCGCGCCGGCGCCCGGATAACCCCAAGGTCTGCGAGCGTTTTGAGCTTTACGCCTGCGGCGTCGAGATCGCCAACGCGTTCGGCGAACTCACAGACGCGACCGAGCAGCGCGCACGGCTTGAAGCCGAGATGGCCCAGCGCCGCGCCAATGGGCAGGACGATTACCCGCTTGACGAGGATTTTCTGGCCGCGCTCCAGACCATGCCGGAGGCCAGCGGCATCGCGCTCGGCGCTGACCGCGTGCTGATGCTGGCCAGCGCCGCCGGCTCGATTGAAGCGACGATGTGGACGCCGCTGGCGGGCTAGCGCGCGCTGTCCGAGGCGGGCGGCGTATTGCCCGTCGGCGGCGCCGTGCGCACGCCCTCGCTTGCGGAATTGGGCGCAGCAGGCAGGCCGCCGAAATCGGGCGGGCGTTGAACGGCCCCGGGCGTCGAGCCCGTGGTTTGCGGGCCGGGCGTCGCCTGTTCGATCGTGGCTGGCGTATCGGCGGTGGTGGAGCCGCCGCTGGGGTACATTTCGGCCACAGCCCAGGCAATCAGGGCCAGCACGAGGCCGCCTATCAGCACGTAGAGCACCGGGCGTCCCTTGCCGCCCTGCCGGGCTGATGTCTCGCTCATGGTTCGGGCGTCCATAGCCGGATCGCGAAACGGATCGCGGCGGGGGTCATTTTGCGGATTTACCGGGCGTTTGGGATCATATTGGGTCATGGCGACCTCCTGCCGGTTTAACCGCCCACAGGAAAACCCGTTCCGACATCGTGCACGTTTGCGGTTGCCTCTGGACCGCGCGCGGCCTCGCGCGCATCTGAGACGGCTCCAGCGTTTGCCTCGCGCGCCGCGTCGCCTTAAGCAAACTTATGACCGCTCCGATCTTCTCAAAAACGCTCCGCAGCCCCGCAGATCTTGTATCTTCCCGGCTTGCAGCTCCTGAACGCGCGGCCGCGCTGGAAATGGTGGCTGAGCGCTATGCGATCTCGATAACGCCAGAAATGGCGGCGCTGATCGACCCTGACGACCCAAACGATCCCATCGGCCTGCAATTTCTGCCCGATCCCCGGGAGCTGGACGGCCTGCCGCAGGAGCATCTCGATCCCATTGGCGACGAAGCCCATTCGCCGGTTGAGGGCGTGGTGCATCGCTACCCTGACCGCGCGTTGCTGAAGCTTCTTCACGTGTGCCCGGTTTATTGCCGCTTTTGTTTTCGCCGCGAAACGGTGGGGCCGGGCGGCGCCTCCTCGCTGTCGCGCGAGGCGCTCTCCAGCGCACTTGATTACGTGCGCGCCCATCCCGAAATCTGGGAAATCATCCTCACGGGAGGCGATCCGCTGGCGATGTCGCCAAGGCGTCTGAAAGAGGCGATGGCGGCGCTTGGCGACATTACCCATGTCAAGGTCGTGCGCCTGCACACCCGCGTGCCCGCCGTCGATCCCTCCCGCGTCAATGCGGACATGATCGACGCGCTGAAAGCCTTCGGGCGCAGCGTATACGTGGCGCTGCACGCCAATCATGCGCGCGAATTGACGCCAGCGGCGCGCGCCGCATGCGCCCGCATTGTGGATGCGGGCATGCCGATGGTCAGCCAGAGCGTGCTGCTGGCGGGCGTCAACGATCATCCCGATACGCTGGCGGATCTCATGCGCGCTTTTGTGGAGTGCCGCATCAAGCCCTATTATCTGCACCATCCCGATCTTGCGCCCGGCACCAGCCATTTGCGCGTCGATATCGCGCGCGGGCGCGAGATCGTGGCCGCCTTGCGCGGTCGCGTCTCGGGCCTGTGCCAGCCCGATTACGTGCTCGACATTCCCGGCGGCTACGGCAAAGCGCCCTTGAGCGAAAGCGCGGCGCAGGCGTTAAGCGATCAAAGCTGGCGCGTGACCGATTACAACGGCGGCATTCACGATTACGCCGACCCGCGGAAAGCCTGACGCATATTCGACACATGCATGCGGCACATGGCTCGCAAGGTTTGCCCCGCAAGGCTTGCACCACAAGGCTTGCACCACAAGGCTTGCACCACAAGGCTTGGCGAGATCAGGCTTGGCAAGATCAGGCTTGGCAAGATCAGGCTTGGCCAGGATGAACTATGCTGATTCAACGCATACTGACTGATTCGATTCTGGAGCTGACCTTTGATTAAGAGCTTGCGCTTTTTCTCCCTCCTGCTGGCGGCGGCCTTCGTCTGCGCGCTGCTGGGCATCGCGGCGCTGGCGCAAAACTCCGAGACCCAGCGCCTCGACGCCGCCCGCGCCGCGCTGGATCGCATCGAAAAGACGCTGGAGCGCAAGGATCTCCCCGATTCTGTCCTGCAGGGCCTGCGCGCCGACGCCGAGCCGGTGGCCGCCGACATCGGAGAATTGCTGCGCGAAATCGAGCCAAGGCGCGAGGCCTCCCGCGTGCGGCTTGAGCAGGTGGGCAAGGCGCCGGACCCAAAACCCGCCGAAACCAAATCAGCTGAACCAAAAGCGGAAGCTGGCGAAACAAAAACCGGCGAGACGCCCGCGCCCGCTCCGGCGGCCAGCGAGGCCAATAACGCGGCGGCCGAGCGCGCCGAGCAGCAAAAAACCTTCAATGAGTTCGACGCCCTCTACAAGCGCGGTCGTCTGCTCGCCGTGCAATCTGAACAATTGATCGCAGAGATCGCCAACCGGCGCCGCACCCTGTTTCGGGAAGCCTTGTTCCAGCGCTCCGCCAGCGTGCTTTCGCCCCATCTCTGGATCAGCGCGCTCAGCGATCTGCCGCGCGACGCCCGCGCTTTGAGCGTTCTGGCGGGCGATTGGGCGGGCGCCGCCTCGAACAAACTACGTGGATCGACGCTGGCCTCGTTCCTCGCGGCGCTGGTTGCGCTTGCCGCCTTGTTTGTGCTGACGCGCCTGCTGGCGCGGCGCGTGCTGGAGCGCACGCCCTCAATGGCCGAGCCCTCGCCGCTGCAAAAAGCTGCTGGCGCGCTGTGGATTTCGATTGTGGTGGCGACGATCCCCATCGCCACCGCGTTTGCGGTGATCGAGGTGTCGCGGCTCCATGGCCTGTTCAGCCCCGGGCTGGAGCCGCTGGTGAGCGCCATATTTGACGCGGTGCGGCGCATCGCCATCGCAATCGCCTTGTCGCGCGGCCTGCTGTCCATCGCCAAACCCGAATGGCGGCTGATTGATTTGTCGACGCCGGCCTGCGAGCGCGTGCGCGCGCTGGTTGTCACCATCGCCATCATCGTTTCGGCGATGAAGATTCTGGACGCTTTGGTGGACCTGACCGCCGCATCGGTGGCTGTCGCCGTATTGCTGCGCGCGCTTGGCTCGATTGCGGTGGCCGCCATCATGGCGTTTGCGCTCTATGGCTTTGGCGCGCAGGCGGCGGCCGATCCGTGCGAAGAGCTTGGCCCGCGCGTTGAGCCGCGCCGCGATTGGTGGGCCTTGTGGCGCAATCTTGCTTGGGTTGCGATCATCTCGATTGTCGTCGCCGATCTCGTCGGCTTCATCGCCTTCGGCAATTTCATCGTCGATCAAATTGTATGGACGACGTTCGTGATCGCGGGCGGCTATCTGCTGCACAAGATTGCGGACAATGCTTTCGCATCAGCTCTGGCGCCGGAGACGGCGGCGAGCCGGGCGGCGCGCAACAGCATCGGGCTCAGTCAGGGTTCGCTGCGCCAGCTCGCAATCCTGCTGCGCGGAGCCACATCGCTGGTGCTGGTGCTGATCGGCGCGATGCTGATTTTGGCGCCATGGGGCGTTGAATCCAACGACATGATCGGCAATCTGCGCGCCGCCTTCTTCGGTTTCAAAGTAGGCGAGGTCACGGTTTCGCTGTCGGCGGTTCTGGTTGCGTTGATCGTGTTCGCAGCTGCGGTGGCGGGCACGCGAGTGTTGCAGCGCTGGCTGGAGAAAGAATATCTGCCCACCACGCAGCTCGATGTCGGCCTGCGCAATTCCATTCGCACCAGCGTCGGCTATATCGGGTTTATTCTTGCGCTCTCGATTGGCCTGGCGCAGGTGGGCATGAGTTTTGAAAAGCTCGCCATCGTCGCGGGCGCGCTGTCCATCGGCGTCGGCTTTGGCCTGCAATCCATCGTCAACAATTTCGTCTCCGGCCTGATCCTGTTGTGGGAGCGCGCCATTCGCGTGGGCGATTGGGTGGTGGTGGGCGACGAGCAGGGCTACGTGCGCCGCATCAACGTGCGCTCAACCGAGATCGAGACTTTTGATCGCGCCACCATGATTGTGCCCAATTCAAATCTCGTCACCGGCGTGGTGAAGAACTGGGTGCGCGCCGACCGCGTGGGTCGCATCAAAGTGCCCGTGGCGGTGGCGATGGCGGCGGACCCCGATCAGGTGCGCGCGTTGCTGCTGGATTGCGCGAAGGGCCAGGATCTGGTGCTGGAGACGCCCGTTCCGCAAGTTATGTTTGCCGCCATGGCGGAAGCGACGCTGCGCTTTGAGCTGATCTGCTTCATCTCGGACGTGGAGAAAAGTCAGCGCGTGCGCAGCGATCTCAACTTCGCCATCTTCCGCAGCTTTCGAGACGCCCACATCGACCTCTCGCCGCCCGCTGCGGCGCCGGTGGTGGTTAAAATTGGTAATTGAACGTCAATCTTCGCGCGCTATCGCTGTTCAGGTTTCAAAAGGTGGTGACATGTTTTGCTCGTTTCGTCTGATCGGCCTCGCCTCCCTCGTTGTTGCGCTGGCCGCTTGCGGCGCAGAGCCTGCGCGCATTGCGGCGCCCGCCGAGCCGACGTTCTACAACAAACTCAACGCGGCCAGCGTAAAGGTCGATTCCAATGCGGCGCGTGACATGATCTCGCTCTATCGCGCCAACAATGGCGCTTCAGCATTGGTCGTCGATCCCGCATTGACCCGCGCCGCGCAGGCGCAGGCCGACGCCATGGCGCGCGAGGGACAGGTCACGCATGGCCGCACGCCGCTGGGCGCACGTTTGAAACAGCATGGCGTCGATCCGGGAGCGGCGGCTGAAAACGTCTCGGCGGGCTATTACACGCTGGCCGAAGCCTTTTCGGGCTGGCGCGAATCGCGCCCGCACAATGCCAACATGCTGAAGAAAGACATGCGCCGCATGGGCATAGCGACGGCTTTCGCGCCGGGCACAAAGTACAAGGTTTACTGGGCGCTTGTGCTGACCGATTGAGGGGCGACTTTCTTATCCTTCTCCCGCAAGGGGAGAAGGGAAAGATCAGCGCTTTTCTAAACCGCCATCATCGGCTTGCGCACGGGCCGCTTTTGCATCACGCCCTCGCCGTGGCCGATCCAGCGATGCAGAAATGAATCGATCCAGCGCGCGATTTGCGCATCGTGATAATGCCAGGCCTCAAGATGTGCGCTGCGCTCTTGTGCGCCCAGCGCACCCATGCGCCCGGCGCCGCGCGTAGTCCAGCGGCAGATCGTGGCGTAGGTCGCCTCGGGATGGAATTGCAGCCCGACGGCGCTGCCATAGGAAAACGCCTGATTGGGAAACGTCTCGCCATGCGCCAGCAATTGCGCGCCGGCGGGCAAATCAAAGCCCTCGAAATGCCATTGATAGACGTGTGATGGAAACGGCGCGGCGCAAAACGCATGGCCTTCTTGCGTGGCGTGCACCGGGTAATAGCCGATCTCGGCATGCCCCAGATCATGCGGGCGCACGATCTGCCCAAGGTGGCGCGCGATCATCTGCGCGCCGAGGCAAACGCCCAGCAACGGCTTGTTCTCGCGCAGCGCGATCCCGACAAACTCAATCTCGCGGCGCACGTAATCATCCGGATCGTTGGCGCTCATCGGACCGCCGAAAATGATCGCGCCGGCATAATCGCGCAAAGTCTCCGGCAGCGGATCGCCAAAGCGCGGGCGGCGCATGTCGAGGCTGTAACCCATGGCGTGGATCAGACGCCCGATGCGGGCCGGGCACGAATGCTCCTGATGCAGGATCACGAGGACGGTCCCGTAAGGCGGGCGATGAAGATCCGGCGAGGTCATGGAATATCCGGCACGATTAAAGCACCATCTTGCGCATGGATTGGGCGAGATCAAGGCGGCAGGCGCCGTTTCATCTGCACGCGGGCAACAAAAGACATCACAAGCAGACGCGGCGCAAACCGGCCAAACCACGCCGAGACGCGAAAACCAAAGCCCGGCACCACCACGCGCCGCCCCGCCATCAGGCCCTCATATCCGGCCTGCGCCACTTGTGCGGCGGTAAGCCCGCGCACGCTGTCCAGCATGCCCGGATGCACGCCCGCGCGAGCGCCAAAACCGCTGGCGGTGGGGCCAGGACACAGCGCGCTCACCGCCACGCCCTCTTCGCGCAGCTCAAACCACAAGGCCTCGGAGAACGAGAGCACGAACGCCTTGCTGGCGTAATAGGCGGCCATGCCGGGCCCCGGCAAGAATGCAGCGACGGAGGCGACGTTGAGAATACGCCCGCGCGAGGCGCGAATGTCTGGCAGGAAGGCCAGCGTCAAATCCGTCAGCGCCCGCACGTTGAGATCGACCATCTCGATCTGCTCGTCCCGCGCCAATGCGCTGGCGGGGCCGATCAATCCAAAGCCGGCATTGTTGACGAGGATTTCAACGCTGGCGCCTTCAGCGATGAGGCGGGCGGCCAGCGCGTCGGCGGCGCCGGGCCGGGCGACGTCGATCTCGATCACGATGGGGCGAGGAATTCCAGAACGAATAATTCCCGAAGCCGCGCCGGAAGCTGCAATCTCGTCGGCCAGAGCCTCCAGCCTGTCGCGGCTGCGGGCGGCCAGCGCCAGATCATGGCCGTGGCTGGCGAACACGCGCGCCAGTTCCGCGCCGATGCCAAGCGAGGCGCCGGTGACGAGGACGACTTTGCGGGCGCTCACGAGTTTTGCCCTGATCCGCGAAGCTCTGGTCCGCTCGCCCGGCGCAAGACGTCAACATCGGACTCCGGCACCTCGAGCATCTGCGCGATGCGGGCGACGATGGAATCCTCAACCTCCAGCGGCGCGCGGTCCGCATAGGCCAGCTCCCACATCATTTCCACAAGCTTCAGCCGTCCGTTCTCGTCGAAAGCGCGCTTCAGCACGCTGACGAACGCATGCAGGTCCACCGCCTCCGCCTCGCTCGTCTGCGCTTCCGCCAGCAGGCGCCTCGCCTGTCCGCCGGGCATGGCGAAGCGGTCGGACAGCAATGCGAGGATGCGCGCGCGCTCGCGCGGATCAATCGCGCCGTCCGAATCAGCCACATGCACCAGAAGGGCGGCGGCGGCCTTGCGATAATCGGCGCCGTCGAACTCGCGCCCGCCTTGCCGCCCCATCAGCTCGGCCATGAAATTGCGAATGCCCTCAAACATGAAATGCGTCCTGCGATCTATATGTCTGCGCCAAAAAACAAACGGACCTGCCGATCAGACTTGTCGAAATGCGGCGCTTGGCCTGATATGGGACCATAACGCTCGCGGCGCCAAGGCTGTTCGACAGATTCGCCAGACCGGATCTGACCGCCTCAGGCTTTTCGCACCAGATGAAAAGGGGAGAGATATGGGTGAATATGCACTCGGACAGGCAGTGTCGCGGTTCGAAGACCCGCGCCTGATCCAGGGCGGCGGTCGTTACGTGGACGATCTCGCGCTCCCCGCCATGACCCATGGCGTGGTGCTGCGCTCAGCGCACGCCCACGCAAAAATCCTGAAACTCGATACAACGCGCGCCAAAGCAGCCCCCGGCGTGCTCGCCGTGCTCACCCATAAGGATTGGGCTGATTCGGGCTTTGGCTCGCTGCCGCTGCCCACGGGCAAGAAAAAGCGCGACGGCTCGCCCATCTACGCCCCGCCGCTGCCCGGCCTCACCGGAGACCGCGTGCGCTGGGTCGGCGATTTCGTGGCCTTCGTGGTCGCAGAGACCCGCGATCAGGCGCTTGATGCGCTGGAGCTGATCGAAATCGAATACGAGGTCGTGCCCGCCGTGTTCACCGCCGAACAGGCTCTGGCCCCCGGCGCCCCGGCGGTCCATGACGCCAATCCCGACAACATCTGCTTCGTGCATCTGGAAGGCGACAAGGCGGCGACCGACGCGGCTATCGCCAGCGCGGCCCATGTCATCAAGCACCGCTTCGTCATCAACCGCGTGATGGCGGCCACGATGGAGCCGCGCGGCAGCGTCGGCGTCTATGACAAGGCCTCCGACCGCTACACGATCTACACAACGCTCCAGCGCGCGCTCGATTTCCGCGAGAAGCTGTCGGAGACCCTGCGCATTCCCGAAAGCAAGCTGCGCGTGGTGGCGGGCGATATCGGCGGCAGCTTTGGCATGAAATCGGGCGTCTATAACGAAGTCGGCCTCGTGCTGCTGGCCTCAAAGATCATCGGTCGCCCGGTGAAATGGACCGCCACGCGCACCGAAGCCTTTCTGGCCGACGCCGCCGGTCGCGACAACGTGACAGATGCCGAACTGGCGCTCGACAAGGACGGCAAGTTTCTGGCGCTGCGCATCAAGACGGTGGCGAACCTTGGCGCCTATGTGCAGCCGGGCTCGGACGGCGGGCCGGTGAGCAATCTGGGTACGCTGGCTGGCGTCTACACCACGCCCGCCATTCATGTGGACGTGACCGCCGCCTTCTCCAACACGCACTGGATGCGCCCCTATCGCGGCAACGGGCGCCCCGAGGCGGCTTACGTCATCGAGCGCATCATCGACATGGCCGCCGACGAGCTGGGTTTTGACCCCGTGGAATTGCGCCGCAAGAACCTGATCCCGCCCAGCGCCCTGCCCTACAAGACCGCGTTGTCGTTCATCTATGACAGCGGCGAGTTTGAAAAGTGCATGGACGAAGCGCTGGAAATGGCCGACTGGAAGGGCTTCGAGAAGCGCCGGGCGGAGGCGCGCAAGCGCGGCAAGCTGCGCGGCATCGGCATTTCCAACTCGATCGAGAAGGCGGGCGCGGCTGGCTATGAGGGCGCCGAAATTCGTTTCGACCGCACCGGCAGCGTCACGATTCTGTCGGGCGCCGTCAGCCACGGACAGGGCCACGAGACGATTTTCAAGCAGCTCGTCTGCGACAAGCTCGGTCTTGATCCCAAAGACGTGCATTACGAACAGGGCGACACCGACGTCGTGTTCTTTGGCGAGGGCACGGGCGGTTCGCGCACGTCCTCGATTGGCGGCGGTGCGATGCTGATGGCCTCGACCAAGATCGTCGACAAGGCCAAGAAGATCGCGGCTTTCGCGATGGGCGTGGACGAGGTCGATTTCGAGGACGGCGTGTTCATCAATCGCAAAAGCAACGCCAGCCTGACGATGAAAGAGGTCGCGCTGCTGGCCGCCAATCCAAACAAGCTGCCGCGCGACATGGAGCCGGGGCTGAACGCCAGCGCCGTCTACCACCAGCGCAAGGCCAACTTCCCCAGCGGAACCCACGTCTGCGAGCTTGAGATCGACGAGGACACGGGCGTGGTGGAAATCCTGCGCTACAACGTCGTCGACGACGTCGGCAACGTCATGAACCCGCTGCTGCTCAAGGGCCAGATCCACGGCGGCATCGCCATGGGCATCGGCCAGATGCTGATGGAAGATCTGATCTACGACGAGAACGGCGAGCTGCTCACCGCCTCGTTCATGGATTACGCCATGCCTCACGCCGACAACATGCCCTACATGGAGGTGAAGAGCCATCCATGCCCCACGCCCTCCAATCCGCTGGGCGTAAAGGGCGCCGGGGAAGCTGGCTGCGTCGGCGCGCTGCCGGTGGTTGGGAATGCGCTGGTTGACGCGCTGGCTCACCTTGGCGTGCGCGACGTGCCGATGCCCGCCACCCCGCACAAGCTGTGGCGCATCATCAACGAGCACACGCGTAAAGCGGCTGCGGAATAGGGCTAAAACTCAAACAGCGGCACGGGACGCCCCGGCGGATCAAACCGGCGGGGCAGGGTCTCAAGGCCCAGCATCCCGCGCTGGTTGTTGTAGACGGGCTCGCGCAGGATCGTGTCCATCGTCACGTAATTGCGCATGCTGTCGCGCGGGACGACGCGGCCTGAATCCAGAAAACTGCGCTTTTGAATGACGATCTCGGGCGGCGCCGCGCGGCCCCGCCGCGCGGCCCCGCCGCGTTTGCGCCTCGGCTGCGCTCGCCAACAGGGTGAACGCGCTGGCGAGGGCGCAAAACAATGCAAAAGAATTTTTGAAACATATGCGCATGATAAAGTCCTTTCATATGTGAGAAACCGCCAAAATCAGCGCGGTTCCGGGATTAGTCCGGCTCCATCGGTGGTCAGCCTATGTGCGTGGACGGCTCTTTGGGAGCGGCGCGGCATGCTCCTTTTTAGTCGCGCGCAGCGTCGGTGCGCTTGATTGCGGGGCGAGCCAATTGGCGTTTTGCGCCATTTTGCTGGCGAAACATTCCGGCCTGCGCCCCTGTTCGGCGCGGGCGAAAAAGGCGCGCAGGGCCTGGTCCTCGCCCGCCGCCACCAGATCGAACCTGTCGATCAGGCAGGCGATGGCGCTCCGGTCCGCAGGTCGCCCCCTCTGCCCGCAAGCAAAGCCCGACATGCGGAAACGCGGCGCTTCATTCGAAAACCTGAAGCCGACGCAGGTGCGCGCCTGGTCCTGGCTGGCGCTCGCGCCCTCTGACACAGTTACGTCGGCGGTCTCGAACGCACCAAAGCGCGTCGTCAAAAGACTGGGCGCAGACACCCGGTCAACTGCCAACCCTGCGCCCGACGCACGGCGCGCCATTTCGACAAACAGGCTGGTGTGGGGCGCGGCTTCCGATCCCAGCCGATAGAACGCCACTCGCAAATAGGGCTCGTTCTGATCAAGCGCGCCAAGCGTCACGACGTCGCGGCGCCCGCCGCCAACCAGATTGTGCTGCGCCTCATAGACGCCAAACGCAGTTGAAAATTCAGGCGAGGCGACGTCGTAGAGCTGAAACGGCTTCACCACGTCAAGCCATTCGCCAGCAGGCTCGGCATGGGCGATATCAACCTTTGGCGCAGAGCGTGGCGCCGCGTATCCAAGCCAGAGCCCGATGGCGGCGGCGCACAACCCGCCCGCCCGGCGCACCGCAGGAATCTCCAGCAGCGCCCGCGCCCGACGCATTGCGGGCGCGGGCTCAGGCGGCGGGGCCATCGCCGCAGCAAGGGAGCTGCGCATGGCGGCTATGTCCAACGGCGCCGGACGATTGTCCGGGCCGGACGCATCTACGCTAAACATTTACGCTCCCCGGCCGTCAGATAGCGACCCGACCCGGGCTCGCCCCGAGAGGGACGCGCCCGGAGAGGCCAGACTCAGGCCCCTTGAACGAGTACACTTTGAGCGTATCGCTTAATCAGATCGTTACCGGCCAGACCCGAACTGCGGGCACGGTCAATGCGCGCTTAATGGCGATGGTTTCGATTGCGTTAAGAACGGCCCGTTCGAAACCCCCAAGATTGACTTTCCCGCAGGGTCATTGTTGTTGACGGCTC